>JASJCA010000008.1 GCA_030066215.1 Rhodobacter sp. | reverse complement strand
CGAATACCGCCTCTTCGGGATCAAGGGATCCGTGCATCTCTTCGGCGTCGACGAGGGCAAGATCCACCTCTTCGGCACCGACGACACCGGCAAGGACATCTTCAGCCGCACGCTCCACGCGGTGTACACTTCGCTCGCCGTCGGCACCCTGGGCGTGCTGATCAGCTTCGTCCTGGCGCTGATCATCGGCGGCGTCGCCGGCTATTTCGGCGGTGTCATCGACGGCGCCGTGCAGATGGTCACCGACGCGGTCCGAACGATCCCCATCATCCCGCTTTTCATGGCCATCGCCGCCTTCATCCCCGACACCTGGTCGTCCGAGACCCGATTCTTCTTCATCTCGATCATCATCGGCTTCATCAATTGGCCCACGCTGGCCCGCCGCGTCCGTACCCATCTTCTCGTCGAGCGCACCCAGGAATACGTGCTGGCCGCCCAGCTCTGCGGCGCCAGTGCCAGCCACATCATCCGCAAACACCTGCTGCCGAGCTTCACCAGCTACATCATCGTCGATCTGGTGATTTCCTTTCCCTACATCGTGCTCTCCGAAACCGCGCTCAGCTTCATCGGCCTCGGCCTCAAGGACCCAGTCAACTCGCTCGGCGTGATGTTGCAAAACACCACTTCCGCCGACGTGCTGTTGAACTACCAATGGTACTTCATCCCCGTCATCTTCTTCATCGCTCTGGTCATGGCCTTCGTCTTCGTCGGCGACGGTCTTCGCGACGCGGCCGACCCATATGGGACGCACAAATGACCGTGCGGTCCGTGACCCACTCCGACATCCCGTCACTCGGCGTCATCGCGGAGGCTGCGGGCCTGTTTCCGGCCGAATACCTCCCGGAAATGATCCAGCCGTCTTTCGACGGCGGCGAGGATCGCTGGCTCGTCGCGGACCGTGCCGGCGCGCCGGCCGGTTTCGCCTTTGCCCGGCCCGAGGCGATGACCGACCGGGTCTGGAACATCCTCGCCCTCGGTGTCGCCCCCGAGGCACGGCGTGAGGGGCTGGCCAAAGCCTTGCTCAAAGCGATGGAAGCGACGCTGGACGCACGCCTTATCATTATCGAAACCACGCAACTGCCAGAGCAGGCCGCCGCACGCGCGATTTACGCCGGCGCCGGGTATGAGGAAGAGGGCCGCATCCGAGATTTCTTCGCCGATGGCGAAGACAAGGTCATCTTCCGGAAGGTTCTGTCATGAGCCTGCTTTCCGTCCGTGACCTGACGATCCGATTTCGCACCGACGAGGGGCTGATCACCGCCGTCGAAGGTGTCGATTTCGACATCGCCGCCGGCGAAGTGCTGGGGCTGGTGGGCGAATCCGGATCGGGAAAGTCGGTCACCGCCAAGGCGTTGATGCAGCTCAACGGCAAAAACACCGTCTACGACCCGGCCAGCCACATCGTGCTGAATGTGCCCGGGCAAGACCCGCTCGAGGTCCTGAGCCTACGCCGCGAACGCGACATGATCCAGGTCCGCGGCGGCGCCATTTCGATGATTTTCCAGGAGCCGATGGCCAGCTTCGCGCCCGCGATCACCATTGGCGACCAGATGGTTGAGCAGCTAACGCTGCACACCGAAATGGGCAAGAAGCAGGCCCGAAAGCACTCGATCGAGATGCTCGACCGGGTCGGGATCAAGGAGCCCGACAAACGTATCGACCAGTACGCCTTCGAACTTTCCGGCGGCATGCGGCAACGCGCGATGATCGCGATGGCGCTGTCGACCACGCCGAAGCTTCTGATCGCCGACGAGCCGACCACCGCACTCGACGTCACCATCCAGGCGCAAGTGCTTGATTTGATGCGTGACCTGGTGGCCGAATTCGGCATGGGGATCATGTTCATCACCCACGATCTGGGCGTCATCGCGCAGACCGCCGACCGGGTCGCGGTGATGTATCTCGGCCGGATCATGGAAACCGGTCCGGTGCGCGAGGTGATCCGCAACCCCGCGCATGCCTATACCCAGGGCCTGATCAACGCGCTGCCGAAGCTCGACGATCTCGACGCGCCGCTGACGCCCATCGCCGGCGACATCCCCTCGCCGCTCGAACGTCCCTCGGGCTGCGTTTTTCACCCGCGCAATCCGACACTGAAGCCGGGCTCGCGTTACGAGACCGAGGCGCCGCCGATGACCGAGATCGCACCTGGCCATTTCGCCGCGCTCTTTCCCGAAGATGTGCCCGGCCAGCCATGACCCTGCCGCTGATCACCATCGACGACGTGTCGATCCACTACCCGCTCGGCCGCCGCTTGATCGGTACTCCGCCGGTCCTGAAGGCGGTCGACCACGTGAGTCTCGAGATACCGAAGGGAAGCTTCGTCGGCCTCGTCGGCGAAAGCGGGTCTGGCAAGACCACGCTCGGCCGCGCCATCCTGCGCGCCGCACCTATCACCGAAGGCAGGATCCGCTACAGCGACGGAGATGTCGATTACGACGTCGGATCGCTCGGCAAGGAGGCCTTGCGAGACTACCGCACCCGGGCACAGTTGATCTTCCAGGATCCTTACGCGGCGCTTTCCCCCCGGATGACCGTGCGCGACATCATCGCCGAGCCGCTGGAGGTGATGAAACTCACCAAAAGCCGCGAGGAAACCGACCAGCGGGTGCGCGAGATCGCGGCGAAATGCCGTCTGAACCTGGAACATTTGCGCCGCTTCCCGCATGCGTTTTCCGGCGGCCAGCGCCAACGCATCTCGATTGCCCGCGCCCTTGTTTGCGGCCCAAAATTCGTTGTCGCGGACGAGGCGGTGGCCGCACTCGACGTCTCAATTCAGGCCGATATCTTAAACCTTCTCAAGGCGTTGCAGCGTGACCTTGATTTGACTTTTTTGTTCATCAGCCACGATCTGTCGGTTGTGGCCCATGTCTGCGACTACGTCGCGGTGATGTATCACGGCCAGATCAAGGAACAAGCTCCGACCCGCCAGCTTTTCGCCAACCCGGGTCACGACTACACCAAGACGCTGCTGTCGGCGATCCCGTCGTTGGACCCCGACGACCGCCACCGCGCCCGCGTCTACGACCCCGACGCCTGAACAAGTCCGCCGCATTTTTCCCAGGCTCGCTCAGAACTCAGAACCGCTCCCGGCGGAATTCTCAGCAGACCGCCAAGACCCTTGCATGCGTTCCACCGTCCAAAACTCCAGGAAATCAGTCGCTCCCCGCCCAAGGACCCCATCCCAAGATGCGGAGGCAACAGCAGCAGCAAAGTCGCCGCGATTTGATCAATCTACCACAGCAAAATCAGCGTAATGCCGGGAAACAGCACCAGGATCACGACTCGCACCAGGTCCGAGCCAACAAAGAACATCACCGATTTATAGGTCGCCGCCATCGGCGTTTCGCGATCCATGGCGTTGATGATGAAGAGGTTCATGCCCACGGGCGGCGTGATCAGCCCTACTTCGACCACGATCAGCACCAGGATGCCGAACCAGATCGCCAAATGCTCCGCCTCGATCCGGTTGGCCATGCCGCGCGTCACCCGGATGCCAAGCTCGTTCATCTGCTCGCGGGTCAGCTCGGCGCCGGTGGCGATCGCCGTCCGGATGCTCTCCAGCATCTCCGCCGCCATGCCCTCGGGCACGCCGACCGCCAGCACCTCCCGCGCTGCCTCGGCCTGCAACGCGGCCAGTTCCACAAGACCGAAGTCCATCGCCGAGATCACCGGAAAAAAGATCGGGATCGTCAGCAGGATCATCGACAGCGAATCCATTAGGCAACCGAAGATCAGATAAAAGACCAGGATCAGGATCAGTACCAGCCAGGGCGACAGCCCCTGCCCGAGTACAAAATTCGCTAGCTCCTGCGGCACCTGGGTCAGGGCGAGGAACGAGTTGTAAAACCCTGCGCCGAGGATGATGAAGAAGATCATCGCGGTCGACATCGCCGTGGCGAGAATCGAGTCGGCGAAGACTCTCCAGTTCAGGTTGCCCGACAGCAGCGCGATGATCCCGGTCCCTGCGGCGCCCACCGCCGCACCCTCGGTCGGCGTGAACCAACCCAGATAGATGCCGCCGACCACCAAGAGGAACACCAGCAGAACCGGCCAAACATCGAGCAGCGCTTTGAGCCTCTCGGCATAGGGCACCGGCGCCCGGGTCCCGGCGGCATCGGGGAAAAGCCGCACGTAGATCGAGATGGTGATCATATAGCCGATCGCAGCGAGGATGCCGGGGATGAAGGCCGCCAGGAACAGTTTGGCGATGTTCTGCTCGGTCAGGATGGCGTAGATCACCAGGATCACCGATGGCGGGATCAGGATGCCGAGCGTGCCGCCTGCGGCCAGCGTCGCCGTCGAGAACCCACCGGAATAGCCGTAGCGCTTGAGCTCCGGCAAGGCCACGCGGCTCATCGTGGCCGCCGTGGCAAGCGACGAGCCGCAGATCGCCCCGAAGCCGGCGCAGGCGCCCACGGCGGCCATCGCCACCCCGCCCTTGCGGTGGCCGAGCCAGGATTCGGCGGCCTTGAACAGCGCCGAGGACATGCCGGACAAGGTCGCGAACTGGCCCATCAGAAGGAACATCGGAATGATCGTCAGCGAATAGCTGGAGAAGGTCGTGAAGGTCTCGGTCTTCAGCTTGGCCATGAACATGTTGCTGTCGCCGAGCGCGACCCAAATGCCGCCGATCCCGCACAGCATCATCGCCAGCCCGATGGGCGCCCGCAGGAAGATCATCAATAGAAGGACGGGGAACGACCAGAACCCCAGCGCGAGCATGCTCAATGCCCCGCCCCTTCACCCTCTGGCATCATCCGCCGCCCGCTGGCCAACTGCAGCACCCGCGCCACGGCGCAATAGACCGCCACGACCGAGGCGGCCAGGGCCGCGGCGAAGCTGCCGGCATAAGCCCACCAGATCGGGAATTGCAGGATGAACGTGGTCTCGCCATTGCCGATCTTGTCCAGCATCCCCTGCGACAGCCGCCAGGTGATCAGCAGGATCACCAGGGTCAGCAGAACCTCCCAGAACGCGATCAGCCAGTCATTGACCCGGCGCGGCAGCAGCGAGGTGAAGACGTCGACCGTCGCGTGCCCGGCATGCAGCTGGCAGAGCGGCAGGAACGCGAAGATGGCGAAGGCGATGCCGGCCTCGACCAGCTCGAAATCCCCCGGCACCGGCCCGACCCCGGTGGCGAGCACCGACGCGGCCAACCCCGGCGCCGCCGCCTCCAGCCACTCCCAGTGGCCGAAGGTGTTCGCCCCACGGCCCAAAACGCTGACACAGACCAGGATCACAAGGACCGTCAGCACCAGCCCGCCGAGCAACGCCATCAGGCGCGCAAGCCGTTCCATGAAGGACAACAGCATGGGGCTACCTCCCCCAAGGCGCGGCCCCGGCTTGCGCGCCGGGACCGCAGAGGTCTCAGTTCATGCCGGTATACTTGTCGATCAGCATCCGCGCCTCTTCCAGCAGGCCGGAACCGTCGAGGCCCTTTTCGTTCATCTCCGCCACCCAGGCATCAGTGGTGGCCTGGCTCGCGGCCCGCCATTCGGCGACCTGGTCGTCGCTCAGCATGATGATGTTGTTGCCCAGGTCCTCGGCAATGGTGCGGCCGGGCCCGTCGAGGTCTTCCATCGTGCCGCCGGCGAAGGCCGAGAAATCGGGGCCGGAGACCGACATGATCGCCTCTTGCAGATCGGGCGCCAGACCGTCCCAGACCGCCTTGTTCATCGCGAAGACGAAGGTCGTGGTGTAAAGTGCGGCGTCGCCGAATTCGGTGTGGTTTTCCACCATCTCCGAGGTCTTCAGCGCGCCGGTCACCTCCCACGGGATCACGGTGGCGTCGATCACGCCCTTGGACAGCGCCTCGGGGATCGCCGGCACCGGCATGCCGACGGTCGTCGCCCCGAGATCGCTGAAGAGCTTGTTGATGATCCGCGTCGGCGCACGCAGCTTGACGCCGTTGAGGTCCGCAGGCGATTCCACCGGATCGGTGGAGTGGATCAGGCCGGGGCCATGCACCCAAACCGCCAGGACCTTCACGTCGTCAAACGCCTCGCCGATCATGTATTTTTCGGCAATGTCCCAGAACGCCCGGCTGGTGTCGGCGGCGTTGGTCAGCATGAACGGCAATTCGAACACCTCGGCGCGCGGGAAGCGGCCGGGGGTGTACCCAATCACCGTCCAGGTCAGATCGACGACGCCGTCCTTGACCTGGTCGTACAGCTCCGGCGGCTTGCCGCCGAGCTGCATCGACGGAAAGCTCTGGATCTCGACCCGCCCGCCGGTCGCCTCGGACACGTTCTGCGCCCAGACGCCCATGATGTGCTTCGGAATGCCAGCCTGTGCGGGCAGGAACTCGTGCAGGCGCAACGTGACATCGGCAGCAAGCGCCGTGCCCGCGCCCAGCCCTGTTGCCAGCGCCGCGCCGGCGAGGCTCAAAACGGTTCTGCGGATGGGGTTCATGTGGTCTCCTCCCTAAGATCACCCTGGACGCACCTGAGCAGCGGCGCGCCGATGGCGGTATATTGAACAGGTTGGTCCCGCCTTGCCAATGGGCAAAGCTGGGGCTGGGGCGCGGACCGAGCCAACCGGCCGCACGGGAGCGTTCGCGTCCCGCTTCGTGTTAAGCCGTGCCCATCGCCGACCCGCGGGGTGGCGAACCGACCTCTGAACGGGTATGCTTAATGGATGTCGAATCCGTAGGGCATCACGCGGCGGGACGGCGTTGACCAATCGCCACCCCTCCGGAGCGGGGCGGCGATGGGCACGGCGGGGCTGCGCCCCTTGGTTCCGTGCTCACGACAACTGCCGACCGTCACCTCTCCGCCAATGACCGGACTCGACGATTCCATCCCCCTACCGCGCCAGCACCAAATCAGCCTTGAGCCCGCCCAAGGTGGCACTGCCTGCCAGCACCAACTGCCCGCCATGCCGCCGCGCGATGTCATGGGCGATGGAAAGGCCCAGCCCGACGCCGCTGCCGCGGTCCTGGTTGCGCGCCGCGTCGAGCCGGGCGAAGGGCTTCAGCGCCTCCTCACGCTGGTCCTCGGGAATGCCCGGCCCATCATCCTCGACCGAGATCCTCACCGCCCTGTCGCTGATCGCCAGGCGGACCTCACAGAGGGTACCGTAACGCACAGCATTGCCGATCAGGTTCTCCAGCGCCCGCGCCACCGCCACCGGGCGCAGCGTCGCCCGTCCCTGCCCCGCCACTTCGGCCAAGACCACCTGCGCGCCGGCCGCCGAGAACTTCGCCACGACCCCTTCGGCCAGGACTTCCGGATCGATCTCTTGCGGGTCGTCGAGCGAGTCGTCGCGGGCGAAGGCGAGGAATTCGTCCAGCAGGCGCTCCATATCTGCCACGTCG
Organism: Rhodobacter sp.; assembly: GCA_030066215.1. Taxonomy (GTDB): domain Bacteria; phylum Pseudomonadota; class Alphaproteobacteria; order Rhodobacterales; family Rhodobacteraceae; genus JASJCA01. The sequence continues at coordinate 42,135 of JASJCA010000008.1, read as the reverse complement.
CGCTCCAACGCCTCGGTCTCGGGCGTCGGGTCCAGCATGCTAATCCCCAGCTTCAGGCGTGTCAGCGGCGTGCGCATATCGTGGCTGACCCCCGACAGCATCATCGTACGCTGCTCGATCTGCCGCTCGATCCGGGCGCGCATGTCCAGAAACGCATTGCCGGCGGCCCGCACCTCGATCGCACCGGTGGGCTTGTAGGGCGCGATCCGCCCGCGCCCGAACTCGGCCGAGGCCGCCGCCAGCCGCTTGATCGGGCGCAGCTGGTTGCGCAGGAAGACGAAGGCGATCAGCGACAGCAGGATCCCGGTCACCACCAGCCAGACCAGCAGCTGATGCGGGTTCGACGCCGATACCCGCCGCCGGTCGAACATCGCCGACAGCACCCCGTGCGGCGTGTCGATCCAGACCCAGACCTGGCGCGTGCTGACCGCCAGATCGAAGCGCCGCACGCCGTCCACCTCGGCCCGCAGCGTCTCCATCATCTGCAGCCCCGAGAAATCATAGAACAACCGCTGGTCCCGATCGGGTAGCTCGGCCGGCAGGGACACCCGAAACGCCAACGGACCGGACACCGCGCCAAGCGCGGCCAGTGCATCCTCCGGCGAGGCTGCGGTCTCCACGATGCCCAAGAGATAGCGCAACTCTAAGGCGACGTTGCGCGTCATCTGCTCGGTCACGCCCTCGAAGTGCCGCTGGATGAACACCACCGAGACCACCAGCTGCAGCGACACCACCGGCACCAGCAGGATCAGCGCCGCCCGCCCGTAGAGCGAGCGCGGCAGATAGCGTTTGAGCCAGGCGAAGGACATGGGCTAAGGGTAGCGCGACCGGCCCGCGGAGAGAACGCAAATCGTGGATACCGACATCCCCCGCCCCGGCATGGTCGAACGGATCGAACCCGGGCTGCGCCGCGTGCTGGCGCCGAACCCCTCGCCGATGACGCATCACGGCACCAATACCTATCTGGTCGGTGACGGCTCGGTCGCGGTGATCGACCCGGGGCCCGCCATTCCGGCGCACCTGACGGCAATCCTCGAGGCTCTAGCGCCCGGCGAGCGCATCAGCCACATCTTCGTCACCCATTCGCATCTCGACCATTCGCCCTTGGCCGCGCCCTTGGCCCAGGCCACCGGCGCCGCGATCCACGCCTTCGGCGACAGCGGCGCGGGCCGCTCCCAGATCATGCAGGACCTCGCCCGCGCCGGTCTCAGCGGCGGCGGAGAGGGCGTCGACCAAGGTTTCGCACCGCATGAATCTCTCGTCGACGGCCTGGTGATCGAGGCCGGCGACTGGGCATTACAGGCGCTCTGGACCCCGGGCCATTTCGGCAATCATCTCAGCTTCGCCTGGGGCGACGCCGTGTTCACCGGTGATCATATCATGGGCTGGGCCAGCACCATGGTCTCGCCCCCCGACGGCGATCTGACGGCATTCATGTCCTCTACCGAGGCGCTTGCGGCGCGCGCAGCGCGGGTGTTCTACACCGGCCATGGCGACCCGGTGACGGACCCCGCCGGCCGGGCGCAGTGGCTCCTGGACCACCGCCGCGCCCGCGAGGCGCAGATCCGCGACCGCCTCGACGACCGCGGGTCGACGATCGACGATCTCACCCACGACATCTACACCGAGGTCCCGGCCGCGCTCTTGCCCGCAGCCCGGCGCAACGTCTTCGCCCATCTGATTGATCTCGTACAAAGAAACCTGGCCGCAGCGGACCCTCACCTCGCCCCCGATGCGCGCTTCTTCCGCGCGTGATCTCCAGGAAAAAATCCCAAGCCCCCTCTGGACGCCCCGAACCGCCCTTGCTATATCGCGTGCCGGTGTTCCGGCGTAGCTCAGCGGTAGAGCAGTTGACTGTTAATCAATTGGTCGTAGGTTCGATCCCTACCGCCGGAGCCAACAAAAACAAGGCCTTAGCGAGAAACCGCTGAGGCCTTGATGGTTTTCAGTCTCTTTCGGGCTCAGGAATCACGGTCATATTAGGCGTTACCGCGTAATTCGCCGGCAGGACTATCCGGGTTTCAAGCCGCCCTCGCGCTCGACGATGCGCAACGAATTCGTCACCGTTTGACAGGTCCTGAAACTGGCGATCCGGTATGGGTGGCTGGCCGCCCTGCCAAACCTATCCGATCCGTATCGCGGATCGCCGACGGTGACACATTGCGCCTGGTATTTGTCGGAGGAATGCAATGTGTTCTGCTCGGCGTGCCGCGAGATTGCGAAGAAGGCTGCGGTGCGGCCCATCAACAGACCACGGAACACTTCCATGATTTCGTGGTGTGCATGGCGCTGGCTGTTACTAGAGTACTGCCGGTGCCGTCTTACCGTTTCGCCGGATACAGGCCCGGAACAATCCAAAACCCTGCGAGCTACCCTTCCCAACCCATCAAGTGAGCGGTTCAATCGCATTCCAATGGAAACCGGCCGTCGGAACGATTGCGCGGGCAATCGCTGCGGCATAGGTGATCACTGGCTGCCTCCGGGCAAGTGACGGCATCAGCGACCTTCGCGCGGTCTTTTTGCCCGACCTCCGCTCAGGCGATCCGGGCTTCGGACTTCGGATCAAACAGCACGGCCTTTTCCATGTTGAACGCGAACTCGGACACGCGGCCGGGCGCGACATCGGCATCCGAGCGCATCCGCGCCACGCATTCTGCGCCGCCGATTGTCGTCGCCACAAAGGTATCGGACCCCGCAGGCTCGGTCACCGTCACCGTGTTTCGAATGCGCTCGACATGGGTCGACCGTTGATCGGCCCCCTCCGGATCGGTCAATGCCTCTGGCCGGATCCCCAGCATCACCGACTGCCCGTCACAGGATTTGACCGTGGCGGACGGTTCGAACACCGGCAGGCTGACCTTCTCGTCCTGGTCATTCTTGGTGTCGGCGTAAACGGCGTTGCCGTCGACGCGCAGCTTGACCGGGATAAGGTTCATCGAAGGCGAGCCCATGAAGGTTGCGACGAACAGGTTTGCGGGCGTGTCGTAGATCTCTTTCGGCGTGCCCAGCTGCTGTACGTAACCGCCATTCATCACCGCGATTCTTGTCGACAATGTCATCGCTTCGATTTGGTCGTGGGTGACGTAGACGATGGTTGTGCCGAGATTTTGGTGCAGCTTCTTGATCTCGGTACGCATATCGACCCGCAGCTTGGCGTCGAGGTTTGACAGGGGTTCGTCGAACAGGAACACATCGGGATTGCGCACCAGCGCCCGGCCCATGGCGACGCGCTGACGTTGGCCGCCGGACAGTTGCCCGGGCTTGCGATCGAGAAGCTGCTCGATCTGCAAGAGCTTGGCGACGTCGGCCATCGCCTTGTCGCGTTCGGGCTTGGCCACGCCATGCATTTCCAGCCCGAAGGTGATGTTCTGACCCACGGTCATGTTGGGGTAAAGCGCATAGGACTGGAACACCATGGCGATGTTGCGTTTGGACGGGTGCACGCCGTTCATCATGCGCCCCTTGATCGCGATCTCGCCGGTGGTGATGTCTTCGAGCCCAGCGATCATGTTGAGAAGCGTGGATTTCCCGCAGCCGGAAGGGCCGACGAGAACCAGGAATTCGCCCTCATCGACACTGATGTCGACTTGGTGCAGGACCTCTACTTGGCCGTAGGACTTGGTGGCGTTGCGGATGTCGAGAAAGCCCATCAGTGGGGATCCTTGTGGGTGGCGGGGAGATGGGGGCTCTGCCCCCGGCCTGCGGCCTCCCCCGGGATTTTTTTGGCCAGATGAAGAGCGAAGCGCATGGTCGGATCAGCCTTTCACGGAGCCGGCCATGAGACCGCGGACGAAGTAGCGGCCGGCGACGATGTAGACCAGGAGCGTGGGCGTCGCGGCCAGGATCGCGCCGGCAAAATGCACGTTGTATTCCTTCACCCCGGTCGAGGATTGCACCAGGTTGTTCAACGCCACGGTCATCGGCGCCCCGTCGCCGGCGGCAAAGGAGGCACCGAACAGAAAGTCGTTCCAGATGTTGGTGAACTGCCAGATCACCGAGACCACGGCGATGGGTCCCGAAGACGGCAACAGGATGCGCCAGAAGATCTGAAAGAACCCGGCGCCGTCGATTTGTGCGGCGCGAACGAGCTCGGTCGGGAAGACGGCGTAGTAGTTGCGGAAGTAAAGCGTGGTGAAGCCGATGCCGTAGACCAGATGCACCAGCACCAGCCCCCAGGTCGAGCCCGCGAGCCCCAGTACGCCCAGCACCCGCGCCATCGGGATCAGCACGATCTGGAACGGGATGAAGCAGGCAAAGAGCATCAGGCCGAAGAGGATCGTGTCGCCCTTAAACCGCCACTTGGTCAGCACATAGCCGTTCAAGGCGCCGAGGATCGTCGAGATCGCCACCGCCGGCACCACCATCTGGATCGAGTTCCAGAAATAGGGCTTCAGCCCGGTCGGCTGCACGCCGATCTGTGCCTCGGACCAGGCCTTGCGCCAGGGTTCCAGCGTCCAGATGTCGGGTAGGTTCATCATGCCGCCGCCGGTGATCTCGGAGAGCGGCTTCACCGAGTTGATCAGCATCACGTAGAGCGGCAGCATGTAAAACAGCGCGAACAGGAGCAGCACCAGGTAGATGAAGGTCCGCGCTATGCGGCCAGTGCGGATGGCGGTGTCCGAGGAAGCGACGGCCATCACTTCTTCTCCCTGAGTTCGGCGTAGAGATAGGGGATCATGATCGCCGCGATGGTCATCAGCATGATCACGGCCGAGGCCGCACCGATGCCCATCTGGTTGCGGGTGAAGGTGTAGGAATACATGAAGGTGGCGGGCAGTTCGGTGGCCCGGCCCGGCCCGCCGCCGGTCAGCGCGATCACCAGGTCGAAGGTCTTGATCGCCAGGTGCGCGAGGATCACGAAGGCCGACAGGAACGCCGGGCGCAATTGCGGGATGATGATCCGGCGGTAGAGGTTCCAGTTCGACGCGCCGTCCATCTGCGCGGCCTTCAGGATCTCGTTGTCGATGCCCCTCAGCCCTGCCAGGAACATCGCCATCACGAAGCCGCTGGTCTGCCAGACCGCCGCCAGCACCACGGTGTAGATCGCGAAGTCGCGGTTCTTGATCCAGTCGAAGCTGAACGAGGTCCAGCCCCAGGTGTGCATCACATTCTCAAGCCCGATGCCGGGGTCCAGAAACCACTTCCACGCCGTCCCGGTGACGATGAAGGACAGCGCCATGGGGTAGAGGTAGAGCGGCCTAAGGACCCCCTCGCCGCGGATCTTCTGGTCGAGGAAGATCGCCAGCATCAGCCCTATCGCGGTGCAGACCACGATGTAGAGCCCGGCGAAGATCGCCATGTTGATCAGCGAGATTTCCCAGTGCGACAGGCGCCAGAGCTTGGAGTAGTTCTCCCACCCGACCCAGCCGAAGGAGGGCAGCATGCGGCTGTCGGTGAAGCTGAGATAGACCGTGAAGGCGATGAAGCCGTAGACGAAGACGAAGATCATCGCCAAGGACGGCGACAGCACGATCTTCGGGATCCAATGCTGCAGACGGGTCCGGAAATCGGGCGCAGATGCCCCGACCGCGGGGTCGGTCACGGCCATGGCGGCCTCCCTGTCGGGTCGTTCGACGGCGGGACCGGCGCGCGTGCGCCGGTCCCTGACGCGGATGCGCCTACTTGGCGATCGAGACCGCGTCGACCAGTTCGGCCACGGCGGTTTCGCTGTCGAATTCACCGTTGAAATGCGCGGTGACGACGTCGTAGATTGCGTTCTTCACGCTCGCCGGCGCCGCGTGGCCGTGAGCCATCGAGCCGAAGAGATTGCCCGAGGATGCGGCCGCGGCCAGATCGGCCATGCCCTGCTGGCCGCAGGCGTCAAGCTCGTCGCCGGCCACGTCGGTGCGCGCGGGAACCGAGCCCTTGACCTTGTTGAAGGCGATCTGGAACGACGGCGACAGGATGGCGCTGGCCAGCGCCGCCTGCTCGGACGAGACCGACCCGCCCTGGTCGAACATCATGAACTGGTCGGCGTTGAAGGTGACCTGTTCGGTGGTGCCCGGGAAGCGGAAGCACAGGAAGTCCTCGCCCGGCACCTTGCCGGCGTTGAGGAACTCGCCCTTGGCCCAGTCGCCCATCATCTGAAAACCCGCCTCGCCGTTGATCACCATCGCGGTGGCGAGGTTCCAGTCGCGGCCCGAGAAGTTCTCGTCGACATGGGACCGGATGAAGGCCATGCGGTCGAACGCCTCCTTCATCGTGTCGGAACCGAGCGCGTCTTCGTCGAGATCGATGAAGGCGGCCTTGTAGAAATCGGGGCCGCCAGCGGACATCGCCACGGCGTCGAACACGGTGGCGTCCTGCCAGGCCTGGCCGCCATGGGCGATCGGGGTCACGCCGGCGGCGGCCAGCGCCTCGACCGCGGCGGTGAATTCTTCCCAGGTCGTCGGCACGGCGATGCCGTTGGCGTCCAGCACCGCCTTGTTGGCCCAGACCCAGTTGGTCGAGTGCACGTTGACCGGCGCCGAGATCCACTTGCCGTCATACTTGGCGAAGGCCTGCAGCGCTTCGGGCACCACGTCGTCCCAGCCTTCCTGCGCGGCGAGATCGTTGAGGTTGGCGAGCGCGCCCTCGGCGCCCCAGTCGAGGATGTCGAAGCCAAGCGCCTGCACCGCGGTCGGCGCGTCGCCGGCGGTCACCCGGGCGCGCAACACGGTCATCGCCTGCTCGCCGCCGCCGCCCGCGACCGGCATGTCCTGCCAGCCGATGCCCTGGCCTTCGAGGTCCTGCTTCAGCACGTTCAGCGCCGCAGCTTCGCCGCCCGACGTCCACCAGTGCAGCACTTCCACATCCGCCGCGTTCGCGCCGCCGACGCTCAGCGCCAAGGCGGCGACCGAGGCTTTCATCGTCATCATAAGGTGTTTCATGGGTCCTCCCTAGGATCGTTGTAACCGTTTCAACGGTTGCGCATTTATAACGTTACAAATAGCATGGCTGTCAACACGGATTCGCCGGAAGTGTAACGTTGCAACTATCTGATTTCATTACCCAGGCCAAATTCCTGCTCAGTCGCCCATCGGCGAGGGGCGCGAATCGCGATTCGGTCGTGGTGATAGCGCTCACAACGACGGCGCCCGATTCCGGGCTAACCCTGTGACATCGCCGGAGGCAACGCATCAGGCCAAGTCCCGGCCGAAACCGACCCTGCGCACAATCGCGCAGATGACCGGCTTCGCCATGACCACAGTCAGCCGCGCGCTCGCCGACGATCCCAGGATCGCCAAAACGACACGCGAGACAATCGCCAAGGCCGCCGCCGAGGTGGGCTATGTGCCCGACCGCGCCGCGCAACGCCTGCGCACCGGGCGCACCAACGTCATCGCCCTTGTGCTCGACCCGCATGGCGAGATCATCGACTTTTCCGGCTCGATGATCGCCGGCGTCGCCGACGTGGTGCGCGACACCCGATATCACCTGACGCTCACCCAGTACCAGCTGGGCGAGGACCCGATGCGCCCGATCCGGCACATCGTGCAAAACCGGCTGGCCGACGGGATGATCTTTGCCCGCACCGAACCGCAGGACGCCCGGGTGAAATACCTGCTCGAGGCCGGCTTTCCCTTCGTGACCCACGGGCGGACCAATGTCGGCGCCCATGCCTGGCTCGACTACGACAACGCCGCCTTCGCCCGTTGCGCTGTAACCCGGCTGGCCGAAAAGGGACGGCGGCGAGTATCGATTATCCCGCCCTCGCGGCAATACAGCTTCGCAGACCACATGATCTCGGGTTTCCAGCAAGCGGTTCGTGCAGCCGGCATCGCAGGCGAGGTGCCCCAAGACTACGACCTCAACAGCTCGCCCGAGGAGCTCAACGCCAAGATCGCCGCCCGGCTGAGCCGACCCGACCCGCCAGACGGCTGGATCTGCCCCGGCGAGATAGCGGCGATCGCGACCAACGCGGCGATCTACGACGCCGGCCTGCGGCTGGGGCGCGACGTCGATCTGGTCGCCAAGCAGACGAGCCGCGTCTTCGACCTGTTCCGGCCGCGGATCGATACCATCTTCGAGGATATCGAGGCCGCCGGCCGCGGCATGGCCAAGGCGCTCTTGGCCCAGATCGCCGGGCAGGATGCCGGCGAGTTGCAGGAATTGCAGGCCCCGATCCCGGAATTCTGAGCCGCGCATGCGCCGCGCGTCCACCCGGGACGGGTCAACAGACGGTCCGGAACCGCTCGACCATCACGTCCAGCACCTCGCCCGGGTCACGCCGCCACCAGTCGCGGGCCGAGAAGATTTCGACCTCGCAAGCACCCGTGTAACCTGCGTCCTCGACCGCCGCCCGGATCGCCTCTAGGTCCGCTACGCCGTCGCCCATCATGCCGCGGTCCAGCAGCATGTCGCTTGTGTCTTCGAGCCAATCGCAGAGGTGATAGCCAAAGATCCGGTCCTTCGCCGCGGCCAGGCTTTCGGCCAGCCCGGTGTCCCACCAGACGTGATAGACGTCGACGGCCACACCCACATTCGCGGCCCCCACCCAGTCGCAGACCCGCACCGCATCGGCGACCGACATCAGCACCGTGCGGTTGCCGCCGAACATCGGGTTCAGCGGCTCGAGCGCCAGTTTCACCCCCCGCTCCGCGGCAAATCCCGCCACCGCCGCCACGCGCTCGCCGAGGATCTTCTGGCTTTCGAGCACTCCCTTGGTCCCGGGCTCCGTCCCGCCGGTCACGATGGTCAACACGTCCGTGCCCAGCCCGGCGGCCATGTCGATCGACGCCTTGATCTCGTCCGGCGACTCGGCCGCGGACCCAACGATATACGGCGTCCGGCACAGCCCCACGACTTGCATCCCCGCCGCACGCACCCGCTCGCCGATTTCGACGGCCCTGCCGCCGATCTCGCGCCGCCAGAACACGATGCCGCCCAGCCCGCGTTCGGCGCAGGCATCGATAACCCGCTCGGGCGTCCAGCCCGCGCCGTAGCCGTCCAGATTGTGCCCCAGCGTCGCGGTATTCAGCGCCAGCGCCGGGAGGTCATTCGAAAAGTCACGCAACGCCGTAGACCGCCAGCAGCCGTTTCATGCGCGCCACCGCCAGGTCCGGGTCGCGCAAGAGCCCGTTCTGCTCGGCCAGCTTGAAGCAGTCGACGAAATAGGGCAACGGTCGCATCGCCTGTGCGCCGTTCAGCATCACGAAGTGGTCCTGGAAGCCGTTCAGCCAGGCCAGAAACACCACGCCGGTCTTGTAGTACTGCGTCGGCGCCCGGAAGATCAGCCGCGCCAGCGGCACCGTGGGGTCGAGCGTCGCGCGGAACCCCGCCACATCCCCTGCCCCGAGCTGCCCGATGGCCTTTCCGACGGCCACGGCGAGCGGGTCGAAGATGCCCAGCAGAGCATGCGAATGGCCCTGGGCGTCGCCGGCGATCAGCTCGGGGTAATTGAAATCGTCGCCGGTATACATCTTCACGCCTGCCGGCAGGCGGCGGCGCATCGCGATCTCCTTGTCCTTGTCGAGAAGCGAAATTTTGATCCCATCAATCTTGGCCGCGTTGTCGCGGATCACCGCCAGCGCGGTCTCCATCGCCGCCTCAAAGCTGTCGGTGCCCCAATAGCCCGCCAGCGCAGGGTCGAACATATCGCCCAGCCAGTGCAGGATCACCGGCTGGTCACAAGCCGCCAGCACGTCGGCATAGAGCCGCACGTAGTCCTCGGGCGTGGCCGCCACCTTGGCCAGCGCCCGCGAGGCCATCACGATCAGCCGCCCGCCCACGCCCTGGATCGCCGCCACCTGCTCGAGATACGCCGCCCGCACGTCGTCGAGTGACCGCGCCTCGGCCGGGTCCAACTGGTCCGTCCCGCAGCCGTTGTACACGAGCGCGTCGGGCAGCTCCGCCTTCGTCCGCCGGATCAGCTCCAGCGCGCCCGGCCAGTCGAGCCCCATGCCCCGCTGCGCCGTGTCCATCGCCTCGGCAATGCCCAGGCCCAGCCCCGCAAGGTGCCGGCGAAACGCCATCGTCGCCTCCCAATCCACCGCCGCCGGACCGGAGGGATCGGCCGATGTGAACGGGTCCGCCACCACATGCGCCGCCGAAAACACCACCCGCGCCGGATCCGGCCCGAGCGGCGCCGCCGCCAGCGGATCGCCGGTCAATTGGTACTCCTGCAAGGCGCCCGACGCGTCGGGCAAAGCAATCCTCACGTCATCTCTCCCGACATTATGCCCCAGTAGGCTCCTTCATCTGGCCAAAAATATCTCGGGGGTCTGGGGGCAGCGCCCCCAGCCGGTCGGATCGCCGCCAGGCGATTCGAACCCCCGCGACGCCACTCAAAACCGCGGCACCAGCATCCCGGCATCGGCCGAGATGGTCTGGCCCGTGGTATACGGCATCTTGCCCGAGGCCAGAGTTGCGATGATCGCGCCGATCTCCTCGGGCTGACCGACCCGCGGGAATAGCGTCAGGCCGTCCTTCGCGCGGTCCTCGTATTGGGCGATCACCGGGGCGGTCATCTCGGTGGCGATCAGCCCGGGCTGGACGTCGTAGACGGCGATGTTTTCGGGGCCCAGTCGCACCGCCCAGGTCTTCGACACCATCGCTGCCGCCGCCTTCGAGGCGCAATACTCCGCCCGTGGCACGGCCACTGCCACGGCATTTGACGAGGTGACATTGACGACAGCATGGAACAACCGCTCATCCCGCTCCCGAGCCAAGAGTCGTCGCGCGAAAGCCTGGGTCAGGAAGAACGCCGCCTTGGCATTCACCTCCAAGCAGCGATCCCAGCTCTCCTCGCCCGCCTCCAGCGGATCGCCCCGCTGCATCACGCCCACACCGGCGTTGTTCACCAGCGTCGTCAGCGGCCCCAGTTCCGCTTCGATCCGCGCCAAGGCCGCATCATGCGCCGCCAGATCGGTCACGTCGAAGGGCGCCGCCGCAACCCTTGCGCCCATGGCCCGCACCGCGTCCGCGGCGCCGCGCAATTCGGCATCGTCGAACGGACCGTTCAGCGCCACGGCAAATCCCTGACCCGCAAGCGCCTTCGCTGCGCCCAGCCCGATTCCGCGGCTGGACCCGGTGACCAAGGCGACCTGTTCGCTCACGCCGCCGCCCCGTGCTTGACCAGTTCCCGCGCGATGATCATGCGCTGGATCTGGTTGGTACCCTCATATATCTGGCAGATCTTCGCGTCGCGATAGAGACGTTCCACCTCGAACCCCCGGATATAGCCCGACCCGCCGAAGACCTGCACCGCATCCGCCGTGCGCGCCACTGCCATATCGCCGGCGAAACATTTCGCCATTGAACAGGCCTTGGTCGCCGCCTCGCCCCGGTCGATTTTGACCGCCGCCGAATGCACAAGAAGGCGCGCCGCCTCAATGTCCTTGGCCATGTCGGCCAGAAGCCACTGCACCCCCTGGAACTCGACGATCGCCTGGCTGAATTGCTTGCGGGCTTGGGCATAGTCGACCGCCGCCTCCAGCCCCGCCTGGCCAATCCCCACCGCCAGCGCCGCGATCCCGACGCGCCCCTTGTCGAGCACGCTCATCATCATGTGAAACCCGCGTCCCGCCTCACCTAACAGCGCATCGCCCGGCAGGCTCACATCTTTGAAATTCAACGCGCCGACCTGGCTCGCGCGCTGCCCCATCTTGTGCTCTTTCGGACCGCGCTCGACCCCAGCAGCGTGGAGATCGACGATGAAGATCGACATACCCCTGCGTCCCGCCGCCCGGTCTGTCCGTGCCAGCACGAAGCCCACATCCGCCACCGGTGCATTGTGAATCCAGATCTTACCGCCATTCAGAACCCAGCCGTCACCATCCCGCACCGCCTCGGTCCGGATGCCGGACACATCGGTTCCCGCCTCGGGCTCGGTGATGCAATAGGCCACCTTGGTCCGCGCGGTCATCACATCTGCCAGCCACCGGTCACGCTGTTCAGGCGTTCCATGCCGTACCAAGAGCGTCGAGATTAGTTCGATCAACCCGCACTGATCGGCAACGCTTGCATAGCCCCGCGACAGCTCTTCCATGACCAGCGCATAGGCCAGCGTGTCGAACCCGGGCCCGCCCATCTTTTCCGGCACGCCGATGCCAAAGAGCCCCAACTCGCCCATCTGCGTGTAGAGCTCGACCGGAAACCGCTCTTCCCGGTCCAACTCCTCGGCCAGGGGCCGGATCGCGTCATTGGCGAACTCCCGCGCCATGTCGCGCACTTGAATATGCGTCTCGGTGAGATACATCAGCGATTCCGCTTGTAACCGTTTAGTTACTTTAGCCGTGACGGAATCCACCGGTCAAGAGGGCCGATGCGAAATTCCGCTTGCCGCCGGGCTCACACTTGACTAAATAACCATCTAGTTACTTAGGGAGGAGCCGTCATGCAGCCCGACACCAAACGGAAATTCGGCCGGGTGGACCTGGAGGTCTCCGCCTTCGGCTTCGGCACCGCGCCCGTAGGCAATATCTTCCGCGAGATCGACGAAGAGACCTCTGACGCCATGTTCCAGACCTCCTGGGATGCCGGCGTGCGGTACTACGACACCGCGCCGATGTACGGCCACGGGCTGTCCGAGCTTAGGACCGGCCACTCCTTGCGTTGGAAGAACCGCGACGATTTCGTTCTGTCCTCCAAAGTCGGCCGCGTGCTGAAGCCCGCCCGCAAGGATGACATCGAGTATTTCCCGTGGACCAATGCCGGCCGCTTCACGATGCAGTTCGACTACAGCTACGACGGCACCATGCGCAGCTTCGAGGACAGCCTGCAGCGGCTGAACCTCGAACGCATGGACATCGTCTTTATCCACGACATCGACGTCTTCACCCGCGGCGATGAGCAGCCCGAGGTGTTCAGACAAGCCATGGACACCTGTTACAAGGCCCTTGACGATCTGCGCAGCCAGGGCGTCGTGAAAGCCATCGGCGTCGGTGTGAACGAGTGGGAGGTCTGCCATGAGGCGTTGAAACAGCGCGATTTCGACTGTTTCCTTCTTGCGGGACGCTACACGCTGCTGGAACAGGAGTCGCTGAACGAATTCCTGCCGCTCTGCGAGGAACGTGGCGCTGCCGTTGTGGTCGGTGGCGGTTTCAACTCGGGCATCCTTGCGACCGGCGCGGTCGAGGGCGCGAAATACAATTACGCCCCTGCCCCCGACGACATCATGGACAAGGTGAAGAAGATCGAGGCCGTCTGCGCCGAGCACGACGTGCCGCTGCCTGCCGCCGCGCTGCAATTTGTCGTGGCGCACCCCGCAATCCCCAGCTTCATCGCCGGCACCCGCACCGTCGACCAGCTGAAGAAAAACCTCGCCTGGTTCAGCCACCCGATCCCGTCCGCGTTCTGGGCCGATCTCAAGGCCAAAGGCCTTCTGCGCGAGGACGCCCCGACGCCGTGACCCGCCTTCTTCCGCCCGGTCGCCACGGTGTCGATGCCGTCACGCCCGGGGATCGCATCGAGACCAAGCGCCACGCGGTCACCGCCGCCGATATCGACGCCTTCGCAGCGCTTTCCGGCGACCGTTTTGAAATCCACATGTCCGACGCCGCCGCCCAATCGCATGGTTTCCCTGGCCGCGTGGCCCACGGTCTTCTCGTCCTCTCCCTCATCGATGGTCTCAAAAACCAGGCGCCGGCCCAGTTCGACGCGATCGCCTCACTCAGCTGGGATTGGTCTTTCCGCGGTCCGGTCTTCATCGGGGACGTGATCGGCGCCACGATCACCGTCGCGGCCAAGCGCGCGGTCACCAAACCCGACCGTGGCATCCTCACCCTCGCCTTCGACGTCACCAACCAGTCCGGCGAGACCGTGCAACAGGGCACCAATCAAGTTCTCGCCTATCGCTGACGGAGTCCGCTTCGTCCGGCGCCCGGCCGGACCTCTCAGGAGAAGAAGACAAACCCAGCAACCCAGCCGTCCGCCGAAGTCGATACTTCATGCACGTCTAAGCGATGATGAAACAGCCGCAGCCGTTGCTCATTCTAGCAAGATCCCGTTCAACGACGGACCACCGTACGGTCTTGAACGACGCGCCACGGTCGCACCCCCTGCCACCCGACACCGAAGCCATTCCGACGATATCAATACAGTTTGCCGATCTCGGTTTTCGAACCTTTTCAGCGCTTTAACCTCGAATCCCCCTAACGGACCAGAATCGCCCGAAAGTCGTTCACATTAGTTCCGGTCGGCCCCGGCACGAACAGGTCCCCGGCCGCGCTGAACGCGGTCCAGGCATCATGACCCGCCAGGAGCCTCGCCGGGTCCAGCCCTGCCGCCCGCATCCGCCCGACCGAGCCACCGTCCGCGAAGGCCCCGGCGTTGTCCTCTGACCCGTCGATCCCGTCCGTGTCCGCCGCCAAGGCGGCCACGCCCTCGACCCCATCGAGCGCCAGAGCGAGCGCCAGGAGGAATTCGGTGTTCCGCCCGCCCTTACCGCCCCGTCCGGACAAGGTCACCGTGGTCTCGCCCCCCGACAGCACCACCACGGGCCGCTTAAACGGCCGGTTTCGCAATACAATTTCTCGCACGAGCGCCGCGTGCACCTTGCCAACCTCGCGCGCCTCGCCCTCGATGGCATCCGACAAGATCACCGCCGGAACCCCCGCGGCCTCTGCCGCCCGAGCTGCGGCCTCGAGCGAGATCGAGGCCGAGGCCACCACTTTGACTTCGTCCTGCGCAAAGCCCGGATCACCCGGCTGCGGCGCGTCCTCGGGCGCGGTCTCCAGGAAACGCGCCACGCGCTCGGGCAGCGCGATGCCGTAAGCCCTCACATGCGCCAGCGCCTCGGCGCGGCCCTGCGCGTCCGGCACCGTCGGGCCCGAGGCGACCTGCGCCGGGTCGTCTCCGGGCACGTCCGAGACCACCAGCGTCACCACCCGCGCCGGGTGCGCCGCTGCGGCCAACCGTCCGCCTTTGATCCGGCTTACCTGCTTTCGGATTGAATTCATTGCAGAAATCGGTGCCCCCGAGGCCAAAAGCACCGCGTTCAGCGCTTGCTCGTCCTCCAGCGTCAGCCCCTCCGGCGGCGCCGGCAACAGTGCCGAACCGCCGCCGCAGATCAGCGCCACCACCAGATCGTCTCGCCCAAGCCCGCTCACAGCCGACATCAATGCCTCGGCTGCCGCCAGACCCGCAGCATCCGGCACCGGATGTGCCGCCTGCAGCACTTTCAAGGACCGGCACGGCGCCCCATAGCCATAGCGGGTCACCAGCACGCCTTCGACCGGCGCTCCCCACAGCTCTTCGAACGCCGCGCCCATCTGCGCCGCGCCCTTGCCCGCACCCACCACCACGGTGCGCCCCACCGGCCGGTCCGGCAGCGACCCCGCCAGCGCCGCCATGGGATCGGCGGCGGTTACGGCGGCCGTGAACAGCCGGGTCAGGAAGGCGCGATCAGCGTCGGTCACACCGTATAGTCAGCCACGAAAACCCCGTCGGCGCCACCTTCGAGTTCCGCAACGATGCGGGCCCCGATCGCCTGATGCACCGCGTCCACCAGATAGGCGTCGCGTACCGCTTCATCCTTGAAATCAAACCAGAAAACGTCGCGAAAGCCGCGGACCAGGGGGTCTTCTACGCTGACATTCGGGCGCACCTGAAAATCCAGGATGCCATCGATGCGCGCCTTCAACCCGTCGAGATCGGCCATCAAACCCGCCTTGACCGCGTCCGAGGTCCCGTCCCGAAACCGCAATGCCACGAAATGCCGGATCATGCCTTGTTCCCCTTTGAAAAATCGGGCGCCCGTTTCTCACGGAACGCCGCCAGTCCTTCGGCCAGATCCGCCGAGCCTGCCGCCAAAGCGCCGGCCATTGCCTCGACGATGCGCTCGCGCTCTTCGCCCTCGGCGGCGTTGATCATCATCTTCGCAAGTTCCGTCGCCCGCGGCCCGCGCCGCAGCACCGCCGCCGCCAATTCTTCTGCCGCCGCCATGCCCTCGCCAGGTCCGACGACGCGGTCCACCAGGCCAAGCCCGAGCGCCTGATCCGCCGTGAAGACCTCGCCGAACACCGCCATACGCCGCACGATCTGCGCTCCGAACCGGCGCACAGCGCGTTGGGTGCCCGACCAGCCGGGAATAATTCCCAGCCCGGTCTCCGGCTGGCCGATTTTCACTTGTTCCTCGGCGACCCGAAAATCCGCACAGGCCGCCAGTTCCAACCCGCCGCCGAGCGCATGCCCGTCCAGCACCGCGATCACCGGCTGGCGCAACCGTGCCAGCGCATCAAAGGCGGCGTGCCCGTCCCGCACCCAGTGCCGACCGAACCGCTCGGGGTCCGCTGACGACCAGGCCTCGATGTCGCCGCCCGCACAAAAGGCCATTCCCTCTCCCGACAGGATTACCACAAGGATATCAGGGTGATGCTCAACTTCCTTGCTGCGATACATCAACTCGTCGACCATCTCCGCGTCGAGCGAATTCAGTTTCTCCGGCCGCATCAGCCGCAGATGCCCAACCGCCCCTTCGACGCGCAGTTCGATCCGGCTCATGGGGCCAAGCCGAAGGGCTCGGGTCGGAAAAGCGCCGCATCCATCTGGCGTAAGTCGTCGGCCACCCGCAAAGGCGTCCCCGCCTGATCCAAGACATCGCGCTGCATGTCCACGCCGGGCGCCACTTCTGTCACCGTAAGCCCTTGATCTGTAAGTTTAATCACACAGCGCTCGGTGACATAGGTGGCTTCCTGCCCCTGCGCCACGGCCCGCCTGCCCGAGAAGGACACGTGATCCACCTTGGGCACGATCTTCGCCGTGTGCCCTTCCTTGTCAATCGCCAGCTGCCCGCCGTCGATGCGCATCTTCGCACCGGCGTTGAAGGTGCCCGAGAACACGATCCGTTTCGCTCGCGCCGTGATGTCGACAAAGCCGCCTGCCCCCGCGGTCCGGTGCGGGGTCGCCTTCAACCGCGAGACGTTGACGGATCCGTCCGCGTCGATTTCCAAGAACGACAAAAGCGAGGCGTCAAAGCCGCCGGCCTGGAAATAGGCGAACTGATGCGGCGAGGCGACGAAAGCCTCGGCGTTCGCTGCGCAACCGAATTTGAAGTCGAGCAGCGGGATACCTCCGACGGCGCCTTGTTCGATCACCCAGGTCACATCGCCGTGCCGGCCCTCTTCCAGGAACACGCGCGGTACGTTTGCCGAGACGCCAAACCCGATGTTCACGGCCCAGCCCTTGTGCAGCTCTTGCGCCACTCGCCGTGCGATCACCTTCTGCACGCCGAAGTCCATCATATGGAAGCTGTCGAGCGGGCGGATCAGTTCGCCGGAAATCGCCGGATCGTAAGGGGTCGCGGTCGTCTGCAGCATTTCCGGCGCCTCAACCACCACATCCACAAGGATACCCGGCACATGCACATCATGGGGCCGGATCGAGCCATTGTGGGCAACGCGGCGAACCTGGGCAATCACGACGCCGCCGCAATTATGGGCAGCCAGCGCCATTTCCATCGCGCCGAGATAGGCGCCCTCGGATTCGAAGCTAAGATTGCCCCGCTGGTCGCCGGTGGTGGCGCGGATGATCGCCACATCGGGCCGCAACGCCGGGAAGTACAGCCAGTCCTCGCCCTCGAACGCCATGCGCCGTACGATCGGCTCGGCCGCGGCAGCCGCGTTCATCGCGCCGCCTTCTTGATCGGGATCGACAAAGGTCTCCATCCCCACTTTCGTCAGCACGCCGGGCCGCTGACCGGCCCCTTCGCGCAGCATGTCGAAGATGATGCCGGACGGGAAATTGTAGGCCTTGACCTCATCCTTGCCGATCATCTGCCAAATCAGCGGTGGATCAGCTTTCGAGGGCCCGGAGGGATAGCTGCCGCCGATGATCTTCGCCAGGCATCCGGGTTTTGCAATGTGGTCGACGCCCTTGGTGCCGAAGAAATCGCCGGCAGCGATGGGGTGGACCGTTGTCAGATTGCGCGGCGCCGCCTCGGCATCGAACCGCTCGCCAAGCGCTTGCAGAACCGCGTCGGGGCAGCACAGGCCGCTCGAGGAGTTGACGGCGACGATGGCATTGTCTGGGATCAGTGCGACGGCTTCGGCCGCGGTCTTCTGTTTCGTCACACCGGCCTCCCTGACCACGTGCATCACCACAAGTAACCAAATGGTTATGTGACTATGCCAATCCCGGCGGACTGAATCAAGCTCGGAATCTCCATAAAAATCAATTGCTCGGCATTCAAGGCTTTCCCCTAAGTAACTAATGAGTTACATAAGGCGGGACTCAAGGGAGGCATCCATGAACATCTATTTCCAAAAGACCCATCAGCGTGCATTCGGCACCTTTCCGCTTGAAGGCGATGTCGCCAGGAATGCCATACTCGCTGCCGCCGAGGTCGGATACCGCGCATTTGACACCGCGCAGATGTATGGAAACGAGGCCGAGACCGGTGAAGCGCTGAAGGCCACCGGCATCGCACGGGACGATCTGTGCATCACCACCAAGGTGCACCCGGACAATTTTGGCGCGGACAAATTCATCGCCTCGGTCGAACAAAGCCTGCGGGACCTGCGGGTGGACCACGTCGACGTCTTGCTGCTGCACTGGCCGCCGGCCGATGGCGACATCGCGCCGTCGCTGCGGCTCTTGCAGCAGGCTTATGACCGGGGGCTGGCGAGAAATATCGGCGTCTCGAATTACACAATTCAGATGATGAAGGACGCAACGTCCATCGTCGATGCGCCGATCGTGACCAACCAGGTAGAGTTCCATCCGCTGCTGAACCAGGACAAACTCTTGGCCGGCGCCAACGAGATCGGGATTCCGCTGTCCTCCTATTCGTCGGTGGCGCGCGGCGAGGTATTCAAGCACCCCGAATTCGGCGAGATCGGCAAGCCCTACGGCAAGTCCGCCGGCCAGGTGGTGCTGCGCTGGATTCTGCAAAAGGGCGTCAGCGTGAACACGATGTCGACCAATCCTGCAAACATCGCGGCGAATTTCGACATCATGGATTTCACCCTGTCGAGCGTCGACATGGCCCGGATCGAGGCACTGACACACACCGGCTACCGGATCGTCACCGAGGATCTGGTGCCTTGGGCGCCCAAGTGGGACTGACGCCGGCCTTGGTCGGGTGCGCCTAGGCTGCGTCAACCTGGCCGTAGGCCGCTTGACCTTGACGCGACCCACCGCGTTAGAAAACGGCGCCTGAAAGAAAAGCGGCGGTCCGGAGACCGCCGCGTCGAGGTGGGGAGGAAATACTTGTGGTTATTGGTTGCCGCGGATCAGGTCGCTGGCCTTTTCCGCGATCATGATCGTGGGGGCGTTGGTGTTCGAGCCGATCAGACTCGGCATCACCGAACTGTCGCAAATCCGAATACCGTCGAGCCCGCGCACACGAAGCTGCGGATCGACCACGGCCATCTCGTCCGTGCCCATTTTGCAGGTGCAGGTCGGGTGGTACGACGTTCTACCGTATTGGCGAGCATAGGCCTCGAATTCGGCCTGGGTCTTCACAGAGTCGTCGGGGAAGCGGATCGTCTTGATATGCTTCTGCAGTGACGCTTGCCCGAAGATCTCGCGGCTGATCTTCACGCCTTCGACGCTGGTCTTCAAGTCGTCCGGCTCGGCCAGGAAATTCGGATCGACGATCGGCAGCGCCGCGGGGTCGGAGGATCGGAGCCGCACCGTGCCGCGGCTCTTCGGCCGGACGGTGTAGCTGTTCAGCGTGATGCCCGACGACCCTTTCGGCACGCTCGGCACCCCAGCCTCGGCCCCTGCCCCGGCAAGAAAGTGAAACTGCAAGTCAGGCACGTCCCCAACGCCGCCGGAATGCCAGAACGCGCCGCCCTCGACGACATTCGAGGTGATCGGACCCGATCGGAAAAACACGTACTCGATCCCGGCCCAAAGCGCCCAATGCGGCTTGTTGTACTTGTCGAGGCTGGTGTGGCGTTTCAGCTCGGCCACGATGTCGATGCCGAAATGGTCGTTGAGGTTCTCGCCCACCCCGGGCAGGTCATGGACGACCTCGAGACCGTGGTCGCGCAGATGCGCCGCGGGGCCGACGCCCGACAACATCATGATCTTCGGCGTGCCGATGGCACCGGCGGTCACGATGACCTCGCTGTCGGCGCGGGCGGTCTTGCGTTCCTTTCCATTGAAGTATTCCACGCCCGTGGCGCGGGATCCCTCGAAGGTGATGCGTTTGACCAAACAGCCGGTTTCAACCGTGAGGTTCCGGCGCTTTAGCACCGGCTTCAAATACCCGACCGCGGCGGAGCAGCGGCGATAGTTCTTGGTCGTTGTCTGATAGACGCCGCAGCCGGGCTGCATGGCGCCATTGAAGTCCGGGTTAAATGGGATGCCGCGTTCCTGGCAGGACTGCACAAAGGCGCGAGTCATCGGTTGCGGATCGGGGATGTCCGAGACTGCGAGCGGCCCGTCGGTGCCGTGCCAGTCACCGCTGAGGATCGTGTTGCCCTCGGAGCGCAGGAAATACGGCTGGATGTCCTTGAAGGCCCAACCGTCACAGCCCTCCTCCTCGGCCCAGCGGTCGTAATCGGACGGGTGGCCGCGGGTGAAGACCTCGGCGTTGATCGAACTGCCGCCGCCGATCACACGCGCCTGGGCATAGGGAATCTCGCGCTCGTTGGCGTGTATCTGCGGCGCCGTCACCAAGCCCCAAGTGTGCGGCCCGGTGGTCATTTTGGCAAAGCCCACCGGCATGTGGATCAACGGGTGCCAGTCGCGCCCCCCCGCCTCCAGGAGGAGAACGCGCGCGTCGGGATTCTCGCTAAGACGATTGGCCAGCACGCAACCCGCCGACCCGCCGCCCACGATTATATAGTCGACTCCCGTTTCCGCCATCACTCCACCCAGGGTGTCCGCTTTCCGATCTCGATGTGAACGGACTTGATCTGGGTGTATTCTTCAACCCCGTAGATACCGGCCTCGCGGCCCCAACCGGATTGCTTGAAACCACCAATGGGCAGTTCGGGCCCGCCCGACAGCGTCGTATTCACCCAGAACCGCCCCGCCTGCACCCGTCGTGTTACCATCAGCGCCTTGTCGATGTTCTTGGTCCAGACGCTGGCGGCGAGGCCGTATTCGGTGTCGTTGGCGATCGCGATGGCCTCGTCGACAGTGTCGAAGGGCATGACAGTCAGGACGGGGCCGAAGATTTCCTCGCGCGCAATGGCCATGTCGCTGGTCACGTCGCCGAAAAGCGTCGGAGCGATGTACTGGCCGCGCCCAAAGTCAAGCTGCGCGCCACCGTAGAGCAGTTTGGCGCCTTCTGACTGACCCCTCTCGATATAGCCCATGATCGTGGCGTTCTGGGCGTCGGTGGTGATCGCGCCGACTTGGGTCGCCTCGTCCAGCGGGTCGCCCACGCGGATTTTCTTGAACTTCTCGGCGACCATCGCCGCGAAGGCATCGGCGACCGAGCGCTCGACGATCAGCCGGCTGCCGGAGACGCAACACTGCCCGGTGTTGAAGCCGATGCCGAAGGCGACTCCGTCGGCGGCGTCCTCGAGATCGGCATCAGCAAAGACGATCTGCGGGTTCTTGCCGCCAAGCTCGAGCCCGAGTTTCTTGAAGTTCGACTTGCCCGACGCCTCGACCACGCGGCGGCCAACTGCGGTGGAGCCGGTGAAGGACAGCATGTCGATCTGATCGTGCTCGATCAGGGCTTGCCCGATCGTGCTGCCAGAGCCGGTAACGACGTTCATCACGCCTGCAGGCAGGCCGGCGTCGTGCAGGATTTCGGCCAGGATCAGGGTGGTCGCCGACGTCATCTCTGACGGCTTGGCCACCATGGTGCAGCCAGAGGCGAGGATATACGGCACCCGCTCGCACAGGATGAGGAACGGGAAGTTCCACGGCGTGATGACGCCGACGACGCCCACCGGTTCGCGCGTGACCACCCCGAACATGCCGTCGCCGAGATTGTTGAAGCTGTCGCCATGCAGGCTGCGGGCCAGCCCGCTGGCATATTCGAACATGCCGACGCAGCCGCCGACCTCGGCGCGGGCCTGGGCGATAGGCTTGCCGTTTTCCAGCGTCTCCCAATAGGCGATCTCTTCGGCGCGGGCGCGAATACCCTCGGCGGTTTTCAGCAGCACAGCCGCTCGGTCGGCCCCCGACAGGCCCGACCAGCGCCGGTCGTCGAACGCCTGCCGGGCCGAGGCGACGGCGGCATTCAGATCTTCGTGCGTGCATTTCGGGATACGGGTGACCGGAACGCCATGGCCGGGAGAGGCGCGTTCGAACACCTCGCGGTCACCGGCCGGTACCCAGGCGCCGTCGAGAAAGAAACCGAACGCGCGCGGCTCTTCCGGCGGGGTCAGGCGGGTCGAAGACTGGTCCATGGTGGGAGCCTTTCCTAGCTGCTGGCGTCGAGCCCGTCGCGCCAGTCGTTCCAGCCGCCATCGACCGAGGACGGCGCGTCGTGCCACATATGCATAACCTCGCCGGTGGCCGGGTCGCGGTCAGGGACCGGCAGCGACATGATGTTCTTGCAGGCCTGATAATACAATTCCGGCGTCAGAAACGCCTCTTGGATGTTGTCCCAGTCGCGCCCACCGGCATATCCGCCGCACATCATGATGTCGTCCGAGGCGTCGATATGTTCATGGCTCACCCCGGCGGGCATGACGATGACGTCGCCCGCCTCGATGCGGACCTTGGTCCAGCCGCCCTCGCCCACGGACAGATTGAACTGCATCCAGCCCGCTGCGCAGCCGAGACATTCGTGCGTGGTCGAGTGGAAATGCGCATAGTGATAGACCCCGGGGTACTCCCAGTTGTTGCCCCAGCCGTGCCGGCGGAACCGGCCCTTGACCGCATCGATGCCGCCACCAGGAATAGCATTGCGGTGCACCAAGAGCGGGAAGCGGCTGTTGGGGATCATGCCCTGAGGTTTCGAGGTATAGGCTTCGGTGTTCATCTGGGGCTCCCTGGTCACATGACGATCTGGGTTTTGAGATCTTGCGGGCGGTCGGCGAAACTGTCGAAGGCCGCCTGGATGTCGGCCAGCGGGTATTCGGCGCCGGTGAAGGCATCTGTTTTGATCCGGCCGTGGCTGAGCAGTGTCAGGCTGTCATGCATGTCCTGGCCCATGCCGGCGACCGAGCCCTTGATCGAGTTCTCCTGCAGGATCGTCTGCAGGATGTCGAGCGGCAGCGTCTCGCCCGCACCGGCCAGCCCGAAGGCGGCGATGTGGCCACCCTTGCGGATAAGGCCGAGCGCCTCTTGGTAAAGCGCCGGGTGGCCGACGCTCTCGATCACGATATCCGCGCCGCGGCTATCGGTGGCCTGCATCACGGTGTCCTTCAGCGCTGCCGGGTCACTGACGCCATAATCGGCGCCCGCCTCGACGGCCATCTGAACGCGCTCGGCCGAGATGTCCGACACGATGATCGGCGCGGCCCCGATGGTGCGCAGAAGCTGGACGTGGAGATTACCGATCGGGCCAGCCCCGATGATCACGACGGATTGGCCGAAGGTGACCTGCGCCTTGCGTGCCGCGCGGACGACGCAAGCCAGCGGCTCGGTCAGGGCCAGCACGGCCGGTGAAACCTGAGACGGTGCAGGGATGACGAGGCGTGCTGGCACGGCGATATATTCGGCGAAGGCGCCGTCGATCGTGATGCCCATCTGCTGCATGTCGGGGCAGTTCAAGATCTCGTTGCGGCGGCACCAATAGCAGCGTCCGCAGCCGACGTTCATATCGACGACCGCTGGCTGGCCTTCTTCCAGCCCAGTGACACCGTCCCCGACCGCCGCAACCGTTCCAGTGAACTCATGCCCGGGGATCATCGGCAGGCTCTCGGCCGCGTAGTTTCCGTGAAAGATATGCATGTCGGTGCCGCAGATTCCGGTGCGCGCGATCTTGATCAGCGCCTCACCCGGCCCCGGCTCCGGCACCGGGACGTCGCGCAGGTCGAACCGGCCCGGCTCGACCAGATATGCGGCTTGCATCGTCACTTGACCACGCCCCTGAGCTTCGAGCGGTCGATGGTCAGCGCGATGGCGGCGATCAGGACGATGCCGAAGACCATCTGCTGCTGCGTGGCGTCGATTTCCAGGTAGACCATGGCCGAGCGGATCACCATCACGATCAGCGTGCCGATGGCAGTGTTGATTACGCCACCCACGCCACCGGTCAGAGGCGTGCCACCAACCAGCACCGCGACGATCGCGAGCAGCAGGAAGCCGTTGGCAAGGTTGGCGTCGCCGCCCGACAGCTTCACCGAGAAGATCAGGCCAGCGATGGCGGCGAAGACGCCCGAGATCGCGAAGGCGAGGATCTTGACCCGGTCGACATTCAGGCCGGAGGCGACGGCGGCCAGTTCCCCGGACCCGACGGCTTTCAGGGCGCGCCCGAATGTGGTGCGGGTCTGCAGGAACCAGGCGATGGCCAAGAGAACCACAGCGATGGCGAGTTCGTGCGGTACGCCGGCGGTCCGGCCGAACATCCAGCCGAAACTCGCGTCGCGAAGCTCGGCGTCCATGTAGAGTGCCCTTTGGCCCGACAGGTACTTCGCCGCAGACAGCGCTACGAAGCCCATGGCGAGCGTCGAAACGAAGCTCGGCACAAAGAGCCGGGTCGTCACGAAACCCGAGAACGCGCCGATGATGAAACCTGCGGCGATGGCGATCACCGCGACGCCAATGCCGAAATTGGCCAGGTAGACCGTGGCGATCACGGTGACGAGGTTGGCCATCTGCTGCACCGACAGGTCGATCCCGCCGATATAGATCGCGAAGGTCATGCCAAGCGCCATGATGAACAGGGGCACGACGTCGCTGACCAGCGACAGAAGACCGGCAGGGTCAAAAAAGCTGGGGTTGGCGATGCCCACCAGCAGCACCAGCACCAGAAGCGTGATCCAGGGAAGATGCGGTTTGATGCGTTCGAACGACATATCGGCCTCAGATCATGTGGTGGACGAGGTCATAGAGCGTGGGCTTCGCGCCGGGCGTGCCGTCGAACCGCTTCTGGAATGCGCCATCCTTGATGACGAGGATGGTGTGGCTGAGGCCAATCGCTTCTTCCAGAGTATCGGCCACCAGGATGATGCCGACGCCCGCTGCCGACATCTCGCGGATCATCTCGTAGACGTCTTCCTTGGCGCCGATGTCGAGGCCGCGCGTGGGGTGGTCGAGCAGCATGATGTCGGCCCCGCCCGAGCGCCATTTCGCCAGCACCACCTTCTGCTGGTTGCCGCCAGATAGCCCGCCGCAGTCCTTGTAGACGTCGGGGGTCTTGATCCCCAGCCGCTCGATCCAGGTCCGCGCCATTGCCTTTTCTTCGCCCACCTTCAGCACGCCGCCGCTGGAGTAGTTCGGCATCTGGGACAGCGTCATGTTCTCGTAGACGTTCATACCCGCGACGATGCCCTCGATCTTGCGCTCGCGCGGGATGTAGCCGACGCCGCGTGCGACGCCGCTTTGGGCAGCGAAGCTGGTGACTTGCTCTCCCTTGATTTTCACGGTGCCGGCGGTCGGGGTCTCGAGGCCGAAGATCGTGCGCAGGATCGCCTCGCGTCCGGAGCCCTCGGTGCCGACAAGGCAAAGCACCTCGCCCGGGTGCAAATCAAACGAGATGTCGTTGTACCGGCGGCCGCAACTGACCTGGTCGAAGCTCACCAGCGCCTGGGCCGCGTCGTAGGGCTTCTGCTTCTGCTCGCGATAATACTCCTTGTCGACCTCACGGCCCACCATCTTGTGCTGGATCGCATCGATGTCCGCCGCGTCGTGGGCCACGACATCGACCACCGCGCCGTCTTTCATCACATAGATCCGGTCGGACAGCTCAAGCACCTCATCCATCCTGTGGCTCACGAAGATGAAGCTCGCGCGTTTGGTGAGGTCGCGGACGAGACCGAACAAAAGCTCGACCTCTTCCTTGGCCAGAACGCTCGTCGGCTCGTCGAGCAGAATGACCAGATCGCCGTCTATGCGTTCCTCGAGCGTCAGCACCTTAGCAAGTTCCACCAATTGCCGCTGTGCGAAGGATAAATCCGACGTCGTGGTCGCGGGGTCGATGTCGAGCTTGACCTTGGCGAGCTGCGCCTTCGCGGCTTGTGCCATCGCCTTCCAGTCGATGATGCCGAACTTTACGAATTGCTGCTCGTAGCCGAGGAAAATGTTTTCCATCACCGTGAGGTTCAGGATCAGCGACTGTTCCTGGAACACCATGCCGATGCCGTGGTTCATCGCCTGGCGCGGATTCTGGAACCGGACCACGGTGCCGTCGATGGTGACGTCGCCGCCGTCGGGCTGATAAGCGCCGTAGATCACCTTCATCAGGGTCGACTTGCCGGCGCCGTTTTCGCCGACGAGACCGACGATCTCGTGCCGGTTGACCTTGAAATCCACTGCCTTCAGCGCGTGAACCCCGGGAAAGTGTTTGTCGACTTGTCGCAGTTCGTACATCCGCCCCTCCCCTATTTCACGAAGCTGACGGTCTTGCGGTCGGTCGACAGAACCACCGCGGCGATCACCAGAAGGCCCAGCACGCCGTCCTGGACGTAGTTGGGCAGCCCGATCACCACCATGCCGTTATTGATGACGTTGACGATCAAGACGCCGACCAGCGTGTTCCAGACGCCGCCGATCCCGCCCCAAAGCGCGGTGCCGCCGACGACCACGGCGGTGATCGAGATGAACATGAAATTGTTGCCCGTGGCGGTCTCGGCGATACCGATCCGGCCCACGGCCAAGAGCGCGCCCATGGCGAAAAACACGCCGGCGAGCGTGAAGCCCATGATGCGGACCCGGCTGACGTTAAGGCCGCTCGCGTGGGCCAGTTCTTCGCCGCCGCCCACCGCATAGAAGTTCCGGCCGAGCGTGGTGCGCGACTGGATGAACCAGGCGATCAGCAGCATCGCCAGCGCCACGTAGCACATGATCGGAAAGTTGAACCAACGCACCGTTAGGAGCGACCGGAACAGCTCGTCCTCAACCCGGATCCGGTCGCCCCCGGTGAGCAGCAGAGCAAAACCCGTACCGACGAAGCCCATGGCCAGCGAGGCCATGAAGCTGGGGATCTTCAGGCGCACATGCACAAGCCCGTTGATGCAACCCACGACCGCACCGACGAGCAACGCCAGCGGGATCGCCAGCCAGGCCCAGCTTGCCAGCGTGCCGCCCCAACCCAGAAAGGCGAAGGCGAAGATCACCGCGCAGACAGAAACCGTGCCCTCCATCGACAAATCGATCGAGCCCATGATGATGATGAAAGTCACTCCGATCGCCACCATCAAAGCTGGCGTTG
This sequence comes from Rhodobacter sp., assembly GCA_030066215.1. Lineage (GTDB taxonomy): Bacteria > Pseudomonadota > Alphaproteobacteria > Rhodobacterales > Rhodobacteraceae > JASJCA01. Next base: position 14,984 of record JASJCA010000008.1, on the reverse strand, counting down.
CGGCGATGGCGATGCGGGCCGCGTTTCGGATCGAAAAAAACCGGCTATCGGCGAGGTAGATGTGATCCTTGGCCTCGCGGAAATCCTCCAGCCATTCAAAGAACGGAAACAGCAGCACCAGGAAAAGCAGCACCAAAAGCGGTGCCCATTTGATGACGCGCTCGCGCGTGAGCCACCGGGCAGGCGGTGCGGTCTGGGCGGTGATGTCCGACATAATCCGGGTCTCCATACCCTCGACAAGCAGCGCCTCGGCCACGAAGCGCAGTCCGAATCGTGAGAAGTGCCTGCGGCCGGTAAGCCGCGCGGCCGGACCGGGCCAGCCGCGCAGCGCGCAACTTACTTGTACGTGATCGGGCCGTTCGACGGGCCCCAGTAGTCTTTCCAGTCGTAGGTCGGCACGTTGTCGAGATAGTTCGCCTTAAACTCCAGCGCATCCTCAGGCGTGACCATGATGGTGGGCCCGTAGAATTCCCGGTGCTCGTTCGGCTCTTCCGAGGGTTTGAACGCCCCGGTCGCGGCGTGGTAGGCCAGCGACGCGGTAATGCCGCCACCCCAGTGCGGGTTGGTGAAGACGGTCGCCAGGATCTCCCCTTTGGCCACCAATTCCACCGCCTGCGGGTTGCCGTCATAGGTAACGATCGGCACCGACATGCCCTCGGCGCGCAGCGCCTCCAACACTCCGTAGCCAATGGTGTCGTTGGCGCAGTGCACGCCGGTGATCTCGTCGCCATATCGGGTCAGGAACGACGACATGATCTGGTTGGCCTTCTGGGTGTCCCAGTCTGCGGGCTGCGCATCCAAAAGCTCGACATCCGGGTAATCGGCCAACGCGTTCTTCAGGCCCTGCAGACGTTCGATCGCGGGGTTGTTCGAGGCAATGCCGCCCAGATGAACGACGCCGCCTTTGCCACCGATGGCCTCGAGCAGGATGCGCGCGGTCTGCTCGGCGGGTTTTTCATCCGACCACGACATGTGGCTGACATAGTTGTCGCCGAAGTCCCAGGGATGCAGGTCGTCGGTCTTATTCCAAAGCGTCGAGACGAAGGCCCCGGCCTCGGCACAAGCCTCGACCACCGGCCGGGCGTTCGGCGCGTCGTTGGTGTCGATGGCCAGCGCCAGTTCGCCGTTCGTTTTGGCCAAAAGCGCCTTGACGTCGGCCAGCGATTTCTCCGACGAGCCTTCGTTGATCAGGTGGGTCAGCGCTTCCTTCGACTTGCCGAGGCTTTCGACGAAGGCCTCGCCGCCCGAGACGATCTCGTTCCAATAGGGGTTGGTGCGGTTGCGGTACGACCAGGCGATGGTCGGGTCGGCGAAGGTCATCGCCTGCACCGGCGACGGTCCGAACATCCGCAGCGCCGCGGCACCGGACACGCCGTAGGCCGAGGCCAGCAGGAAGTTCCGGCGCGAGACCGTCTCCTGCTCGATGAACTTCTTGATGAACGACATGGGGCTCCTCCCTGTTTCAATCGGCCATGTTTGAAGGCCGCAGACCCGTCTTTCTCCCTACCGGTCGTTGCCAGGCGCCCATAGCGCGCACCGACGATTCGACTGGTAACGCACCAGTTAGTTACTTTTAAGTTCCCTTTGCTGTCAAGTGGGCTATAAGGGAGAAGCGGACACAGGGGCCGGTCGCCGGATCGCCGGAACGGCGCACCCTCCGCCGCATTGAGAGGGACGGTGCGAATATGGCGGAAACCAAGCCCAGAACGCGCGATGCGGACGCAACGAAGGCCCGGATTCTCGCGGCGGCCAAGTCAGAGTTCGCACGTCTGGGATTGGGGGGCGCTCGGGTCGACGAGATCGCCGAGAAGGCGCAAGCCAACAAGCGGATGATCTACCATTACTTCGGCAGCAAGGAGGACCTCTTCCAAGTCGTGCTGGAGGAGGCCTATCTCGATATCCGGAGCGCAGAGCAGGACTTGGAGCTTGACCACCTGCCCCCGCGTGAGGCCCTTGAAACGCTGGTGCGCTTCACCTGGCAATACTATCTCGACAACCCGGAATTCATCACGCTGGTCAACAGTGCCAACCTGCATCGCGGCCGGCACTTGGAAGGGTCGGATCGGCTTCGCACCGCCAGCCGCCGTTTCGTCAACATGGTCCGTGCAATCCTTGACCGCGGCGTCGAAAGCGGCGTGTTTCGCGTCGGGGTCGATCCGGTGCAGCTTAACATAACCATCGCCGCGATCGGATATTACTACCTCACGAACCGCTATACCGGCGGCATTCTCTTCGAACGCGATTTCATGACCCAACCTGCGTTGAAGGAGCGCCTGGCCTTCAACATCGACACCGTGATGCGGTTGGTTCTGGCCTAAACCCTGCGCCCATCCGGCGAATGAACAACACCCGATTTCGGTCAGACGATATCGTGCCGCGGTCCGTCATTGCGCTCATCTTCGAGGACGGTTGCGGGCAACGGATCCACGCCGCGAATGAGGTCCGACGCCTTTTCAGCGATCATGATCGTTGGCGCGTTGGTGTTGGATGAGTTGATTGTGGGCATGATCGAGCTGTCGCAGATGCGTAACCCGTCGAGGCCGCGCAACTTCAGATCAGGGCCGACGACGGCCATGTCGCCGTGGCCCATGCGGCAGGTGCCGACCGGGTGATGATCGGTCTTGGCGAGCCGACAGGCGTAGTCGAACAACGCTTCCCTGTCCGTGACGTCGGCGCCAGGCAGAGCTTCCTTGCGGATGAAGGGCTGCAGCGCGGGCTGACGCAGGATGTCGCGCGCCATCGCCAGGCCGCGCAGCGACATGTCCAGATCATAGGGCTCGGCCCAATAGTTGGGATCGATCAGCGGGGCCGCTTCGGGGTCGGCCGAGGCCAGCGTCACCGTGCCCCGTGACCGCGGCCGCAAGAACGCACTGTTGAGCGTCACACCGGCGCCGTCGATCGCCGCGATGCCTTTCTCGATCCCAGAGCCTTGGCCGAAATGAAACTGGATGTCAGGCGCGTGCGCGGTCTCTTGGCCGTACCAGAAGCCGCCAGTCTCGAAGAGCGACGAGGTCACCGGGCCGGATTTGAAGAGGAGATATTGCAGACCTGCCAGGATGCTGCGGTCGAGGCGTTGCACACCGTCGTAGCTGTGCGGCCCGGTGCATTCGGCGAGCACGCAAATGTCGATGTGGTCCTGCAGGTTCTGCCCGACGCCCGGCACGTCGTGGACGGGATCGATCCCCACAGATCGCAGGTGATCGGCCGGCCCGATGCCCGAGAGCATCAGCAAGCGCGGCGATCCGATAGCTCCGGACGTGACGATCACCTCGCGGCGCGCCTGATATGTCGACTGTGCCCCGTTCTGAACGACCTCTACCCCCACGGCGCGGCCGTTTTCGATCGCGATGCGCGTCGCCTGCGTCCGGGTCAGCACCGTCAGGTTTTGCCGGCGTTCTGCCGCCTTCAGATAAGCCGTTGCCGCCGAGGATCGGCGCACCGCGCGTTGGGTCAGTTGATAGTAGCCGACCCCACTCTGCACCCGGCCGTTGAAGTCCGGATTATAGGGGATGCCGTATTGCTGCGCGGCCCGAATGAAGGCGTCGCAGATCGGCAAGGCCCCACGCGGCGCCGAGACGCCGAGAGGGCCTTCATCGCCGTGGTAGACATCCGCAAAACGTTCGTTGCCCTCCGCGCGCTTGAAATATGGCAGAACCTCACGATAGCTCCATCCGTCGCAGCCTTCGTCTTCCGCCCAGGCGTCATAATCCTTGGCGTTTCCGCGGGTGTAGATTTGCGCGTTGATCGTGCTGCCGCCGCCAATCACCTTGGCCTGCGTGTACCAAAGCCTGCGGTCTTTCATGTGCCGCTGCGGCACCGTCGACCAGCCCCAGCTGGCAATACCCTTCGTCATCTTGGCGAAACCGGCCGGCCAATGAAACAGCACGCTCGTGTCCCGTCCGCCGGCCTCCAGAACCAGGACAGAAACGTCGGGATCTTCTGACAACCGCGCCGCCAAAACGCAGCCGGCGGATCCGGCCCCGGTGACGATGTAGTCGTACTCAGTGGCGGGAAGCGGCACGAGCGCCCTCTGTAACCAGACAGTTACAACGAAGGTCGAACAAAACACGCGAGCATGTCAAGCGTCGACAATTCAGGATCGCTGCGGCCGTGTTGCTACCGGGCACTCAAGCGCTTTCGGCACGCAGACGCGGACCTCCGTGACGTTGCCTCACATCACCGGCGCCTCTCAAACAGCTGTCATGAGGGCCGCACTGGTCGGACAATGTCAGACGCCGCCGAACGGGCCGATCGATGACATCGCCGGCGATGATTGGTATGGCCATGTGAGACAGCGCGTAGGGGCGCCGATCGGCAAGGCCAGTGCTTAAGGAGGCAACCGGGTGGTAGCGATCCGGGCGAACGGACTGACGATAGAGGTCGAGCGGCACGGACCATTTGATGCCACGCCGCTGCTGTTAATCCGCGGGCTCGGATCACAGCTCATCCACTGGCCCAATGCGCTTCTGTCCGGCTTCGTTGAGGCCGGCTTTCACGTCGTGACCTTTGACAACCGCGACGCGGGACTGTCCCAGAAATTCGATGAACTCGGACCAGGGTCGACGCACGTTTATTCGCTGCGGGACATGGCGGCCGATGCGGTTGGCGTGCTCGATGCGCTCGACATCGCCCGCGCCCATGTATTGGGCATTTCGATGGGCGGCATGATCCTGCAGATCATGGCGCTGCGGTATCCCGCACGGCTGTTGTCGGCGGCAATTGTGATGTCGTCGAGCCGCGCACCATACCTGGAGCCTGGCGAGCCAAAAGCAACGGCGCTTCTCACCACCGAGCCGGCGAGCAACCGGCGTGAGGACGTGATCGCGCATGAACTGCGCGCAGGCCGGGCCTGGCAAAGCCCGCGGTGGCCTTTCGACGAAGCCGAACGCGCCGAGCTCATCGGGCGCGCTTATGACCGATGCTACCACCCGAACGGCACGGCGCGGCAGTACCAGGCGGTCCTTGCGGCGGACACGGACCTCGCCGAGATCGACACGATCACCACCCCGACCATCGTAATCCACGGCAGCGACGACAGTCTTTTGCCCCTACCCCATGGCCGCGACATTGCCGACCGAATACCGGGCGCCCGGTTCGTCGAAATCGAAGGTATGGGCCATGATATCGAGGGCGACTGCCCGGCGTTGCTGGTCCGGGAAGTCACGGAATTCGCCGCCAACTCGGCAGACCCCCTTGGCTTGCCTAAGAAACAAGCAAACTTCCGATCGGGCCGTTGATCCGGGGCACCGGGCGGTTGCCAAAGCGGCCGCGCCTGACTAGCCTCTGACGGACTCTGGCACAGTCGGAAGGGCCATACAGCCGCTCGGGTTCGCTTAGAACCGAGCAGCCTGTGTCCTATACCGCTTCGGGCGCTGTGAGACGGCGCGCAGACCAGGGAGGGCCCCGACTTGGCCAAGACAGACAAATCAACCGCCGCCTTGCCGACGCATCTGGAAACCTCCGCGTGCACGGCCCGCGCATCTGGATGTGGGCAAACCCGGCGAGAGTTCCTCGCGACCGCGACCAGCTTTGGCGCATCCGTTGCCGCGGCTTATGCCATGTTGGGCCTGCCCGCGCCGGCGCGGGCGCAGGGCACTCCGCAGATGGGCGGCACCGTGCGCATCCAGCAGGAAATCGTCACCATGCGCGACCCGCGCAAGTTCGACTTCAACAGCCTGGCCAACTTCACCCGCGGGTGGCTCGAGTACCTCGTCCAGTACAATTCCGACGGCAGCTTCACGCCGTCACTGCTGGAGAGCTGGGAAATCAACGCCGACGCCACTGAATACACACTGCGCGTGCGACCCGGCGTGACCTGGAACAACGGCGATCCGTTCACGTCTGCCGATGTGGTCCGCAATATCGAGCGTTGGTGCGACAGCACCGTCGAGGCGAACTCGATGTCGATCCGCTTTGGAACCATCGTCGATGAGGGCACGGGCAAGATGATGGCGGGCGCGGTCACGGCGCTAGACGACCTGACCGTCCGCATCGCTCTGCCGCGGCCCGACATCTCGCTGATCGCCGGTATGGCCGATTACCCGGCCGCCATCGTTCACGAAAGCTTTGACGAGCTGTCGATGGTCGACAACCCGATCGGCACCGGCGCATACCTGCCGGAATTCTACTCGGTCGGCGAGGCCTGGGCGCTGGTGCGCAACCCAGACCATAGCTGGTGGAACGCCGGCAACGGCGCCTGGATGGACCGGATCGAGGGGATCGATTTCGGATCCGACCCGTCGGCGCATTTTGCCGGCGCCGAGGCCGACGAGTTTGACGTGACCTACGACACCGAAGGCGATTTCATCCCCGCCTTTGACAGCCTCGACGGATGGACCAAGCACACGGTGACCACCGGGGCGGTGGTCCTGGCGCGCACCAATCAATTGGCCGAAGTGGACGGCACCACGCCTTACGCCGACGTCCGCGTTCGTCGGGCTTTGGCTCTCGCCGTTAAGAACGAAACGGTACTTGAGCTCGCCTACAACAGTCTGGGCGCAGTTGGCGAGAACCACCATGTCTCGAAGGTCCATCCCGATTACGCCGATATTGGTCCGGCAGTGTACGACCCGGCCCAGGCGACCGCTTTGATGGCCGATGCTGGCATGGCTGAGTTCGAGCACGAGCTGATTTCGCTCGACTCCGCCTTCTGGAAGGCGACCGCCGACGCTATTGGCGCGCAGCTACGCGATGCAGGTATCAACGTGAAGCGCACAGTGATCCCGTCTTCGACCTTCTGGAACGACTGGGCCAAATATCCGTTCTCGGTGACCAACTGGAACCACCGGCCGCTTGGCATCCAGACCTACGCGCTGGCCTATGTCTCGGGCGTGTCCTGGAACGAGTCGGGCTTTGCCAATTCCGAATTCGATGCGCTTGTCGAGCAAGCGCTGGCCACGCCGGATGTCGAGGCGCGGCGTGGCCTGATGGCACAGCTTGAGCAAATCATGGTCGACGAGGGGGTCATCATCCAACCCTATTTCCGAGGGCTGGCGAACCATTCGAAATCCAATCTGGGCGGGGCTGCCATCCACATCAGCCAAGAGATGTATCCGCAGTACATGTACTGGATGGGTTGAGCACAGGTCGCAGGGGGCTCGGGCCAAGCCTGGGCCCCAACGCGTCTCACAGCAAAAGCACGATCAGGACCAGAAACCCCCAATACATCAGCATGAAGTGGTTCGACTGCGCCCATTGGTGGCAATACCAATAGGCAAAGTGGTTGCCCCCGATCACGAACCCGGCCCAGATCGACGTAAACAGCGTGACGCTCGATAGCGCGGCACCGGTGGCGACGCCATGGGCCACCAGGCCAGCCGCCGCAAGGCCCAGCAGCAGGGCCGCAAGACCAAGCGCCACAGCCGCCACGGTTTCGACCAGCCGGATCAAGCGAAACAGGCGGCCGATCGTCTTGGGATCGTTAATCCGGCGGTGGGCGATCAGCCGGAACTCGTCGGGATAATCACGCTCCATCAGGTCGAGGCGGACGACCATCGCCACGCTTTCCTCGTTCATGCGCGGGTGCCGCCAATTGTCTGCAACCGCAACGATCATCCACACCGCAAGCCCCGCGACAAGCGCGGCATCGACGAGGTAAAAAAGCAGCTCCATGGTCATCCCGTCACGCGAGTTCAGGGGTCATGCGGATCGCCGCGAGCCCATCGGACTCACGAGCGCTGGAACAGATGCTGGACAGCTTCCGGGGCTGGTCGTAGGGCCACGGAGTGCCACGATGCATGACCGCTCGCTGGTCCCACAACAGCACATCGCCGACTTCCCAGCGATGCGAGTAGACGTAGCGTGGCTGCGTGCAAAACTCCGTCAACTCCGCCAATAGCGTCTCGCTTTCGCTCTCGTCGTAGCCGTCGACTTGGAAGGCGTGGCTCGCGATATAGAGCGCCTCGCGCCGATTCACGGGGTTCGGCCAGACCGAGGCCCAGTGCTGGTCCGGCCACTTGGCGAACATCGGCAGCTTGGCCAATTCCTCGGAGATCTTCTTGCGCGAATGGCTATAGCGGTGCCAGATGCCGCGCCCCTTGATCCGGGCCTTCAACTCCTCCGGCATCTCGGCCCAGGCCGCCCGGGTCGAGGCCAGTTCCGTCGCCCCGCCTTCGGTGGGGACGATACGGGCGACCAAGATATTCGATAGCGCCGGAACCGGAAGGAAGGTGCTGTCGGCATGCCACAGAAAATTCGATTTCAAATTCAGCGTCTTAAGATCCATCTCGCCTGCGGTCGTGCCATCCTCCGTGACGTTGGACACTTCGGGGATCGTGAAGGCTTCACCTGGCTTGCGCTCGTCGGCTTGACGGTCCTCGATCGGCCCGAAGAGCTGCGCGAGTTCCAGGTGCTTCTCCGGCGCCAGATCCTGGCCGCGAAAGAGAAGCGCCGAATGCTCCTCGAACAGCGCGCGGATATCGGGGAACAGAGTGTCGGCGCTGACATCCATCAGGTCCAAGCCGCGCACCTCCATACCGAACGCCGGAATGAGTGGTTTCAGATCGAATTTCGCCACAGCGCGCGCCTCCGTCTCAATTCTCATTGGTCGCTCCGCCGAGCCCCGCAAGTGCCTCGATGTCTTCGGCGGGCAGATGGCGGACCTTTTCCCATTCCAGCGATTTCCCGGGATTGAGCAGGCCCTTGGGGTCGAGCCGTTTCTTCCAGGCGAGGTGACGATAGTCCGGCTGCATGTGATTGCCCTCGATCACATGCACATGCGCGTCATAGACTGTGAAGCCGTCGGCCTCGTAAGTTGCGTTGATCTCAGCCAAGCGCGCGGCATCGCGGAACCAGATGATCGGCAGGTCGGCCGCCGCAACGACCCCTTCGACCCGGGTGAATTCGTGATGCGGCCAGACCTCACCGCCCTGCCGGTCGCGCATCGCGGCGACCCGATCGGCATCCGCAGGATCGGGCACACCGATCTGCTGATAGGTCGCCGAACGGTCCGATTTCAGCACCTGCAACGTCGTGTGATTGTAAGCGAATTCAAACACATGCGGCAGCTTGGCCGCCTGCCGTTCGGCCTCGTCCATCGCAAGATGCAGCGTGCCACCAAACGCGTCGACCAGGGCCTGGAGCGCACCCATCTGTTCACGCGGAACGAGCGTTACAAGAAGGTGGTGACCCTTGGGGACCTGCGCCTCGAGCCGTCGGAAATAGTCGACGATGCGCGCATCCACCACCGAGCAAAGCTTGCGCGCGATTTCCGTCTCCGGTGCCGAGGCCAGCGCATAGCCCGCCGCATAGCAGTCGCGGTAACTGTCGAAACCGGCCATGCACCCGACCCAATCCCGCAAAGGCACGGTGCGCAATGTCACCTCGGTGATCGCGCCGTTCAGCCCCCAGGCGTGGTGGATCTGCAGCGCGGCTTCGGCGTCGAACACATGCTCGACTGGCTGCGCCTCGACGGACAGCGCCTTCAATTGCACGATGTTGCCCTTCTGGCGCAATGGGCCATTGGCGATCGATCCGATCCCAGCAGAGCCGCCGGCGACGAAGCCGCCGACCGTGGCGATGTCCTGGGTCGAGGGAAACATCGCCATCTCCCACCCCCGCGGCGCCAGTGCGGCGTTGATGTCAGCCATCAGCGCACCGGCTTCGACCCGGACAAAGCCCTCGCCGATCTCCAGAATGCGGTTCATCGCGGTTGTCTCGATGATCAACCCACCCCGCAACGGCACCGCCTGGCCGTAGTTTCCGGTGCCGCCGCCACGCAGGACGACCGGGACCTCCTCGGCGAAGGCGACGGCGAGGCAATGGGCCAACTCCTCACGCGATTTCGGCCGCGCGACAAGGTCCCCGAAGGACCGGCGCAGCTCGGCATTGAGGATCGGCGAGTACCAGAAGAAATCGCGGCTGCGCTTTTTGACGGTCACCGGGTCGTCAATCGTCTCGACCGGTTGCAGCAACCGCGCGATGCGCGGCCAGTCCAGTGTGGTTTTTTGGATGTCAGACATGGTCCACTCCCAAAACAGCGTTCAGCGGCCTGGGAGCCGAGGCGCCGGAAACAAGATCGGATAGGCTATGCCCAGGCACGGCCAGAAGATCACGCGCATCGGCGCCGTCCACCGTCATGTCCGGCAGGCCCAGGGCACGTCGGGCCGCGATGGTGATCATCGGCAGGAGGCGTCCAAAGGGCGGATCGATATGCCCGGCCAGAACGCACAGCGAGAGAGAGTGCATTGGGTCGTGCCGGCCGATTGGACAAAACGCGTCCCGCACATTGTCGGTGCCGATGACGATCCCGACGCCACAGGCAGCCAGTTCGCGCAGGCGTGTAATCCCCCGTCGATCCGGCGTCCCGTCTCGGCGCCCCTGCAAATAGAGATTGGTCGCCGGCAGCACCGCAACGGCGATGCCGGCCGCAGCCAGCTTGTCGCCAATACGGGCCACGTCGTCTGCACATCGGGACGCCAGGCTGCAGGCATGGCCACAAAGGACCGGGCCCGCATGGTCGGTCTCGAGCGCGATGTCGGCGATCAGCTCGAGCCCGTCGAGACCGGGGTCGAGGCCTTCGTCAACATGGAAGTCAAGCGGCAGACCGAACCGCTCGGCCAGCGAAAAGAGATTGCGCAGTCCCGTTTCACGGTCCGATTGGTCCAGGACGAAGCCACCCAAGACGCCGCCGCCCTCCGCGACACGCCGAGCGACGCGTTCGGCTCGGTCCGCATCGGCCATCTCGTCGATCCCGGTCAGCGCGGCGCGTTGAACGAGCATGCCCTGCTCAGCCGCCCGCCCGGCCAATATGCCGAGAACCTCCCACGCCAGGGGCACCTCAGGGTCACCCTCGGCACTGCCCCAATCCACATGGGTCCGGACCGTCCCGCACCCTGCTGCCTCAAGCTCTTGCAGCCCGCGCTGTGCCCGATCGAGTAGGTCGTCGCGGGTCCAAAATGCCTTGTCGCGCCGTTGAGCCTCAAGAGCACCACTAAGATCGCCGCCGGACCCCATGCAGCGATCGACGCTGTGGCATTTGTCGAGATGGACATGCGCCTCAGTCAGGCGCGGAAGGAGGATGCGCTCGGGCAAATCTTCCCCGGCCTCGGGCTCTAGTCTCACCGCACGGCCAGCCTGCAAGACCAGTGTGCCGCATTGGAGCTCGCCGCGCGTTGCACCGCCGAACCGCTCGGGATCGGAGAGCACGCTGGACGGGATGCCGACCCGGGGCAGCCTGACCGCGGTGTCGCTTGCGTCCATCACTACAGCCTCCGACCACGGAGAGCGGCGAATTCGGCCTGCAACCGGCCGAGATTCACTGCGACATCAGCGCGCGTGACGCCCGGGGCGCAGTTCGCGGATTTTGCGTCGGCGACGGCACCAAGCGGCAACACGGCAACGACGTCTAACGGGAGGACACGGACCTCCGAGACCAAGAGTTCGTCGCAAAGCGCAGCGTCCCTCATCTGCAGTGCGCCCGACATGAGGCTGATCGGCAAATTGGGCCGGGCGCTGTAACGATGGGTCCTGTGAAAACCGGCATAGACGAAATCCCTCCCAAGTGACGGGATGATGTTCGGCCCTGCGGATCTGTGCCAGAGATACCGCCTGATGCCACACGCTGCCCGACGCTGCAAGCCACCACGTCCACCGGCGATTCGATTTGCGAGCGACCTGCCGGATTGCTGTTACACGAAGCCGTCTTTCCGCGCGGCCGCCAAGATCAGCAGTTTGGTTCCCCCGGAACGGCTTGAAGCTAGTGCAATCACGGTCGGATCAGGCTCATCAATGAGATTCGCGGCACCTGGGCAGAAGGTCGGCTTCGTCGCGATCGAAACCGAGCGTTGTCCAAGGTGTTCTGTTCAATTCCGAGACCTCAACAAGACTCCAATCCAGTAGGCTCTGCGGCGAGCAGGATTACCATGACAAGGGGGGAGAATTGCCTGCGGGTCATCCAGGCTCCGGCGGGTTCACTCAATTTGGCCGGGTTCGACAGCGACCCTCGCGGCGTCAAGCACGACGACGGCGGCAAGTCGCACATGCTGTAGAGCGAGCACTGAATCAGCAAGCAGGCCTGGACGTCACTCCGCGCGACCACCAGCGACATCAAGCCCGAGAATTGCAGGAAAAGACGCCTGCAACGCGACTAGGGCCTTGCCGTTGAAGCGCCGAAATGCATGGAGGTGGCCGCCGCAACACGAGAAGGTCGCAGCGAACGCCGCGCCTCAACCGACTGGCCAGCCGGTCCCTACTCCCAACCGACCTCGTTGTAGATCATCTGCGCCGTCGGCACGTTCTTGGCCACCGCCGACAGGCTCACGTCATCGGGCTTGAAGAACCCCAGCGAGGCGACTGCCGGGCTGACCGCGACCCCTGGAACCGCCGGGTATTCGTCGTTGCCGGCCGAGAAATACTGCTGCGCTTGGTCGCTGGCGAGGTACTCCAGGAACCTGACCGCGTTGTCGCGGTTCGGCGCATGTTTCGCCACGGCGCCGGCGGAGAGGTTGATATGCGCCCCGTTGCCGTCGCCTTGATCGGGAAACACCCAGCCGATCTTGGCGCGCACATCCTCTGGCAGGCCTTTCACGTCTTTGCGCACCGCGCGCGCAAAATAGTAGGTGTTCGACATCGCGATGGCGCATTCGCCCGAAGCGATGCCGCGCAGCTGATCGGTGTCGCCGCCCTGTGGGTCGCGGGCGAAGTTGTTTTTGACCCCTTCGGCCCACGCTTTGGCGGCCGCTTCGCCCTCGTGCTCGATGATCGCAGCAAGGATCGTCTGCATATAGACGTTCGATGACGACCGGACACAGATTTGGCCAGCGTATTTCGGGTCCGCCAACGCGGCATAGGTCGCCGGTGGGTCGGTGACTATGTCCTTGTCGTAAAACAGAATTCGTGCACGTTGCGAGAAGCCGAACCATTCGTTCTCGGCGTCCTGCAGATAGCTGGGAATGCGGGCCTCCAGCACGGGGCTCTCGACCGCGGCCAAGACGCCGGCATTCTTGGCGCGCTCGATGCGCGAGGTATCGACGGTCAACAAGATATCGGCCGGCGAGTTTGCCCCTTCGGCCTCCATCCGTGCGATCAACTCGTCGGCCTTGCCTTCGATGCGGTTGATCGTGATGCCGGTCATCTCTTCGAAGTCCGAATAGAGCCGTTCGTCGGTGTCGTAGTGGCGCGATGAATAGAGGTTCAGCTCGCCCGCCGAATGCGACCCGGCGGTGGCCAAGACGGTCGAGCCGAGGAGGACGGCAATGGCCAAAACCGAAGGGTTGGGTGTCATGCGCATGAGTCTGTTCCCGCAGAGAAATCCGATAGAAAGAGTCAGTTACGGAATCCTCGGATAAAGGCAAGAGCTTTCTGAGTGAAACAGTCGGAAACGGGATTCAGCATGGAATTCTGTGCTTTCGCGAGATGAGTCGCAAAGCGACGGTGGCCTAGGATCGCGATGCGATCCGACCGGAGCGAGGGGGTGTCGCCCATTGGTCGCTCGGACCAATGGCGCAACGAAGGACAACCTCCTCGCGCTGCTCAAGAGTGTTTTGCCGAGAAGACGCCGGCCGCAGCGTCGGACCGTTCGGGGGCGGATCTTGCTCCGGTAAGGATGTCCTGACTGTCTTTTGGCCGATAGATCGGACACAGTGCGGCCACGGGGCCCCTGGGAGCGTAACGACCGATGAAGACCCTCACGCGCCGCACCGCGTTATTCGGAGCCGGCGCCGTCGCTGGCGGCGTGGCAGTTGGGCGCTATTCGGCCTCGACCCCCAGTCTTGATGGCACGCAGCGGGTGGTCGCCTCAAGCGCGGCGGATGTCCTGAACGACGCCAGCGGTCTGAGCGAAACACCGATCTTCCGTCACATCGTGATGCGTGAAGACCCGGGCAACGCTCTGACCGAGGCGATCCGGGCCGAGATCGCCGACGCCGCCGCGGAGGGTCGGCCGGTCAATATCGGGGCCGCGCGCCATTCGATGGGCGGCCAGGCGATCCCAGCGGGCGGCCACGCGGTGACCTTCGACAACGGCTGGATCGAGGCCGACACCGCGGCGGCCACAATGCGGGTCCATGCCGGCGCGCGCTGGTCGCAGGTGATCGCGGCGCTCGACCCAGTGGGCTTCGGCCCGCGCGTGATGCAGTCGAACAACGACTTCGGCGTGGCCGCCACGTTCTGCGTCAACGCCCATGGCTGGCCGGTTCCCGAAGGCCCGATGGGCGCCACCGTGCGCGCCATCGACATGGTGCTGCCCGACGGCACCGCGCTCACCTGCTCGCGCACCGAGAACGCTGACCTCTTCGGCCAGACCATGGGCGGCTATGGCCTGACCGGCGCGATCACCGCGATGGAGGTCTCGATCTCCCCGAACCTCCGGCTGGAGCCCGAGTTTGAGGAGATGCCGGCCGAGGACTTCGGCGACCGCTTTGTCACCGCGCTTGCCGACGGGCAGGTCAACATGGCCTATGGCCGGCTGAACGTGGACCGGGCGCGGTTCTTCGATGAGGCGCTGATGATCACCTACCGGCCCGCCGCCGACCAATCCGACCTGCCGCCGGCCAGCGGCTCTGGCGTGGTGTCGCATCTGGCGCGCCGGGTCTACCGGGCGCAGCTTGGCAACGAGCGGATGAAGCGCCTGCGTTGGTGGACCGAGACCGATCTTGGCCCCGCCGTCGCCGGCGGCGCGGCGACCCGCAACAGCCTGATCAACGAGCCTGTGGCGACTCTCGACGACCGCGATCCCGACCGCACCGATATCCTGCACGAATACTTCGTCGCCCCCGAGAGGTTCGCCGAGTTTGTGGAGATTTGCCGCCAGGTGATCCCGGCCTCCTACCAGGAGTTCCTCAACGTCACCCTGCGCTTCGTCGATAGCGATCCCGACAGCTGGCTGGCCTATGCGCCGGGCCCGCGGATCGCCGCGGTGATGTCGTTCAGCCAAGAGATGACCGCCCGGGCCGAGGCCGACATGGCGCGGATGACCCGCGATCTGATCGACGGCATCACCGGGATCGGCGGCAGCTATTACCTGCCCTACCGCCCCCATGCCCGGC
>JASJCA010000048.1 GCA_030066215.1 Rhodobacter sp. | reverse complement strand
GTGACTGGATGGCGGCCATTGGGCTAGACCCAAGCGGGTATGGCACACATTCACGACGTCTGACCAAGGCATCGGAAATCTACGAGCGGTTCAACTGTTGCTCGGCCATACCAAGGTGGACAGCACAGTCCGATACCTAGGCGTCGAACTGGAAGACGCGCTCAGCATCGCTGAGCGAATCGACATCTGACCGGACAATGGCGGACGGCGCTTGCCGTTCGCCAACCGAGAGCGGATCTGCCGCGAACCTACCGCCAGAGGCAGTAGAGAGCTCAAACCGACTATGGTTGCCTCGCGCTACAGTGTTTGAGACCGGGTTGAAGCTGCCCTTGGAATCAAACGGCTTCAATGCGCGCAGCTTCGAATGTTGACCGGCAGGTCCGTTGCGGAATTAGCGCTTTCCTCTGGGTCTGCGGCGTGGTCCAGCAGATCGTGGAAATTGTTTCCGGCAACATCTTCAAGCACGGGACTTGCAACCAGAAGCACGTCGTCTGAAGACCAAGGCCGGTTCGGCGTGAAGCTCCATCTGCGTTCCGCATTTCCGACTTCGATTGTGCCGTCGATCCTGTTTGCAGTTTCAGACTCCACCCAGAGCGCTTGGGTCAGCAGATGGCGATCGAAAGGGCGGTCAAAGGTGATCGCCAGCGGTTCTCGTGTTCCAGCGCAGGGCGCATTGGCGGTCCAATGGCGCGTATCAGGACGCTCTCGCAGCGCTTCGGACACCCGAAACGCCTTGGTAAACGCGGGCAGAAGCGAAGTGCCATCGGCGGAAGGCCAACCGCCTTCGACCGTGAGCGTGGAGGTTTGCCCGGCAAGCAAGGCTGGGCCGAGTTCCACATTTGTCGCGACCTCTCGTTTGATCCGACCGGGGTCAATCAAAACAGTCAGCCGGGTCCTGTCCTCATTCCAGAGCTCCTGCTTGAACCGCATGAAAGCGGCTTCGTCGGCTGAGCCAGTGGCGTCTCGCAACCTGATGTAGTCAAAGGCCGCATGGGGTGTCATCGGCACCGAGAAATGGATGTAGAACCGTAGGGTATTCTCCGGCAGCGTATCCCCGCTTGGGTAGATGTCCGTCACGACGGCGGGAACCGTCGCAGCCCGCGAAGGGATGCGAAACGCGACCATCTCCTCGATCTGCGACGTGCGAACACGTGCGACATAGTCTTGCCCCGCATCAAAGCCGAAGGCCGGCGTAAACGTGAGGGCGTCATTGGCCCGTGCGTAGCGACCTGCGATCGGCGTGCGACCCTCGCAACAAGGATCAACCTGACCGACAAAGACCGCGAGCACCTCCGAAGGGCGTGCCGTCGCCTGTGCGCTGTCAGGCAGAGCCAATGTAACCGGCTCTGCCCCATGCTGCGGGAGCGCCAAATCCTGGGCTGTTGCAACGGAGCTGATCATGTTTGCCGCCATCAGGGCCGCCAAGAGAATGGCGACCCGGTGCCCATTTGTCCGACCCATTGCCGTCACTGCAACCGAGACGGATCGGGTTGGTATTGCGGGAAATCGAACTCCGCGAGCATGTCGTGAATGCGGTTCGGAAACCAGGTCGGGTTGGTGTCAAGGTTCAGGCTGCCCGTATAGGGATCCCGCGTGACAGAGGTAAAAAAGCCGCCGCCAACAAGGGTCGTGTGAAGGGGGACGCCATTGAACATCACGGATTTTCCGACCGGCCCGTAGGGCATGAGCGGATGCGTATCGAGCTTGGGGCCGCGTGGAAGAACGTCATGCGTCACAACCTGCGCATCCTGCAGCCCACTGATCGGGATGACTTGCGGAGACCGGCTGTCACTGGTGACAAACAGCATCGGCTCCGCCCCGCCTCCGAAGGGCGACTGGTGGCTGAACGAGATCATGTCGAGCGGTTGCCCATTGCCATAGTCCAGTAGCGTTCGGGCAGAGATTTTCGCGCCGTCGGTGATCTCGTCCAGCGGGACAAGGACAACCGGGCTACAGGTATAGGCGGCGACCAGCTGCGGCTTTCCGTCAATCTCTTGCACCGACATAGCCCGGATCGGCGCGCGGCTTTCATATTGGTCATGGGCGATGTGATACATCTCGACGTTGGCGATGCCTTGGGTGCCGTCGAACGGGTAAGAGATGCGGCGGAGGGAGGAGAGGAAGTTGTCATGCGCAACGCCGGAGACAAAAAGCTCACCCTCGTAATACTCGATATCCATGATCGCCAGCGTGTTTAGTGGGATGTCACCCTTCGCGATGTCCCGTGGAAGCGGTGGAAATGGCCCCATGCCGCGCACCGCGAATGTGGCACTGCCATCGGGGTAGGCCGCCAATTCCTGCCTTTGGAAAGGAAGGGAGCCGATATCCAGAAGGGTCAGCTGCTGATCCTGCGAAACAGTCACAATCGCCGGTTGGGAGGCAAGATTGCCGATCCGGGTGACCGAGATATAGATGTCGTTGGAAACCGGATGGGCGGCTATGTCGTTGATTTCAATCGCACCCGCATTGACCCCAAGCAACTCGGCGATTTTAGCGTCAATGTCGGCAACCGAGCTGGGCATGATTTGCTGCTCGGTCGCCTCCCCAGGGATTTCAAACGCATAGATTGCGCCGTTGTGGTTGTCGCCGACAAACAGCGTGCCGTCCTCGGCAAATTCCAGTGCTCCGGCGAATTTGATATCGAGCGGGGTCTCGGCGAGCGCGGCGGCGCCGAGGGTCAGCGCGGCTGCGAGCGAGATGGTGAACTTGGGTTGTTTGTGCATCGAGAGGTCTCCCTGTTTCCTGCTATTCAAGTGGATCGTGCTTTTCGCGGTACGGTAGCGAACTGAGCATGAGCGATCTTCTATCTCCTTGAGTTGCATTCTTGTCGCCTACCAAATAGGATGAATCAAATGAAAGATACTCAACATAGATGAACGCCATTCACTATGAATGCACCGGCGCTTTCCAAGATCGACCTGAACCTGCTCGTGGTGCTCGACGTCCTGCTGCGTGAGAAGAGTGTCGCGCGAACGGCCACACGGCTGAACCTGACCTCATCTGCCATCAGCCATGCCCTGAAACGTCTGCGCCTGGTCTTTGACAATGAATTGCTCGTGCGTGACGGACGGCGCATGGTGCCCACGGCACGGGCCCAGGCGCTCGCCAAAACGCTGCCCGCTGTGCTCAACAGCATCGAGCGAACCCTCGCGGCGCCCGAGGCGTTTGACCCGGCCTCATCCACGCGCGCCTTTCGCTTGGCCGCGCCGGACTTCTTCTCACCCTTGATCCCGAAGCTGCTCAGGCGCATCGGAAAGGAGGCCCCGGCCATTCAAGTGGAAGTGTCAGCGCTGCCTGTGAACGGGATGTCCGATCTGAAACAGGGACGCTACGACGCCCTTATCGCGCCAAGCTTCAAGCGGTCGGATGAATTGCGCGGCACAGTGCTTGGGTCCTGGCCCTGGGTCGCCTTTGGTCGCAAGAACCATCCAGCCTTCGCGGATTGGTCGCTGGAGGCCTGGGCGCGTTTCCCGCATCTGCAGATCGGAAGCGGCGTCGCAACTGGACGTGGCCCCATTGACCGGATCGTCGCACCACTCGGCGTGACAAGACGCATTGGTGCAGTGCTGACGCACTTCACCATGGCACCCCCAGTCCTCGCCCAGACAGACATGTTGCTCTCCGTCCCATCTGTCGCGCTGCGAGATGCCGGTCACGCCTATGGGCTTGCGCAGCGTGACTTGCCTTTTGACGCGCCCCGGCTGGAACTGACACTTTTTAGGAGTGCATCCACCGGAGATGAACCAGAAATCCGTTGGTTTCACGAGCACGTTGCCGCCGCTGCCCAAGCGCTTGTCAGTATTGAATAGCAGTCTCCGGCGCTACTGGCGTGCATGCTGCCCAATTGCTCCACGACTGTCGGCATTAGCGACTACAGCGTCGGCTTCTTCCGTGACCCGGTCACACCTGTCGCGGCAATGCTGCGCGACGCACGAACGACAGAAATGCGAGAGCCGTTGCCCGGCTTTGACCAGATCGTCGATGGAGGCTTTAGGGCCGGTTGCGCCAGCTGACTCTGCCCAGTCGAGGATCCGTTCCGTCCCGCTTCTCGCTTGCTCAGACCGACCGCAGCGAACGGCAGGTTCTGGATCGGCGCCAATCAGAGTCGCTGAATGTCCGTTTCGGCGACGAGCGCCGCGACGCAGCGAAGGACGCGCCGCGAGTGCATCTTAGCGCGCCGTGTATTCCGCTGCGAAGGCAAAAGACAGAAAGGCCCCGCCGTCCGAACCATGATACCCCGCGCAGAGAAGGTCCGGAGCGAGGCCAACCTGTGCCTAAGGGACGGCTCAAAGGCCGTCTGTGTTCACATTGCGTCTGGTGGACTTGTGGTTGTGCTGTCACTCTTGGATCTTTCGGGCTTCCGCCTGATCCAGGCAAACGCCAATAGGCCGAAAAACCCAGCCACCATCGCCAGCCCCAAGACATCTCCAGTTTTTGGGTAGAGCGTGGCGACAGAGCCGACTGGCACGTTCACCATCTGCACAGCGCCCCACGTGTCTGGGTCTCCCTCCGCATGCATGTCCATGCGGTTTGTCACCCGCCCATAGGCATCAATGACAGTGGACACCCCATTGCCGGTTTGACGGAAAATGGGCATGCCATTTTCGACGGCACGGAAGGTCGCCATCCCGGGGTGTATTTCCCGGATTTCGAACCAGTCATTCGAAGGCAGCAACAGTAGATCAACGTCCTGCGCGCCGGCTTGCCTAACAATGTCTGGAAAATCAGCGTCCCAGCAGATCGCCGCACTCAGTTTACCGTAGGGTGTCTCCACAATTTGCAGAACACCGTTGCCCGGTACCGAGCCCTCGAACTGCGCGCCACCAAATTTGTAGTGTTCAAGGACAACCTCGCCGTTCGGATCGAAGATGCGAACGACGTTTTCGTATTGGCCATCTGGAACGATCGTTCCCGTCGGCAGAGCCAGGTAGATGCCTTCCTCCCGGGCAATGCCAGCAGCGTTTTCCAGCATCGCCGCCACTTCTTCCTGAAGGCCCTGCACAGCAACTTCCTGGAGCACAACGATTTTTGCCCCATCTTGCGCCATGACCCGTACCTGCGCCAATTGCCGTCTGTTCAACGCCTTGAAGGCTTCGTGGTATTCCTCTTCGGCCCCGAGTTTCCACAAGTCGTTCATTGATCCGACTTCCCTCAGCGGCAACGAAAACCCGCCGACCTGCACGGTTTGCTCGCCGGGCTCGACGAGCGCCAGGCGGCCATATCCATACCCAAAGACGATCAAGATGACCCCGGCGAAAACCACCACGGCGCGATTGATCTTGCTCCACTGAAAGCCCCCCTCCCAGGCATAGTTGGCCACACTGGCGAACCAGCTGACGATAAAGGTGATGCCCGACATGCCGGTGATGGCCGTCAACTGCATGAAAACAGTCGAGCCCGCCTGGGAATAAGCAAGCGAGCCCCAAGACCCCAGGGGGCTGCCAATGGCGGATGCAAAATCCATGGCGGTGAAGCTGATTGGGTAGACAAACGTCAGCCAGAAAGGCCCGGGTCCGCCACTTGCCCAGCGTCGGTGAAAGAGACGGTCAACGACAAATGGGATGAGGATAGGAAGCGACATGACGGCAAATAGAGCCGGCTCGATTAGTTCACTTTGGAAATGCAGGGTGGTGGTGTGGTGGCTGGCGATGATAGTTGCCACCGCCGCGGCCAGCCAAATCCAGAAGAAGGCGCGCCAGCCGCTTTTGCTGTCGCGAATGAAGCGGATTGCAAATACCGGCGCCAACCACGCGGCCACGGGTATCCCCCAGCGACCTCCGGCAAAGACGTACAACACAGTAAATATGACCAACCATAGAACCGCTGGCCGTCTTGTCAGGGCATCCATTCATGCCTCCTGCGTCTTGAACGCCGGAGTAGTGCGCTTCGATCGTCGGTGCATGATCGGCGGCCAGTCTTCCCGGCCTTGGCCGACGGGCGTACAGCAAGGCCCACCTCGCCCTATTTGGCGGAGGAACAACCGGCTCATTGCAAGCGCTACAGCACTGTGCATGTGCGCGTCATTGACGTGCATCAACCCGTTGACGTCGGAGAGCGCGATCCGAATAGTCCTGCGACCCCGACAAAGAACAAGCAGCAGATTGCCCACACGGTCGCTTCGTCCCCCCAAGCAGCCGTCGACAGCGAGCAAAGCAAATGGCTCAATCGAGCCCATATCTCCTTTCACAGGATCGCAGCGAGTATCCGACTGCAATTCGAGGCTCACACGCGAGGTCGAGTCGGAGAGCCCAAGGGTTAAACGATCTGCCCGGGAAACATTTGGGGTTTGCGCGGGGAGATTTCCCAATAATCCCCCAGGTGGAGACCTGTGCACCGTTGGTTTGACCGGCCTGCCAGTAGCGTTCAGCGAGTGGCAATTGCATCAATTACATCTTTCCAAAAAACACTCTCAGGGCCAATTTCCCGGTCTCGGTTTCGATCGTCGATGTGTCGCCTCATTTGACGGCGGCAGGCCTGAACTCAACCGTGAAATATGAAAAGAGGGACGGACTCGTGCCGATCGCCTTCAATGCCCGCGCCTAGGACTTGGTAAACTGGCCCCTTGAAGGAGGGGAGAGCACCGCCGAACGGTGGTGCCCATTGGACTTTGGATTACTATTGAATGATCGTCGCCCCCGCTCGTCGCGGGGGCGAGGTTCTATTGACAGTCGCGGTCGTCCGGGAAGGCACCGCAGAACTGCTCGACAGCTTCGGTGAGCGGGGCGGTCAGGACGACTTCACCGGTATTGCGGTCCGTAAGTCGAACTTCTTCGATGCCAGGCTCAAAGGGCAAGATCCACCTGATATCGGCTGCGGCGCGAAAGCGTTTCTCGGGTGGCGCATCGGCGGTGGCGTAGACGTGCATCACCCGCGGGTCGTTGAAGGTCATGCCGAAGAGCGGCTCGCCATCGCCTAAAAGCTCCAGGCTGAACCGGGCCTCTCGTAGGAACGTCCGTTGCGGGAAGTTGTAGACCAGTTGCGCGTCGCGAAGGGCAAAGGCGCCGTCCTCGACATGCAGGTACAGGACCAGGGCCTTGATCCCCCGCTCTTGCGCGCTGGACGGCGCGCCCGGGCTGGCTGGGGTGCCGGGGCAGAAGGTTTTGTCGTTCATCAGAAGGGCGATCCGGTCCGCGCAGTCGCGCTCGAAGTCCTGGCCTCGGTCCATCACGCACGAGGCAAGGGCATTCGGAGATCGGTCAGCCTTCCACCAACCGTCGCCGCTAGTATCCGTGTCGCAAGGCTCGCCGATCCCGCCGCCCGGAATGCGCCAATCCGTTTGCCAGTTCGGTGAGCAGATTCTGGTGGGCGAATCCTGCCGGCAACTGCCCGGATTGACACCCTGCGCCATGGCCCAAGTCTGGCAGTCGATCAGAGTCCCCGTGGCTCCTACGCCGGCCGGCATCCACATGATCTGGTCGTGTGTTTCAACCTCATCGGTGCAGACCTCGGTCGGGCAGAAATTGTCGCAGTTTTCAGCGTGTTCCGATTCGTTGATACACTGGTCCCGCGTGTCGTAGACGTTGGCTTGCGGATCCGGCCGGTAGGAATAGGTGCCGTCGCAATTGCCGCGCACACAGTACTCGTCGGAGAGATCGAAGACCGCGTGGCCGGTCTCGTGCCGCGCAGTGTGCACCGCATCATCGTTCGGTGAACCGTCCGTGTCTTCGGCATAAAGGATGGAAAAGGCATTGCCCATCTGGCAGGCCCGTCCGCCCGCGGTGAAGAGCACGGCGCGCGAGCCACCAGGACAACTGCTTTCGGCTGCAGGAAGCATGATCCCGCCGCAGGTTGGCGTGTAGTTGCCGTGTTGGGTGACGAAGTAATAGTTGAACCCGCAAACACCGTCCGAGAATCCAGGCGTGTTGTGGAAGCCATCCAGCACGATCTTGCGGATGTCGTCGCGGAACTCGGCGATGTTGGTGCCGTAATCGTTGTCGGGCACCAGGACGATGTTTATGCCCTTGTTTTGGTCTGCGGTCAGCAAAAGCGGCCTGCAGGTTGGGCAGCTACCACCGCAGTCGCCGCCGCAATCGGCTCCGTCCTCGTTCGGGCCCATGTAGCTATCGTCGCAGTCGCAAGCGTCACCTTGGCCGTCGCCGTCCCAATCGGGAAGCTGGGTGAAGCCCTGCTCTGGGGCGAAGACCACGTCGTTCATCCAAACCGTATCGGGATTTCGGGCGTAGGCGGTATCGGTAGTGAAGTTTTCGAGGCGGCGCAGTTCCTGTCCATGATCGGCGTATACCAGCGTGTCGGACGCGATGAATTGGAAACTCATGATCGGGTTCTGTGCCTGGTACACCTGCGTGTAACCGGGATCGTCGTAGCGGTAGATGGATGCCGGTATGCGGTTGCCCGAACTGACGTAGAGGACGTCATCCGGGTCGAAGGCGAAAGTACCAGCCCAGAAACCGCCGGTCGCTTCTAGCGGAACACTGTATTTTGCGGTCGCCACACCGCTCGCGGTGTCGAGAGCGAAGATGGTACCGTCCTCTGCCGCGCCGCGCGCTGCGCTGAAGTGCAGAGTACCGGCGGAATCGAAGGCCAAGTCACGGACATAATCACTATGGGTATACAGTAGTTGAAATTGGCATCCATCGACCGAGCGGTAGATCTCTTGGCTATTGGCGTTGAGGAAATAAAGTACGTCGTCCAGCAAGGCGAGCGCACTGAGATGTCCCTTCGGATTGGCGAACACCGCCTCGCGATTGCCGTGGGTGACATCCAGCTGATAGACGTGACCGGGGTCTTCGCGGCCATCGGTGACATAGGCCACCATTCCAGCCGGTTGGGCCACAATCACCGCGGGTGCCAAGACACAAACGAAGAACCCCATCGCAAAGTTTAGTAAACCCAGCCACAGCGAAATTCGTTTCACGGTCGTGTCGCAGCCTGAACCATCACCCATGCCTGCCTCCCTAGGTTTTTTTGGTAGAATCTACATTAACTCTTTGCGGGAAAACGGGCATTGATCAGTGTCAACACGAGCGTGTGGATGGACAGCTTGTGTTGCGACGGGCAGACGGGCTATGCGGTCACACCGACCGCGTTTCTGCCACAGTCTTTTCTGGTGCCTGCCGATGTCGACGGCTCTCCTTGCAGAGTATGCCTTGGAGTTGTTGATCTGCGTCCTGATCGGCTTGGCGATGCTGTCCGGGTTGGCGCCAGCGATGGGCTGGGGCGGGCCGGCGTCCTATTTGGTTTATGCCGACATTTCCCATTTGGCCGATCACTAATCGGTCCACAGTCGCCTCCCGCAGCCTCCCCAGAAACGACCCGTCATCGGCCTCTGCCGGCCCTCGCCCGAGCGCCCTATCCGATTCAGGCAAACAGCTATTTCGGATAGCTGAAGGGCTACTATCAAGAAAATGATCGCTGGCAGTTGGCTCCCAAAACTCCGGAGCACATCAAGGAAATGCCCACTTCGTAAAGCGATATTGGAGTGCCAGTCATATCGCCAGATCCGGAAATTGTCGTTCGCCCAATGGCAGCAAAGTCCTGTCAGTACCAGTTCGTCTTTGGCGCAACGAATTTCGGCTGCTGATAGCAGCGGACATCCGTGACGAGCGCGTCGATCGACTGGAGAGAGCCCACACCGGAAGTGCCAAATTCGTGCTGCGTGCGCTCGCAGCGTGACGCCTCGCTGCACCACCGGAACTCTCCCGCTGCATGGCGGAGTGAAATCCAGAAACTCGGGCAAGGTGCGGTGATGTTTCGACCGCCAACGCCCAGGTCGCGGACCTTCCCGCCTTTCGTCATCTTCGCGCGATAGAACCGTAACTGCGGATTGCGGTGTCCGCGAAAGTCAATTGGGCCGAATAGCGGTTATTACCCTAGCTCAAAGGGAACACCGGAGGGGTGAAAAAGGGCCGCTGTTTGGCCAATAATGCTCGATTGAAACAATTAGATAACGGCATCCAGCCCTTCCATGACATTGATCCGTCGTGAAGCATCCGCCGCGCAAAGTAGGAAATGCCGTTCGCCGCCTTGGGCGCCATAGTCCGGTCTTTGTAAACGAGCGCGGACTTCGTGATCCCAAGCTTCGAGAAGCGCGCGAAAACGCAGAACCGCCGTCATGGCTTGAACACGAGCTTCCGGCAATGCGCCAAGATGGTTGGCTCTGATTTCACTGGTGCAGTATTCGACTAGGTAGCGGACTCATAAGCGTCGCACCAGATCCTTACGGCGGCGAGTTTGATGAATGCGAGGAAGGCGTCGGCGGTTTTGTCGTATCGGGTCGCGATGCGCCGGAAGGATTTCTTGATCCGCCCGATGAAGCGCTCGACCTTGTTGCGCTGGCGGTAGAGATCGCGGTCGAAGGGGATCGGAAACCTACGATCGGATTTGCTTGGGATCACCGCCTCGGCGCCCTGCTCCCAGATCAGGTTGCGGATGTGGTTGGCGTCGTAGGCCTTGTCGGCGAGCACCGCCTGACCCGGCTGCAACTCGTCCAGCAGAAGCGGCGCGACCGGCCCGTCGTGGGCCTGACCAGGGGTCAGGCGAACCTTCAGTGGCAGCCCGCATTCATTGACCAGAACGTGGATTTTCGTGGTCAGACCGCCACGTGAACGACCCATGCAGCGTCGGGGATCGTTTTTTTCAGCGTGGCCCCGGCGTGGTGCACCCGCACCGACGTTCCATCGATCATGACCACATCGCCGTTATGGGCGTCCACCACCGCGTCCATGATCCGGTCCCAGACTCCGGCAAGTGTCCAGCGCCGGAAGCGGTTGTACACGGTGGTGTAAGGCCCGTAGCGCGCGGGCAGGTCTCGCCAGGGGCAGCCGGTGCGCAGCACGTAAAGGATGCCGTTCAGTACCTGCCGATCGTTCCGCCGCTTCACGCCTCGGACCTTGGTCGGGAGGATTGGTTCGATGAACCGCCATTCCAGTTCGGTGAGATCGTAACGCGACATTCTCTGTTCTCCGCATGTGGTTTTGACCTCAGGGAATCACAAGTCTCTGATCCGGAAAACAGATCAATGAGTGCGCTACCGAAAGCGTGGCGCGGCCGGCGGTGGGGCTGGCGCTGGTGTGGCTGGGGCCGGGACTGTTATATCTTTGGGAAGCGGCGCGCTGTTGCGTGCCTGGGGTTACGGCGAGTTCGGCCGGGTGCCGGGTGGAGCTGTGGCAAGCGATGCTGGAAGCTGTCGGGCTGTCGTTCGCCAATCTCTTCGCGTTTCTGGGTTTTGCGCGGCTCTATTTCGGGGAGTTCTTGGCGGAGGAGGCGCCGACCTGGGTCAAGGTGCTGGCGGGTGGGCAGACGATTGCCGGGGTCGTGCTGCTGTTTTTCCTTGGGCTGGGCTTGCGGAACCGGTTCCGGTTGAAGTGAGGGTAGGTTCTCCCAGACCATTCAATATCGCTGTGCACCACACGGCGCGGAATCCAGGGCGCAGCCCGCCGCGCCATCGCCGACCCGCCCCGGAGGGGAGGCGATTATCTGGCGTTGCATATCAGCTTGAGTTCGTTCGGACTTGGCTGGGATAAACTGAGTAGATCAGAGGTTCAGGTCGCCTCCCCGCGGGACGGCGATGGCGCGGCTCCTCACCTTGACGGCATCCGATCGCCGGGCCCTTTCGCCGCGTTGCGGCGATTGGGGGTGACGCGACGGAGGCGGGGGGATAGAGACCTCGGCGAATGGCGCAACTCGTGGCGTCGTTTCGGGGGCGGGTTCGGTTGACCCTCTGCCGGGGCGGGGGTAGCTTCACGCCCAACGACGCAAGCGCAAAGCGCCAGCTAGGAGCCATGACGTGGAAAGCCTCGCCGCCGACTATCTGCCGATCCTGATTTTTCTGGGGCTCGCCATCGGGTTGGGCCTTGTGCTGATCCTCGCCGCCGCCGTGTTGGCGGTGCGCAATCCGGACCCAGAGAAGGTCAGCGCCTATGAATGCGGGTTCAACGCCTTCGATGATGCGCGGATGAAGTTCGACGTGCGCTTCTACCTGGTCTCGATCCTGTTCATCATCTTCGATCTCGAGGTGGCGTTCCTGTTCCCCTGGGCGGTGGCGTTCGCGGATGTCGGCATCGTCGGGTTCTGGTCGATGATGGTGTTTCTGGCGGTTCTGACCGTGGGCTTTGCCTATGAGTGGAAGAAGGGGGCGCTGGAATGGGAGTGATGACGGGCGCCGCCGTGGGCGAGGACCGCGAGGTTGCGGCGCGCGAGATGAACGAGGCGCTGCAGGACAAGGGGTTCCTGCTGACCTCGACCGAGGACATCATCAACTGGGCGCGGACCGGCAGCCTGCACTGGATGACCTTCGGGCTGGCGTGCTGCGCGGTCGAGATGATGCACACCTCGATGCCGCGCTATGACCTGGAACGCTTCGGCACGGCGCCTCGCGCCTCGCCCCGCCAGTCGGACCTGATGATCGTGGCCGGTACGCTCACCAACAAGATGGCGCCTGCGCTTCGCAAGGTCTACGACCAGATGCCCGAGCCGCGTTACGTGATCTCGATGGGGTCCTGCGCCAATGGCGGCGGCTATTACCATTACAGCTATTCGGTGGTGCGGGGCTGTGACCGGATCGTGCCGGTCGACGTCTACGTGCCGGGCTGCCCGCCGACGGCGGAGGCGCTGCTTTATGGGATCATGGCGCTGCAGCGCAAGATCCGGCGGACGGGGACGATTGTGCGATGACCGAGGCGTTGCGGGAACTGGGCGCGCATATCGAGGCGAAGCGGCCCGATTGCGTGGTGGCCTGGGACGTGGCGCATGGCGAGCTGACGCTGGAGGCGACGCCGAATTCACTGGTGGGCTTCGTGGAGTTTCTGAAGACCGACGCGACCTGCCGGTTCTCGACTCTGGTGGACATCACGGGCGTCGATTACCCCGACCGAGAGGCGCGCTTCGATATCGTCTATCACTTCCTGTCGATGTACCAGAACCACCGGATCCGGGTGAAGGTGGCGATCCGCGAAGACGAGGTGCTGGCCTCGATCACCGACGTGTTCCCGGCGGCGAACTGGTTCGAGCGCGAGGTGTTCGACATGTTCGGGATCCTCTTTGCCGGGCACCCGGATTTGCGCCGCATCCTGACGGATTACGGCTTTCGCGGCTATCCGCTGCGCAAGGACTTCCCGACCACGGGCTACACCGAAGTGCGCTATGATGAGGCGGAAAAGCGCGTTGTCTACGAGCCGGTCAATCTGGTGCAGGAATACCGCCAGTTCGACTTCATGAGCCCCTGGGAGGGCGCGGAATACATCCTGCCGGGCGACGACAAGGCCGAGGCCAAGGGCTGAGCCATGGCCGGGCCGGTGCTGCTCTTTTGTATCGGGGCGACGAAGGCGGGGACCTCGTGGCTGCACCGCTACATCTCGAACCACCCGCAATGCCATATGCGCGGGATCAAGGAGTTGCATTACTTCGACAGCGTTGAGTTCAACGACTACGGCACCTGGATCGCGGATGTGGAGGGGCGGCGGGACAGCAACCTGGCGCAGCTTTTGACCGTCGAGGATGCCGAGATCCGGGCGGCGAAGGAGCGGGTGGCGGAGGATGCCGAGGCCTGGGCCAAGGTATTGCGCCAGCGCCGGCCCGACGATGCAGGCTATCTGGCGTATCTGAAGGGCGGGCTGGATGGGCAGCGGCTTGTGGGGGATTTCACGCCGGCCTATGCGCTGTTGCCGCTGAAGCGGCTGCAGGAGATGGCGGTGCTGCAGGACGAGGTGCGGTTCGTCTACCTACTGCGCGATCCGGTGGACCGAGTCTGGTCGCATTGCCGGATGATGGCGAAACGCCGCGCCAACAAGCCCAGCGAGATCCAGCGCCGGTCGGTCAACATCATGCGGCGGATCTACAAGGGCAAGGAGCCTGAGATCGTGCGCCGGTCGGACTATATCGGCCCGCTGGAGCGCCTGCGCGAGGCCGTCCGGCCGGACCAGTTGCGGGTGATCTTTTACGAGGACCTGTTTTCGGAGGCGGCAATCGCCGGGCTCTGCGCCTTTCTGGGTATCGACCCGGCTCCAGCCGAGTTTGGACGCAAGGTGCTGCGCGGACCTGATGCCGAGATGGAGCCCGGACAATACGAGGAAATGCGCGATTTCCTCGCCCCGCAATATGCGTATATAACGTCGCGCTTCGAGCAAGTGCCGGAGCGCTGGACCCTCTCACTGGAGGCGGCACGATGATGGACGGCACGTTCGACGACGCCCTGACCGGCGAACAGAAGATCCGCAACTTCAACATCAATTTCGGGCCGCAACACCCTGCGGCGCATGGCGTGCTGCGGCTGGTGCTGGAACTTGACGGCGAGATCGTCGAACGCTGCGACCCGCATATCGGCCTCTTGCACCGCGGTACCGAGAAGCTGATGGAATCGCGCACCTACCTGCAGAACCTGCCGTATTTCGACCGGCTCGATTACGTGGCGCCGATGAACCAGGAACATGCCTGGTGCCTGGCGATCGAGCGTCTGACCGGGACGGACGTGCCGCGGCGGGCGTCGCTGATCCGGGTGCTTTATTCGGAAATTGGGCGCATCCTGAACCACCTTCTGAACGTCACCACGCAGGCGATGGATGTGGGCGCCTTGACGCCGCCGCTCTGGGGCTTCGAAGAGCGCGAAAAACTGATGGTGTTCTACGAGCGCGCTTGCGGGGCGCGGCTCCATGCCGCCTATTTTCGCCCCGGCGGCGTGCATCAGGACCTGCCGCCCGAGTTGATCGAAGATATCGACGCTTGGGCCGACGATTTCCCGCGGGTGATCGCCGATCTCGACGGGCTGCTCACGGAAAACCGCATCTTCAAGCAGCGCAACGCCGATATCGGCGTGGTGACCGAGCAGGACATTCTCGATTGGGGATTCTCGGGCGTGATGGTCCGCGGGTCGGGGCTTGCCTGGGACCTGCGCCGGTCGCAGCCCTATGAGTGCTACGACGAGTTCGAGTTCGGCATTCCGGTGGGCAAGAACGGCGATTGCTACGACCGTTATCTGGTGCGCATGCAGGAGATGCGCGAGTCCTTGAAGATCATCAAGCAGGCCTGCGAGAAGCTGCGGGCCGAGCCGGGCGACGTGCTCGCCCGCGGCAAGCTGACCCCGCCGCCACGCGCCGAGATGAAGACCTCGATGGAGGCGCTGATCCACCACTTCAAGCTCTACACCGAAGGCTTCCACGTGCCCGAGGGCGAGGTCTATGCCGCCGTCGAGGCCCCGAAGGGCGAGTTCGGGGTGTATCTGGTGGCCGATGGCACCAACCGCCCCTACCGCGCCAAACTACGCGCGCCGGGGTTCCTGCATCTGCAAGCGATGGATTATGTGGCGGGTGGCCACCAGCTGGCCGACGTGGCGGCGATCATCGGGACGATGGATGTGGTGTTTGGGGAGATTGATCGGTGAGCGGCTGGCGCAGATCTTTTTTGCTGGCGCCGATCGTGCTGACGGCATGCGCCGGACTGGCGCAGTCGATGCCGGCTAGCAATATTGGCGAGGACATCGCCAGTGTCCTGATTTCGCGGGATTGCCGTATGCTGGAAGACGATCTTGCCGTGGCGATGCGGAACGCGGGCCACGCTATCAGCGATTATCAGGCGCAAGTCATTGCGCTTTATCGTGGCGGATACCTGTCCGCACCGTCGCCGAGCGAGTTGCAACTGATCAATTGGGACGAATGCTCGTGACCGATCGGTTGCGTGGGGCTGGCGGGATGATCCGCGCGGTGTTGGCGGTGATGTTCTTGACCGGCGGTGCGGCGGCGCATGACATCGACACACCACGCATGCAACTGCTCATCGCGCTGATCGCTCAAAACGGCTGTGCAATGACCGACCGCGTTGCGGATGCCGAGTTGCCGCAATACGGGTTCACCCGCCACGAGACCCGCCAGATCGTGGCGGACCTAATGCAGGACGGGCGCGCCCAGATCGAGCCGTCGACGGCGACCGTGCGTTTGAACCCAGAGGAGTGTTTCTAGATGCTGCGCCGCCTCGAATTTGTCCGAACCCGTGATCTTGCTGTGACGCCCGTCAAGCAGGCCTGCGCGGCGGCACGGTTGACCTCTTTTGATGCAATCGAGGTCTGACCGTGACCGGCGCCACCGCATCTAACTTCATCCTCGCCGGCGGCACGCTGCTTGCAGCACTGTTCGTGGCGATTCAGGCGTTCTATGCGCGCAGTTCCTATGTCGAGGCCGAGGCCAGCAAGTTCCTGGAGCGCAAGCTGGACATCTGTTTTCAGAATTTCGACGATGCCGCCAGGCTCGACGCGGCGTTGCGGTTGGCGGTGCCCGGCATGGCCACGCAAGACACCTGGCCGCCGAAGGTGGTCGTCGAGACGCCCGAGGCCTTGGCGGCCCTGCAGCGCGAGGTCGTGCCGATGCTCGATGCGCTCGATGCGGGGCTGACCAAGGCGACGGTCCTTGACCAGCTCGACAAATACCGGGCTTATCTGGCCCAGCAGATCCGGGGGCTGTCCAAGCGGCTGCTCGATCTCACCCCGGCGCAGCTTGGGCCGGAGAACGAACAGACCAAGGCGACCCTGGCCGTCTTGAGTGATTTTCTGGGCGCGCAATATTCGGTCTTCACCGGATGCCGCCTGATCGCCGAAGGAAAGACCTGATGCTTCGCCGCCTCTATCCCGACCAACCCGAGAGCTTTGCCTTTACACCCGCCAACCAGGCCTGGGCGGAGGCGCAGGTGACGAAGTATCCCGAAGGCCGCCAGGCCAGTGCGATCATCCCGCTTCTGTGGCGCGCGCAGGAGCAGGAGGGATGGCTCAGCCGGGCGGCGATCGAGCATGTGGCGGAAATGCTCGATCTGGCGCATATCCGGGCGCTGGAGGTGGCCACCTTCTACTTCATGTTCCAGCTGCAACCCGTTGGATCTGTTGCGCATATCCAGATCTGTGGCACCACCTCCTGCATGATCTGCGGGGCCGAGGATCTGGTTGCGGTCTGCCGCGAAAAGATCGCCGCACGACCGCACGAGCTGTCGGCGGACGGCACGTTTTCCTGGGAAGAGGTCGAATGCCTGGGCGCGTGCGCCAACGCGCCGATGGCCCAGATCGGCAAGGACTATTACGAGGATCTTACGGCCGAACGGCTGGGCGAGATCCTGGACGAATTGGCCGCCGGAAAGGTGCCGGTGCCGGGGCCGCAGAACGGGCGCTATGCGTCAGAGCCGCTCGAGGGGCTGACCAGTCTGGAGGGCTACGAAGAGACCGGGCACACAAAGTACAACGCCAGCGTGCAGCGCGCCACCGATCTGGGCGACACGATCAAGCGCATCGACGGCACCGAAGAGCCGCTGGTGACGCCGTGGCTTGGTGAGGGCGCGGCGCCTGCGGCAAAGCCGGCGCAGGCGGAGCCCGTGGCGGGGAAAACGGCGGCGACCGCGGCGGCAAAGCCGGCGCAGACGGAACCCGCGGCGGAGGAACCGGCGGCGGCCACCGCGGCAAGGGCCGCGCCGGTGGCGCAAACGGCTGGGCTCGTGCAACCGTCCAAACCGCTGCCGGGGCAGGCGGAACTGGCGGCGAAGAAGGGGACGTGGCGCTACGGCGCGCCGGAGAGGGCCGCCGGCCCCTCGGTTTCGGGCGGGGCGCCGACCGACGAGCCGGCCGAAAAGCCCGCCGGGCTGGAGGCGCCGCGGGACGGCCCGGCCGACGATTTGAAGAAGATCAAGGGCGTCGGGCCGGGGCTGGAGAAGACGCTCAACGGGCTTGGGATCCACACATATGCCCAGATCGCCGCCTGGGGCCCGGCCGAGATCGCCTGGGTCGATGCGCGGCTGAAGTTCAAGGGCCGCATCGAACGCGACGACTGGGTCGGGCAGGCGGCGCGGCTGGCATCAGGGTAGGAGACAGCGTTCTCGAAACGCGCTAAAGACGAGCCGATGACGACGGATCATTGAGAACGGGGAGACAGGTTTGATGTACGAAAAGCAGACAAGCGCATCGATGACGATGACGGCGCTGATCGCCGGCGGGGTCGGTCTGGTGGCCTTCGTGGCGCTGATGGTGATCGGCGACTACAGGTTCGCCCCGGCGCTGTTTCTGGCGCTGATCCTGGCGATCGTGGTCTTCGTCGTTCTGCTGATCGGATTTCATCGCAAGACCGGCCCAATGACAACCGGCGGCGGCGGCACCAGTGCGGCCGGATCGGGCTCGACCGGCGGGGCGCCGGCGGCGTCGGCCGGAGCCGGCTCGACCGGGGGCGCAACGGCGGCCTCCGCCGGGGCCGCGGCGTCCGGCGCGGACAGTTCTAGCGGCGCACCGGCGGCCGCGGCGTCCGGTGCCGACAGCTCAAGCGGCGCCCCTGCGGCCGCGGCGGCGTCCTCTGCCGCAACCACGGCGCCGGCCGATGCCGGCGGGTCGCCGGTGAAGCCGAGCAAACCCTTGGCGGGGCAAGAGGAATTGGCCGCCAAGAAGGGCGAATGGACGTACGATGGCGGTGGGGCCGACGCGGGAGCGGCCGCGGCGGGCGACGGCGAGGTCACCGGTGCCGGGGCCGCGGCGGAGACCGAACCGCAGACTTATTCGGCGCCTCCCGACGACGGGGCCGATGATCTGAAGGTGATCAAGGGCGTCGGCCCGGGCCTGGAGAAGACGCTGAACGGCCTCGGCATCTACAAATACGCCCAGATCGCGGATTGGGGCCCGTCCGAGATCGCCTGGGTCGATGCCCGGCTGAAGTTCAAGGGCCGGATCGAGCGCGACGGCTGGATCGCGCAGGCCAAGGACCTGGCGGGCGGCTGAACCAGGGCGTGCTGGACGGAGCGAGGAGACTGAATGAGCGGACGGTCTGAACGCGATTTGGCGCTGGCGCGGCAGGCGCGCATGGTGGCGCTGGTGATTGCCGGCACCATGCTGGTCTGGATGACAGCGCAGTGGGTCGGCGGCCAGTTGGGCTGGCAGGCGCGGTTCGTGTTTCTCTTCGATCTCGCCGCGCTGGCGGCCTTCGTCTGGGCCTTCGTGGTGACGTATCAGATCTGGCGCAAGCGCCGGGACAATCAGGGGTAGGGCATGCTCAGCGATCAGGACCGCATCTTCACCAATCTCTACGGCATGCACGACCGCACGCTCGCCGGCGCCCGGATGCGCGGGCATTGGGACGGCACGGCTGGCCTCCTCGCCAAAGGACGCGACTGGATCGTCGACACGATGAAGGCCAGCGGCCTGCGCGGGCGCGGCGGGGCGGGGTTTCCGACTGGGCTCAAGTGGTCGTTTATGCCGAAGGAATCGGACGGCCGGCCCGCCTATCTGGTGGTCAACGCCGACGAATCCGAGCCCGGCACCTGCAAGGACCGCGAGATCATGCGGCACGATCCGCACACGCTGATCGAGGGCTGCCTGATCGCCAGCTTCGCGATGGGCGCGCATGCCAGCTATATCTACATCCGCGGCGAATACATCCGCGAGCGCGAGGCGCTGCAGGCGGCGATCGACGAGGCCTATGACGCCGGGCTTCTGGGCAAGAACGCCGCCGGGTCGGGCTGGGATTTCGACCTCTACCTGCATCACGGCGCGGGGGCCTATATCTGCGGAGAGGAAACCGCGCTCTTGGAGAGCCTCGAGGGCAAGAAGGGCATGCCGCGGATGAAGCCGCCGTTTCCGGCCGGCGCCGGGCTCTACGGCTGCCCGACCACGGTGAACAACGTCGAGTCGATCGCCGTGGTGCCGACGATCCTGCGGCGCGGGGCGGAGTGGTTCGCGGGCTTCGGCCGGCCGAACAACACCGGGACGAAAATCTATGCGGTCTCGGGCCACGTGAACAACCCCTGCGTCGTCGAAGACACCATGTCGCTGCCGTTCGAAGAACTGATCGAGAAACACTGCGGTGGCATCCGTGGCGGCTGGGAAAGTCTGAAAGCTGTTATTCCTGGCGGGTCCTCGGTGCCGTGCGTTCGGGGCGAGAACATGCGCGAGGCGGTGATGGATTTCGACGCGCTGCGCGACGTGGGCTCGTCCTTGGGCACCGCGGCGGTGATCGTGATGGATCAGTCCACCGACATCATCAAGGCGATCTGGCGGCTGTCGAAATTCTACAAGCACGAAAGCTGTGGCCAGTGCACGCCGTGCCGCGAGGGCACCGGCTGGATGATGCGGGTGATGGATCGGCTGGTGAAGGGCGAGGCCGAGATCGAAGAGATCGACATGCTCTATGACGTCACCAAGCAGGTCGAGGGACACACGATCTGCGCCCTCGGCGACGCGGCGGCCTGGCCGATCCAGGGTCTGATCCGCAACTTCCGCGACGAGATCGAGGACCGCATCAAGGCGCGCCGGACGGGCCGGGGTGCCACGCATGCGGTGGCGGCGGAGTGAGGGACTTCAATGACGGAAAACTGTGAAAACTGTAAGTTTTGGGCTCAATTCGTGCCGCCATTTGACAAGAGTGGCTGTTGCCGCAGGCATGCGCCATCAATCCAGATTGGCGATGAGGGCACAACGTCGTCGGACCCGATTTGGCCGAAGACTGAAAGGACCGATTTCTGCGGAGACTATGCGGCCCGGTAAAGTGGAGTATAGGCTGCGTTACAATCGCTCGATTTGGATTGGCAAAGCAGAAGGCTTCGAAATGCAGAGTGTTTCCAACACCGCACGAATCAATGACGGCGTCGCAACGGCGGTCCGTGCATTTGTGCGCTGTCTATTCTGTTTGCTACTGATCGCCGGCACCGCGGCCTGCGGGCGGCTGGGGATTGACCGGATCGGGCTCGGCTCGGGCGCGGCGGGGTCGAAACGCAATACCGTCGAAATCAACGAAGTGCGCTATCGCTCGCGCGTCAACGTCGACAGCGAGGACCGCCGCGCCTTCACCATCACGGTGACGCCGGCCGCCGGCGATCCGGACGCCGCGAGAGAGGCCGGGCGGTACCAGGCGACGGTCTATTGCCTGCGCAATTACGGCGGGTCCGACACCGCCTGGACCGCAGGACCAGCCGACGATGTGCCGATCGCCGACAACACTCTGATACTGGCCGGGCGCTGCATCCAGCGCTGAGGCCGGTCGTTCCAGAAGGAGACCTGCCATGGAACCTTTCCTCGCCTACGGCCATGCTATCGTCGCGATGGCGGCGACAGCGCTCTTCGGCTTGGTGATCAATCCGCTGACCGCGGTGGCCAAGATGAATGCCGGACAGGTCTCGGGCGCGACCCCGGCGGAGGATTACGGCGACAAGACCTACCGCTTCAATCGCGCCTATCTGAACCTCACCGAGATCATGGGCTTCTTCGTCGCCGCGACCGTGGCGGCGATCCTGGCCGGCGCCGACCCGACCTGGGTCAACTGGCTGGCCTCGATCTTCTTCGTCGCGCGGCTGGTGCATTTCGTTGTGCATTACGGCGGTATCGGTCCAATGAATTTCGGCCCCCGGACCATTGTCTTCACCGTCGGCTGGGCTTGCTGCATCGTGCTGGCGGCTCTCGCCATCTTTGCGATTTTGTAATGCGTCGGGAAGGGTTTCATCTGGCCGAGCTCAACATCGGCCGCCTGGTGGCGCGCCCCAACGATCCGCGGGTGGCCGAGTTCATGGCCAATCTCGACCGCGTCAATGGGCTTGGCCGGCGCATGCCGGGTTTTGTCTGGATGATGGAAGGCTCGGGCGAGCCGGGCACCGGCAACACCGACAACTGCCTCGACGGCGATCCGCAATTCGTGGCGAATCTGTCGGTCTGGGATGATGCCGAGGCGCTGGAGACCTTCGTCTGGAAGACCGTGCACAAGCAATTCTACGACCGCCGTCACGAATGGTTTCAAATGCTTACAGACCAACACTTCGTGATGTGGTGGATTCCGGCGGGACACCGCCCATCGCTGGACGAGGCGATGTCACGGCTGGACCATCTGAAGACCCATGGCGACAGTGAGCACGCGTTCGGCTGGGCCTGGCTGAAGGAGGTCGAGGCCTGGCGCACGCATCGTTGTGCCCCTGCCGCGGAGTAGCCCCATGCGCCCCCTCGTCTTCCTCGCCCCTATGCTCATTGCGTCTTCCGCCGCGGCGGCCGTGCTGCAGCCCTTGGAGGACGACACGCGAGTCCGGGCAGAGTTCCTGGCCGCTGCGGTGGGCGACGAGATCCGCAAGAACTGCCCGACGATCTCGGCCAGGATGTTCCGCGTGCTGCGGCGCGCGAGCGATCTGAAGGACTATGCGCTGTCGCAGGGCTATTCCGAGGACGACATCGATGCGATGCGCGAAAGCCCCGCCGCCAAGGCGCGGCTCAGGGCGATGCGCGACGCCTATCTCGCCAAGCACGGTGTGACGAATGGCGACCCCGACAGCTATTGCCGCTTGGGCTACGAAGAAATTGAGAAAAACAGCCTGACGGGCTGGCTGCTGCGCGCGAAATAGGCCATTCAGAGGACGCGGGCCAGCCACCCGCGCCAGAGACGTGGACACGCCCATGACCGAGCTTCGCAAGATCATCATCGACGACCAGGAAATCGAAGTCGATCCGGCGATGACGCTGATCCAGGCCTGCGAACAGGCAGGGATCGAGATCCCGCGGTTTTGCTATCACGAACGGCTGTCGATCGCCGGCAATTGCCGGATGTGCCTGGTCGAGGTCGTCGGCGGCCCGCCAAAGCCCGCGGCAAGCTGTGCGATGCAGGTGCGGGATTTGCGCCCCGGGCCGGAAGGCCAGCCGCCGGTGGTCAAGACCAACTCGCCCATGGTCAAGAAGGCGCGCGAAGGCGTGATGGAGTTCCTGCTGATCAACCATCCCTTGGACTGCCCGATCTGCGACCAGGGCGGGGAATGCGATTTGCAAGACCAGGCAATGGCTTACGGCGTGGACTTCAGCCGCTTCCGCGAGCCCAAGCGCGCCGTTGATGACCTCGACCTGGGGCCCTTGGTCGAAACCCACATGACGCGCTGCATCTCCTGCACCCGCTGCGTTCGGTTCACCACCGAGGTAGCGGGCATCTCCCAGATGGGCCAGACCGGCCGCGGCGAGGATGCAGAGATCACGGCGTATCTGGGCGAGACGCTGGACTCGAATTTGCAAGGAAACATCATCGACCTCTGCCCGGTCGGTGCGCTGACGTCGAAGCCTTACGCCTTCACCGCCCGGCCCTGGGAGCTGACCAAGACCGAGTCGATCGACGTGATGGACGCTTTGGGATCCAACATCCGGGTCGACGCCAAGGGCCGCGAGGTGATGCGGTTCCTGCCCCGCAACCACGACGGCGTGAATGAGGAATGGATCTCGGACAAGACGCGGTTCGTGTGGGACGGGCTGCGCCGGCAGCGGCTCGACAAGCCCTACATCCGCGAGGACGGCAAACTCAGGCCGGCGTCCTGGCCCGAGGCGCTGGGCAAGGCGGCGGAGGCGATCAACGGCGCGTCGAAGGTGGCGGGCCTTGTGGGCGATCTTGCTCCGGTCGAGGCGGCCTATGCGCTGAAGGACCTCGTCGAGGCGCAGGGCGGCCAGGTCGAGTGCCGGACCGACGGTGCGAAGCTGCCGGCCGGGAACCGGTTCGGGTATGTCGGCAACGCCACGATCGAAGAGATCGACACCGCCACGCATTTCATGCTGATCGGCTGCAATCCGCGAGACGAAGCGCCGGTGCTGAATGCGCGGATCCGCAAGGCGTGGCTCGCCGGGGCCAGGATCGGGCTGGTCGGGCCGCATGCCGATCTGACCTACGACTACTACCACTATGGCGCTGGCCGCGACGGGCTGCGCGCCTGGGACGACGCCAATGTCGACGATGTGCAGGACAAGCCGACGATCCTGATCGTCGGGCAGGGCGCGCTGATGGACGACGACGCCGAGGCGGTGCTGGCCCACGTCCATGCCTTCGCCGAACGCAGCAAGTCCAAGGTGCTGGTGCTGCACACCGCGGCGTCCCGGGTCGGCGCGATGGATATCGGCGCGGTGACCGAAGGCGGCATCGCGGCGGCGCTGGGCGGCGCCGACGTGGTCTATAACCTCGGCGCCGACGAGATCGAGATCGCCGACGGCCCGGTCGTCATCTACCAGGGCAGCCACGGCGACCGCGGCGCGCACCGCGCCGACGTGATCCTGCCCGGCGCGGCCTATACCGAGGAACAGGGGCTGTTCGTCAACACCGAGGGCCGGCCGCAACTTGCCTTGCGCGCGGGCTTCCCGCCCGGCGAGGCCAAGGAGAACTGGGCGATCCTGCGGGCGCTGTCGGCAGAGATCGGCGCGGCGCTGCCTTACGACACGCTGGCCCAACTGCGCCAAAAGATCGTCGCCGACATCCCCGTCATGGGCAAAATCGACCAGGTGGCCGAGAACGAGTGGCAGCCGCTGCCGACGGGCCCGCTGGGCGAGGGCGAGTTCCGCTACGCCATCGCGGATTTCTACCTCACCAACCCGATCGCGCGCGCCTCGGCGCTGATGGCCGAGCTCAGCGCCAATGCCCGCGCCCGGGCCGAGACCAAAATCGCGGCGGAGTAGCCCCATGGCGC
Organism: Rhodobacter sp.; assembly: GCA_030066215.1. GTDB lineage: Bacteria > Pseudomonadota > Alphaproteobacteria > Rhodobacterales > Rhodobacteraceae > JASJCA01. The sequence continues at coordinate 2,525 of JASJCA010000048.1, read as the reverse complement.
GGCGTTTGCCCGTGGGACTGGCGATGCTGGGCGGTGCCGGCCTGGCCGCCTGTGCCGAAACCCCGCCCGAGCCGGTGACGCGCGACGATTTCGCGCCCGATTACCGCGGCATCGAGACCCGGCTGCTCGACGGCGATCTGGTCAATTTCTTCGTTCGGATGGAGGGCGCACGCGACAATGACGACGTCGCCGATTATGCCGAGTGCGCCGCCGCGCAATACGCGCTGATCCGCGGCTATGGCTTTGCGCGACATGTGCGCACAAATGTGACCCAAGAGGGTGGCCTTTGGCGGGGAGATGCGGTTTACACGATTTCGCCGGCCCTGCCGCGCGGGCTGGCGACGATCGACGCCGAGGTGACCGTGTCGAATTGCGCCGAGACAGGCATACCGACGGTATGAGGATGCATGGCTGAGTTCCTTTCCACCAACCTGGGGCTGGCACTCATCATCGCCGCACAATGCCTGCTGGTGATTGGTTTCGTGATGGTGTCGCTCTTGTTTCTGGTCTACGGCGACCGCAAGATCTGGGCCGCGGTGCAGATGCGGCGCGGGCCCAACGTTGTCGGCGTCTATGGCCTGTTGCAGACCGTCGCCGACGCGCTGAAATACGTGGTCAAAGAGATCGTTATCCCCGCCGGCGCCGACCGCACCGTGTTCATGCTGGCGCCGATGATCTCGTTCGTTCTGGCGATGATCGCTTGGGCCGTCATCCCGTTCAACGACCGCTGGGTCCTGGCCGACATCAACGTCGCGATCCTCTATGTCTTCGCGATCTCTTCGCTCGAGGTCTACGGCGTGATCATGGGCGGCTGGGCCTCGAATTCGAAATACCCGTTCCTGGGGTCCCTGCGATCGGCGGCGCAGATGATATCCTACGAGGTCTCGATCGGCTTCATCATCATCGGCGTGATCATTTCGACCGGTAGCTTGAACTTCGGTGACATCGTGCGGGCGCAGGACGGCGCCTATGGCCTCTTCTCGTGGTACTGGCTGCCACACCTACCGATGGTGTTTCTGTTCTTCATCAGCGCCTTGGCCGAGACCAACCGCCCTCCTTTCGACCTGCCGGAGGCCGAATCCGAGCTGGTCGCGGGCTACCAGGTCGAGTACTCGTCGACGCCGTTCCTGTTGTTCATGGCCGGCGAATACATCGCGATCTTCCTGATGTGCGCGCTGACCACGCTTTTGTTCTTCGGCGGCTGGCTGTCGCCGATCCCGGGCATTCCGGACGGGGCGCTGTGGATGGTCGGAAAGATGGCGTTCTTCTTCTTCCTCTTCGCGATGGTGAAGGCGATCACCCCCCGTTACCGCTATGACCAGCTGATGCGGATCGGCTGGAAGGTCTTCCTGCCGATGTCGCTGGCCTGGGTGGTGATCGTGGCGTTCTTCGCGCAGTTCGAGCTTTTCGGCGGCGCGTATGCCCGCTGGGCCGTGGGAGGCTGAGATGACCCAGATCGACTATACCCGTGCCACGAAATACTTCCTGCTGGCCGACTTCTTCGCTGGTTTCAAGCTGGGCCTGAAGTACTTCTTCGCGCCTAAGGCCACGGTGAACTACCCGCACGAAAAGGGCCCCCTGTCGCCCCGATTCCGCGGCGAACATGCGCTCAGGCGCTATCCGAACGGCGAGGAACGTTGCATCGCCTGCAAACTCTGCGAGGCGATCTGCCCGGCGCAGGCGATCACCATCGATGCCGAACCGCGCGAGGACGGTTCGCGCCGCACCACGCGTTATGACATCGACATGACGAAATGCATCTATTGCGGCTTTTGCCAGGAGGCCTGCCCGGTCGATGCCATCGTCGAAGGGCCGAATTTCGAGTTCTCCACCGAGACCCGCGAGGAGCTTTACTACGACAAGGCCAAGCTCTTGGAAAACGGTGAACGTTGGGAGGCCGAAATCGCCCGCAACCTGGAAATGGACGCGCCCTACCGATGAGCCCGCGCCAGCCAAAAATCATGTATGATTTTTTTCAAGGATTTTCCAAAATCCTTGGTCGCGAGGGTGTGTGATGTCGAGCGCCAAAACCCCCTTTGAGCTGATGATGGAGCAGGCACAGGAGATGGCCAAGGCCTTCAACCCGGCGCTGTCGTCGTTTGATCCCAAGGGGTTTGAAAAGCTTTGGCCGACCATGACCAAAGACGCCATGGAGATGTGGTTTGGCAAAGGCATCAGCAAAGATGGGCTGGATGCCAAGACCCGGCTGCTGCTGACGCTTGCAGGGCTGACCATGCAGGGCGCGCAGGCTGAAACGCCGTTCCGGATGACGGTGCGCCACGCTTTGGAGGCCGGCGCCACACCCGAAGAAATCGCCGAGACCATCGCGCAGATGTCGATGTTTGCCGGTATTCCCGCCATGACCCGCGCCATGGAGCTGGCGCGCGATGTCATGGGTGAAATGAAGGATGATGAGACATGACCGTCTTTGCCTTTTACCTGTTCGCCTTTGGCGCCATCGCGGGGGGGCTCTTTACCGTGATCAGCCAGAGCACCGAATGCACCGGGTTGCGGCTGATCACGGT
>JASJCA010000051.1 GCA_030066215.1 Rhodobacter sp. | reverse complement strand
CGAAATCGTCGACCGGCTGCGCGACGAGATCGACTGAACCTAACCGGTGAAGGTGATGTCGAGGCCGGGCAGGTCCAGCCCCTCGATCCGGGTTTTCCAGCGTTGGCCGGGCGCGATGGGGCGGGCGTCGGTCAGCGTGCCGGTTGTGATGATCTCGCCAGGCGCGACGTGGCCGGCGCCGGGCATGCGGGGGATTTCGTCCAAGAGATACCGAATTGCATGCAGCGGTCCGCCGAGGACGTCGGCGGCCTGGCCCGTATGCGCTTCGCCGGGGCCGTCGAGGGTCAGGCGGAAGGTCTCAAGCCGTGTGAGATCGCCCCCTAAGAGGTCTTGCGCGGGGCGCCTTTCACCCAGCCAATAGGCGCCGTGCATGCCCATCGCGGCGACGGCGTCGGGCGCGGTGAGTTTCCAGCCGGGATATAGCGACATGACGATCTCGATCCCGTGCGCCACCCAGTCGAGCCGGGCGGCGATGTCGTCCACGGACATGCCCGGCTCCAGCGGTTCGGCGATGCCGAAGGCGATCTCGGGTTCGATCCGCGGCTCCGGCAGGGCGGGCAGGGGGATGCGGCCATCGGCTGGGATGTCGTGCACCGTGCCGTGATACATCCAGCCCCATATCGGCCCGTCGACGCCATAGAGCGGCCAGATCGTGCGGTTGGTGAAACCGATCTTGCGGCCCCGGGGACGCTCGCCGCGGGCGGCGCGCAGGGCCGCGATCCGGTCGGCGATGCCATAGGCCTCGGCCATGCCAAGCGGGGCCTCGTCCGAAAGCGGCGCGATCTGGCCGCCGGCATCGTAGGCCCCGAGCAGCGCGAGGGCTGCGGCGTCGCGGTCGAGGTTCAAGCCCGGTGCGCCCCGTCGGCGAGGGTTCGGACGAAGGCGCAGATCTCGTCGGGGCTGCGGCCGTCGGCGATCTCTTGCACGATGGCAGAGCCCACCACGGCGCCGTCTGCGACCGACGCGATACGCTCCGAAGCCTCGGGCGTCTTGATGCCGAAGCCGACGACGATGGGCAGATCGGTCTGCGCCTTGATCCGCGCGACCTCGGGCCCGACATCGCCGGCCACGGCGTCGGCCGCGCCGGTGATCCCGGTGATCGAGACGTAATAGACGAAGCCGCTGGTGTTGCGCAGCACCGCCGGCAGACGGGCGTCGTCGGTCGTTGGCGTGGCCAGACGGATAAAGTCGATCCCCGCCGCCTGCGCCGGAAGGCAAAGCTCGTCATCCTCCTCGGGCGGCAGGTCGACCACGATCAGCCCGTCGATGCCCGCGGCCTTGGCGTCGGCCAGAAACCGGTCGACGCCGCGGCTGTAGATCGGATTGTAATAGCCCATCATCACGATCGGCGTGGTGTCGTCCCCGGTGCGGAACGCCGCGGCCATGTCGAGCGTCTTTTGCAGCGTTTGCCCGGCTTCGAGCGCCCGCTGCCCGGCAAGCTGGATCGTCGGGCCGTCGGCCATCGGGTCGGTGAACGGCATGCCGAGTTCGATGACGTCGACACCCGCCGCCGGCAGGCCCCGGACGATGTCGAGCGACGTGTCGTAATCCGGATCGCCGGCCATGACATAGGCCACGAACGCCTTTCGGCCCTCAGCACGCAGGGCGGCGAATGTCGCGTCGATCCGGGTCATGGGCGGGCCTTTCTGCTCAGCCCGCCCGATGTGCGGGAAAGCTCGGCGGAAATCAAGGCACCGGCCGCGAGCCCGGGGCGGGCGCAATTCTCCACCGGAAGAATTGCCGGCAAAACCTCGCCGAGGTTTTGACAACAGGATTTCGCCGAAATCCTGCCGCGCTCAGCCGCCCGGGGGCTGGTCGCAATTGACCATCCAGGGAATGCCGTAGCGGTCGCGGCACATCCCGAAACCCGCCGCCCAGAACGTCGGACCGAAGGCCATGACCGTCTCGCCATTCTTGGCCAGGCGCGAAAACACCCGGCTCGCCTTTTCCACGTCGTCGAATGCGGTCTGGACCTGCATTCCGGCAGGCGGCGTGTAGTCGCCCTGCAAGTGGTCGGAGGCCATGATCAGCCGTTCGCCGATCCGCACCCGGCCGTGGATCACCTGATCCTGCGCCGCCGCCGGCATCTCGGCGGCCATCGGGCTGTCCTTGACCTTCTGCAGCATCTCGACCTGCCCGCCAAAGACCTCGGCATAGAAGTTCAGCGCGTCCTCGCAGGTGCCGGGAAAGGTGAGATAGGGGTTCAGGTCCATGGCCAAGTCCTCCGCCTTGCAGCCTACACCGCCGCGGGCGTCTTGCGAAGGCCGCCGCCGCGGGCTAGACGGCGCGCGGATTTCTCCAGGAGACGCAGATGGGATTTAAGACCGGCATCGTGGGGCTGCCGAACGTGGGCAAGTCGACGCTGTTCAACGCGCTGACCCGCACCGCGGCGGCGCAGGCGGCGAACTTCCCGTTTTGCACCATCGAGCCCAACGTGGGCGAGGTCGCGGTGCCCGACGACCGGCTCGACCGGCTGGCCGAGATCGCCAAGTCGAAGCAGGTGATCCCGACCCGGATGACATTCGTCGACATCGCCGGGCTGGTGAAGGGTGCGTCCAAGGGCGAGGGGCTGGGCAACCAGTTCCTGGCCAATATCCGAGAGGTCGACGCCATCGCCCATGTGCTGCGCTGTTTCGAGGACGGCGACGTCACCCATGTGGACGGTCGCGTCGATCCGGTGGCCGATGCCGAGACGATCGAGACCGAGTTGATGCTGGCCGACCTGGAGTCGATTGAAAAGCGCCTGCAGGGGCTGTCGCGCAAGGTGCGCGGCGGCGACAAGGAGGCGGTGCAGCAGGACCGCCTGTTGCGGGCGGCCGAGGCGGCGCTCGAGGCCGGCCGGCCGGCGCGGTCGGTCGATGTCGCGGCCGAGGACGCCAAGGCCTGGGCCGGGCTGCAGCTCTTGACCGCCAAGCCGGTGCTCTATGTCTGCAACGTCCCCGAGGCGGAGGCGGCCACGGGCAACGCCCAGTCCAGGGCGGTCGAGGAACTGGCGGCGCGCGAAGGCGCGGCTGCCGTGGTGATTTCGGCCAAGATCGAGGAAGAGATCGCCCAGCTGGACCCCGACGAGCAGGCGATGTTCCTCGACGAGATGGGACTCGACGAGGCCGGCCTCGACCGGCTGATCCGGGCCGGCCACGACCTGTTGGGTCTGCAGACCTATTTCACCGCCGGCCCGAAAGAGGCGCGCGCCTGGACCATCAAGAAGGGCACGCTGGCACCCCAGGCGGCCGGCGTGATCCACGGCGATTTCGAACGCGGCTTCATCCGGGCCGAGACCATCGCCTACGACGATTTCGTGGCCTTGGGCGGCGAACAGGCGGCCAAGGACGCCGGCAAGATGCGTGTCGAAGGCAAGGCCTATGAGGTCAAGGACGGCGACGTCCTGCATTTTCTGTTCAACGCCTGAGGCGCCCGGCGCGGGCATGGCCCTTGCGAAGACCCGGCAAATCGGCATGCTCGTCTGCGACCGAACGGAGACCGCATGATCGCAGGACCGGGGCATAACGGCGGGCCGGCCTTGGACGGCATCGGCTGGCGCAGGCATTGCTGGGGCAGGGCGCGGAGCGCGCTGTTGCCGCGGTTGCCGGTCGAGGTGGTGCGGATCCGGGTCAAGCGGGCGGCTGAGATCGGGCTCGACTACCGCACCTACGCCACGGTTCGCGCTTCGACGGGTCGCGACATCGTGGCGTTTCTGTTTTCCACCAACGCCTTGCGGCTGTTTCGCGCCGACCAGGCGCTGGCGGTGGCGCGGGCCGACAAGCTGCGCGCGGTGCGCGCCTGCGGCCGCGCGGCGCTGGCGATCGCGCCGCTTGCGCCCGGCACCGTGCTGGCCCGCGTGACGGCCGCGCATGGGCCGGTGCTGGACGCGGCCCACGCAGCGCCGCGCGTGCACGGGACCTGGCGCGACGCGGCGCAGGCGATCCAGGCGGCCCGGGCCGGCGCGCCAGCCGACGGGGTGCTGCTGATCGGCGACACCGCGATGGAACGCGACTGGTCGATGGCCGGTCGTTTGGCGGGCTATCTCGACGCCGCGCGGTTCTTTCCCGGCGAGTAGCGGGGGGCCCTCGCCGCTGGCGCGCCGTCGCCTGGGGCGGGACGCAGCCGAAATGACAATCAGCGCGGCCTGTGCTAGGCAAGATCATACCTGGCCGCAAAAGGCCCAGACATTGCAACGTTTTATCCGAAGGCCCGCTCTCATGTTCCAGCGCTCGTTCCTGCCCGCCGCGGCCCTTGCCACTCTCCTGGCTCCGGCCGCCGCAGCCAATATCTGCGAGAACGGCTTCGGCAACAGCTATTCCGCGCTTCTGGCGCTGGCGCGCAACATCCACTGCAGTGCCGGCGAGGCCCACGCGGACTGCCGGGCCGACCGCGAGGACCATATCGCCACGGTGCGCGCCAGCTATTCGGTCATCGCCGATGCCTGGCCGGACGGATTTACGCTGATCACCGGGCCGAAGCGGATCGCACCGCGGCGCGGCTTTGCGATCCGCACTTCCGGCAAGTCGACGTTGATTGGAACGCCCGTGCTCGGCCGCCGGGTGAGCCTCGACTTCGTCCTCACCGGCGGCGGGGCGCGGAGCACCCTGACCGTGCATATCTGTCTGGTCGATCCCGAGACCGGAGAGGTGCCGGGCCCGGCGCGGCACCGCACCACCGTTCTGGCCGGCGGCGCGCAGCAAAACAGCGGCACGACGATCACGGAACTCTTCGGCAACGCGACCGGCATGATCCCGGTGGTGGTCCTGGCCCGGCCGACGGGTACGCGGACGCATGACTATTCGATCACGGTCGCCGAATCCGGCACGCCGAATTATATGCTGGCGCCGCCGGCAAGCGCGTCGGGCACACCGCAGATGACGCAGGGCGGGTCGCCGGGCGATCTGACTGGCGTGACCGCCGCGCCCTCGACGTCCGGGTCCTACCCGGCGATGCAAGAGGGGCAGGGGCCCGCCAATCTTGGAAATCTCTTGGGGACGCAGCCCTAGACGCGGCGCCTAGGCACTGGCACCCGGCCCCGCCTTGCGCTACATCGCGCGGCACCGAAGGGAGACGCCAATGGCCGACGGAAACCACACGCATTACCACGACGCGATCTCGACCGTGGAAGAGATCATCGAGGATGCCCGTAACGGCCGGATGTTCATCCTGGTCGATCACGAGGACCGCGAGAACGAAGGCGATCTGGTAATCCCGGCGCAGATGGCGACGCCGGAGGTGATCAACTTCATGGCCACCCACGGCCGCGGGCTGATCTGCCTTGCGCTGCCGGGCGAACGGATCGACGCGCTCGGCCTGCCCTTGATGGCATCCTACAACTCCAGCCGGCACGAGACCGCCTTCACCATCTCGATCGAGGCGCGCGAGGGGGTCACCACCGGGATTTCGGCCCATGATCGGGCGCGCACCGTGTCGGTTGCAATCGACCCCACCAAGTCCGCCGCCGACATCGCCACCCCCGGGCATATCTTTCCGCTTCGCGCCCGCGAGGGCGGGGTGCTGGTCCGCGCCGGCCATACCGAGGCGGCGGTCGACATCGCGCGGCTCGCGGGGCTCAACGCCGCCGGGGTGATCTGCGAGATCATGAAGGAAGACGGCTCGATGGCGCGGCTGCCCGACCTGGTGGCCTTCGCGCAGCTCCACGGGCTGAAGATCGGCACGATCAGCGACCTGATCGCGTTCCGCCGCCGCCATGACAACCTGGTGCGGGTGACCAAGGAGCAGACCGTGACCTCGGAATTCGGCGGCGACTGGCAGATGCGGGTCTATACCGACGAGACCCACGGCTCGGACCACATCGTGCTGGTCAAGGGCGACATCGAGACCGACGACCCGGTGCTGGTGCGGATGCACACGCTCGACCCGATGCTCGATATCGTGGGCCTCGGCGGCCCGGGCCGGTCGAACGAGTTCGGCCACGCGATGCAGGCGATCGCCGCCGAGGGCCGCGGCGTGCTGGTCCTGTTGCGCGACACCCATATGAAGCTGGTGATGGAAGACACAGTGTCGCCGCAGACGCTTAGGCAATACGGTCTGGGCGCGCAGATCCTGTCCTCGCTTGGCCTGTCGCGGCTGATCCTTCTGACCAACTCGCCGACCCCTAAGGTCGTTGGGCTGGACGGCTACGGGCTCTCTATCGAGGGCACCCGGCCGATCCCGGCGGATTGAGCCATGGCCGAAGCCGAGGGACATCACCAACTGCCGCCACCGGAATTCGACAAGCCGGTAAAAGTGCTGATCGTCGTGGCGCCGTACTACAAGGCGATTGCCGACGATCTGGTGGCTGGCGCCCAAGCGGTGCTGCAGGCCGCGGGCGCCGAGCACGATCTGGTCGAGGTGCCGGGCGCATTGGAGGTGCCGCAGGCCATCGCGCTGGCACATCGGCTGTCGAATTTCGACGGCTACGTCGCCCTGGGCTGCGTGATCCGGGGCGAGACGACCCATTACGACACGGTGTGCAAAGACTCGTCGCGCGCGCTGACGCTTCTGGGGCTGCAGGGCTGTTGCATCGGCAACGGTATCCTAACCGTCGAGACGATGGACCAGGCCGCGGTGCGGGCCAGAGCCGACGACGGCGACAAAGGCGGCGGCGCGGCGGCGGCGGCACTGCATCTGATCGCGCTGGCGCGGCGCTGGGGCCAGCCCAAGGGCGGCGTCGGGTTCAAGCCCTTGTCCGAGACGATCCAGATCGCCGGCGGAGGGACCGGCGGCGGCTCGACCGTATGACCAAGGCGCCCTCCAAGCGGCAGATGAAATCGGCGGCCCGGCTTTATGCGGTGCAGGCGCTGTTTCAGATGGAGGCCGCCGGGCAGACCGCCGAGGCGGTGCGCGACGAGTTCGAGACCCACCGTTTTGGCGCGGCTTACGACGAAGGTGAATTCGTCGAGGGCGATGTCGACCATTTCCGCGCGATCCTGAACGCCGCGGTGGATTTCCAGGCCCGGATCGACCAGATGACCGACAGGGCGCTGGTGGAGAAATGGCCGATCGCCCGGATCGACCCGACCTTACGCGCGCTGTTCCGCGCGGCGGGCGCCGAGATCGTGCTGGGCGCCACGCCGCCCAAGGTGGTGATCAGCGAATTCGTCGACGTGGCGACGGCGTTCTTCCCGGGCGGCCGCGAGCCGAAATTCGTCAACGCCGTCCTCGACCACATGGCGCGCGAGGCGGTGCCCGAGGCGTTCTGAGCCTTGCCGTCGCTCAATCGAGTGCGCTGCGCGCACGCCGTTTTGTCTCGTCGTTGGCCTCCGGCCGCCTCCTCGGGCCGCCCCTGGCGGGCGGGGCGTGCCTGTGTTTGGGTTGCGGGTTTGGCAAGCGAAGCGGGGCTTTGGGCTCACCAAAGCGGACCCCGCTTCGGTCCCGCCGGCGCCTGAGCCTTGCCTGAAGGCGCGCCGCCCGTCGGTCAAGCACAATAACGGTTTCCACGCGCGAGGCGCGCGGAGCCTCCGTCATTCTCCTTGACCGCCGCGCGGTGCGCCGTCCGTCCGGTCTCAGGCGCCGGCGGCTCCGAAGCGGACCTTTCTTCGAATCCCGGGCACCCTGCGGCGCATCGGCCCCTTGGCCCGGCCGGCAAGCCTGCTAGGTTCATTTGGCGCGCGCATCGAGGAGGCGTTCATGCCCAAACTTGTCCGGTTCTACATCCGCCACACGATCATCGGCTTTCTGGTCGCCGCCGCCTTCGTGGCGATGCTGCTCTGGTTCAACGTTGCCAACCTCTGGCACCTGATCTCAACCTCGGACGTTGGGCTTTTGGCAGCGTTCCTGCTGGTGATGTTCCACGGCATCGTGTTCTCCGGTGTGCAATTCGGCATTTCGATCATGCGGATGGGCGAGGATGACGGCAGCGACGGCGGCCGGCGCGACGCGCTGCCGAGCCTCGACGCCCTCCCCGTGCCGGTCCGCGAGACGGACCCAGCGCGGCGCTGATCCCCGAGCTGCGCAGCGCTGGCTTCTTGCGCGGCGTGCCGCTGCTCTGATGAGATCTGGCGAAGTGTGTTGGCCCACTGGCGAAGAGCCGAGCCCAAGCTCAGCAGGCATTCCCTCGCCCTTCCGATTTGATCAGCCTAGGCGCAAAGAAAGCGGCGGGACCGCCAGGCGACCGTGGAGGGATTGAATTCCCGAGGACCTGCATACACAGGTGGGCGCCAGGTAACGAGGCCAGGACCCCGACAGAGCCAGCTCCCTCGGAATTGAGTAAGGCCACCGGAATTGGACCTCTCACGGGAAGGGCAGTGCCCGCCACCCTGTGACATAAGCCGCAGGGACCATTGCGGCAAGGGGCAAAAACCTTGCGCTTTGTTCCTGTATTGTTCATGTTGATTGCAATGCCTGACGACATGACCCACCAGCAGATGAAGCCCGGCCAGCTTTTGGCGCGGGGGGTGTGCCGACATCTGCTCAGCCTCGATTTCGTCACAGTGGAGGAACTGATCCCGGCGCCGGGGCTTCGCGTCGACGTGATGGCTTTGGGGCCCAAAGGCGAGGTCTGGGTGGTCGAGTGCAAGTCGAGTCGGGCGGATTTCCAGGCCGACCACAAGTGGCAGGGATATCTGGAATGGTGCGACCGGTATTTTTGGGCCGTCGACGCAGCGTTCCCGGCGGAGCTCTTACCCGAAGAGTCCGGGTTGATCATTGCTGACGCCTACGACGCCGAGATCCTGCGCATGGGCCCCGAGGCAAAGCTCGCCGGGGCGCGGCGCAAGGCGATGGTGCAGAAATTCGCCCGCCACGCGGCACTGCGCTGGCAAGCCGCCCGTGACCCAGGCTTGGCTTTGCCCTGACGCTGTCGAAATCTGCCCGGGACGGCGCGACAGGACACGCTGAGAGCGATTTGGTCGTCCAGGTGCCGTGCCCTATCCGCGCCGCTTGGAGGTCTGACCCATGGCGCGCGCCCGCGCTGCGGCGGCCTTGATTTCGTCGGCGATCTCCTCGGCCTCGTCGGGGTCGAAATCCATCGGGATCTCGGCCCCGCCGCCCTCGACATAGATCCGCACCATGCCGCGGTCGGTCGGTCCGACCTGCAGGTTCGCCGCGATGTCGCTCTCTTTGTCGATGCCCATGACCCGCCTCCTGGCGGCGCCCTAGCCGGTTGCCGACCCTCTGGCAAGACCCGCGGCGCCACGCCCCCGCCCCTTGCATTCGCTCGGTCCGGGGAGTATCTCCGCCGCCAGTGCCGCCTTAGCTCAGTTGGTTAGAGCGCTGGATTGTGGATCCAGAGGTCCCCCGTTCGAGCCGGGGAGGCGGTACCATCGTAGGCCGGTCCGGATTGATCGCCGTCCGATGAGCGGCTAGGAGGTCCGTGCGTGTTGCCGGGCGAGGCCTCGATGAAACTGATCCATCTCAGCGATCCGCATCTGGTCCGGCCCGGGCAGGTGCTCCACGGCCTCGACCCCGCCAAGCGGCTGTCTACCTGCCTCGACGATATCGCTCGCTGGCACGGCGACGCGGCGTTTGCGGTGATCAGCGGCGATCTGACCGATGACGGCGCGACCGAGACCTATACCTGGCTGAAACACCGGCTCGATGCCTTCCCCCTGCGCACCTTCCTGATCCTCGGCAATCACGACGACCGGGCGGCGTTCCTGGGCGTCTTCGGCGGACATCCGACCGACGCCAACGGTTTCGTGCAATTCCGCCACGACACCGAGGCCGGCGCATTCCTGTTCCTCGACACAGTCAAACCCGGCGCGGCCGAGGGCGCGTATTGCGCCGCCCGCGCCGACTGGTTGGCCGCCGAGCTCGATGCGATCGGCGACGCTCCGAGCTTCATCGTCATGCACCACCCGCCGTTCGAGATCGGCCTGCCGCGGATGGACCGGCTGCGGTTGTCGGACACCGCAGAGCTGCAGCGATCCTTGGACCATGGCCGCGACATCCGGCATGTCTTCTTCGGCCACGTGCACCGGCATCTCTATGTGAACTGGCGCGGGCTGCCCTGCACCTGCCTGCCGAGCACCAGCCACCAGGTGCCGGTGACCCGCAAGGCCACCGGGACACCCTACAGCGCCGAGCCGCCGGCTTACGGTATCGTGACCATCGGTGCGGGCCAGGTGACCGTCAACGCCGACGCCTATCTGCACCGGGTCCCGCTGGGCGGTGATGCGGCGCCGTGAGGGCGACCGGGAGAATGGGCGGCACGGTGGGCAGCGTGATTTGACCTCACGCGTAGCTTAAAACCGTAGAGATGAGCCGCGCCGTCGCCGACCCGCGGGGCGGCGATCAGACGTTTGTTCGGTTGTGCTTTATGGTTGTCGAGTCCGTAGTGCATCGAGCGATGCGCAGGTCTGGACCAATCGCCGCCCCAACGGGGCGGGTCGGCGATGGCGCGGCGGCCTGCGGCCTTGATTCCGCGCTTCCGGCAAGATTTCGACGTCTGTTCAGACCCGCTTGCGCCGCAACTACGTCACTGGACAAGTCCCAACCGACGCTCCAAGCTCAAACTCCAGTTCACCCCGCCGCCAGGTGCTCGAAAAGCCGCGCCACCGCTTCCGCGCCGGGGTCGTTGTGGCCCTCGAGGTTTGCCGCCGAGACATAGCTCGCCCGGCCGGCGCGCGCCCGCGTGATCGCCGCCGTGGCATCCGCGCCTGCCCGTGCGGCGCGGGCGGCGGTGTCGATCCCCTGGGGCAGGGCCTCCAATGCCGGCAGCAGCGCATCAATCAGGGTGCGGTCGCCGGGCCGCGCGCCGCCGACCTGCTGGATCCGGTCGAGCCCGGCTTTCAGCGCCTCCACCGTGGGCAACCCCGCCGCCGCGCCCTCACCTGCGGCCGAAAAGAAGATCGCCAGCAGCACCCCCGACGACCCGCCCATGGTCTGGCCAAGCTCGGCCCCGACCGCCCGCATCAGCGCCGCCGGATCGGCCAGGGGCAAGCGGTCGAGCGCCGCCGCCAGCGCCCGCGCCGCGGTCGCCACTGTCGCGCCGGTGTCGCCGTCGCCCGACTTGGCGTCGAGCGCATTGAGATCGGCCTCGGCCCCGATCAGCGCCGCGCAGGCATCCGCGATCAGCCGGCGCATCGCGGCATCCTCCGAGGCAGCGTAATCGGGCGGCGCCATCCCGTCGGGCATCGGCGCCACCCTGGGCGCGCCGAGCGATTGGCAGCCCGGCCACACCGCCGGCCCGACCGGCGCCCGCAGCGCCGCAAGCTGGCTCTCCGACACCGGCAACAGCGACAGCGAGAACCCGTGCATGTCGAGCGACGTCATCAGCGGCGCCGGCCCGATCAGGTGGCCGATCCGCGCCCCGATCCGCGACTGGCAGAGCTCTTCGGCCAGAACCGACATCTCCAAAGGCGTCGCGCCGCCGAGGTTGTTCAACAGCGCCACATGCGGCCCCGAGCCGAGCCGCGGCGCCAGCCGGTCCACCACCATCTCCATCGCGCCGCGCGCACCGTCGAAATCGACCTGCTCGACCCCCGGCTCGCCATGGATGCCAAGCCCCAGCTCGGCCTTGCCGCGGCCGATCCGGTCCTCTTTCTGCACGCCGGGGATGGTGCAGGTGTCAAGCGACATGCCGATCGAGACCACGTCGTCGATCACCCGCTCGGCGGCCCGGGTCACGGCGGCCAGATCGGCGCCGTCCTCGGCCAGGGCCCCGGCAATCTTGTGCACGAACAATGTGCCGGCCACGCCCCGCGGCTGCGCCAGATCGGGCAACGCCACGTCGTCGTCGACCACCACCATCGCCACCTTGCGGCCCAAGGCCCGCGCCCGCTCCGCCGCCAGCCCGAAATTCAGCCGGTCGCCAGTATAATTCTTGACGATCAGAAGGCAGCCCGCCTCGCCGGTCACCGCCAGGATCCCCGCCAGCACCGCCTCCGCCGAGGGCGAGGCGAAGACCTCGCCGCAGACCGCCGCGGTCAGCAGCGCCTCGCCCACGAAGCCCGCATGCGCCGGTTCGTGCCCCGATCCGCCGCCCGAGACCAGGGCCACCTTCGACCGGTCCCAGTCGTCGCGCACCACCACCTTGATATGCGGATAGCCGTCGAGTCGCGCCAGCCGACCGGCCCCGGTGCGCAACAGCCCGTCGAGCGCCTCGGGCACCAGCGCCTCCTTGGCGTTGATGAACTGGGTCATGCTTCCCCCGCTTTGCCGTTTCGATCCATGTTGGGTAGAACCGGCGGCAAAGGCAAGCGGGAGGCGAGGATGCGACTGGCGATCGCGGGCGACGGTGCGGGGCAACCGCTGGCGACGGCGCTGACGGCACATTTCGGCCGGCAGGCGGGGCTCGAGGTCTCGGATCTCAGCCGGGGGCCGGAAGGCGAGCGCTATGCCGATCTGGCCGAGCGGGTGGCGCAAGCGGTTCTGGCCGGCCGCCACGACCGTGCGGTACTGGTCTGCGGCACCGGCATCGGGGTCTCGATCTCGGCCAACAAGGTGCCCGGCATCCGCGCCGCGCTGACCCACGACACCTACTCGGCCGAACGCGCCGCGCTGTCGAACGACGCCCAAATCATCACCATGGGCGCCCGCGTCATCGGCCCCGAGCTCGCCAAATCCATCGTCGCCGCCTGGCTGCCGCTGAGCTTTGACCCCGAAGGCCCCTCCGCCCCCAACGTCGCCTCCATCGACGCGCTGGACGCGAAGTACCACGCGGGTTGAGCTGGGCAGCCCGGGCCGTCATCCCAGGCGGCCTCGATTGGGCAATTTCAATCTTCACACCGGCAACATCTGCCGGAAGCGACGCAAACGGAAACATGTTTCGCTCGGTGGTTTTTGGACCCCGCAATTGCGCAGCGTCGAGAAGCCCCCGTCGCCAACCCACTCAGAACAAAGCAATTCCGATCCCAATGATCGCCCCAATCGTCGCAAGGATCCGAGCGCCTTTGTATCCCGCGCTGCCATCGATCTTGTGGATGATCTCGGGCACTTGGCGCAGCAACACGCCGATATTGGCCACGCGCGACAGGGTGCGGATCGTTTCGTTGTATTCGGCGAGGATCGGGTCGCGGTCGTCCGGGCCGTAGGGCAGGGGAATGCGATCCTCGACGATGACATCGATATCCGCACCAAAATCCTCGTGCATTGCGCCTTCGGAAATGTCCAGCAGCAGCGGCTTGGCCTCGGCCAGAACCGCCATTTGGTCGCCGCTCATCTCCTTGAGCTTCTGGTTCTCCAGAATACGTCGGTTCTCCGCCACGTCGTCATGCGTCGCCCGGATCGCCTGCGCGCCTTCCTCCAGCGCCCGCTGCAGGCCGAGGTTCTCTTCGCTCGCCGGCAACTCGCCGACCACGATCTGCCGCGTCAGCCCGGCATGGACTGAGGTGAAATCCATCTCGATCCGCTGCGGGTCGTTGCCGTATTTCGCAACCGTCCGCCGCAGCACCCGCACCTCGCGCGATCTGTCATGCAGCCCGTTGGTTTGGTCCGCCAGCACATCGTCCAGCGCATCCTCGACCTGGGACAGTGTCGCGCCGAGGAGGTCCGGCTTGGCGATCTCGCGCGGGACGGTGTGGAACTTGGCCGTTTCTTCGTTGAATTCGACCGTCTCGGCCAGCGGCGCTTTCTCGGCCAGGAACGCCGCTTTGATCTCTTCGATCTTCCCGGCGATATGGGCGGGGCCTTTCTCCCAATCCTCATCCGGGATCAGCGCCACCCGCCGCTGCAACTCCCAATCGAGCGGCTTGCCATCGAGAAACCCTTGGTACCACTCGCGCCAGAAGGACCAAACCTCTGAAGCACTTTTTAGTTTCTCTATTAAGCCGCGGGAGTATATTTTCAGACCTTCGGGCGTGTTCGGCCCCCATATTCCCACTCCTGATAATTGATCGGCAAACAAAATAGCCTCATCCGCACTCCCTTTTCCCCTAATGACTTTAGCAGAGTCAATTTCTGAAATTAGATATTTCCAAATTTCAGATGTGGCTTCCGAGTCTTGATCCCAATAGATTAATCTATCTCTTCCGTTTAGAAAATAAGTTCCATCTCCTCTAAATGAAGTTTTCAGAGCGCTCCTTCGAAAACTCCGGGAGAAACCCAAATAGTACTCGATTGGCCGGTTAGTAGGCGAATATGATGCCGAAAGGCGTTTCTTTGTTTCGGACGATGGGATTTGCGACATCAAGCACAACCGAAATATCGCTAACGTAAGTGAATCAAAAATGGGCGCTGCAAAATCAAAAAAATCATGAAATGAGAGATGCCTCAGCGCATGTCGCCCAATTATAACCTTTCTAGCGTAAGCAGGGATCCAGCCAAGATCTGAATGGTTCGGCAAATCCTTACAAGACAGCGCGATATAGGCTGCTTTTATGTCTATTTTGTCTCCCATCCTATAAGCGAACTCTCAATTTGATGGCTTTTTTTATAATCGTCATAATAACTCCTTGGGACAACGTAATCAAAATGCAAATTTTGAAGCGAGTGAGAATTTTGAAGCCTCAAATCGTATCAGTTACAAATTCTGCGCGTTCACTTGGCTACCTTCACCGCAACCGCGCCTGCGCCAGAAACCCCTCCACCGTCTCCTCACCGAGCGCGCGCAGCGCCTCCAGCCGGTGCAGGCCCTCCTGCAGCACATACCGCCCCTTGCCGGCGCGCAAGCGGATCGGCACCTTCTGGCCGTTCTCCAGGATGTCCTCGGCCAACGCGGCCACTTTCGCCGGGTCCAGCGTCTTGGCCCGCTTCGCCGGCACGTAGATCTGGTCGATCCGAAAGGTCTGTCGTTCCAGCATGGGGCCCTATCCTATTCGGCTTGACGCCCCCCGGTCCGGGCGCGATATCCCCCAGCATGACCGACCTCGCGCATATCCGCAATTTCTCCATCGTCGCCCATATCGACCACGGCAAGTCGACGCTGGCCGACCGGCTGATCCAATCGACCGGCACGGTGAAGGACCGCGACATGCAGGAGCAGTTGCTCGATTCGATGGATATCGAGCGCGAACGCGGCATCACCATCAAGGCCAACACCGTCCGGATCGACTACACCGGCGCCGACGGGCAGGACTATGTGCTAAACCTCATCGACACCCCCGGCCATGTCGATTTCGCCTACGAGGTCAGCCGCTCGATGCGCGCCGTCGAGGGCTCGCTCTTGGTCGTCGACGCGACCCAGGGCGTCGAGGCCCAGACGCTGGCCAACGTCTATCAGGCCATCGACGCCGACCACGAGATCGTGCCGGTCCTGAACAAGATCGACCTCCCCGCCGCCGAACCTGACCGTGTGCGCGAGCAGATCGAGGACGTGATCGGCATCGACGCCTCCGAGGCCCTCGAGATCAGCGCCAAGACCGGTCTCGGCATCCCCGACGTCCTCGAGGCAATCGTCCAGCGCCTCCCCGCCCCCGAAGGCAACCGCGACGCCCCCCTCAAGGCGATGCTCGTCGACAGCTGGTACGACCCCTATCTCGGCGTCGTCGTCCTGATCCGCGTCATGGACGGCGTGATCCGCAAGGGCGACCGCATCCGCATGATGCAGACCGGCGCCACCTACGGCATCGACAAGCTCGCCGTCCTCAAACCGCAGATGCAAGACATCCCCGAACTCGGCCCCGGCGAGATCGGCATCCTCACGGCTAGCATCAAACAGGTCCGCGACACCAAGGTCGGCGACACCATCACGCACGAGAAAGCCCAGGCGAAGGACCCGCTCCCCGGTTTCGCGCCCTCAGTCCCGGTGGTCTTCTGCGGCCTCTTCCCCGTCGACAGCGCCGATTTCGAAGACCTCCGCAACGCCATCGAGAAACTCGCCCTCAACGACGCCAGCTTCAGCCACGAGATGGAGACCAGTGCCGCCCTCGGCTTCGGCTTCCGCTGCGGCTTTCTCGGCCTTCTCCACCTCGAGGTCGTCCGCGACCGGCTCGAACGCGAGTACGATATCGACCTGATCACCACCGCGCCGTCCGTCATCTACCACGTCCACCTCAAGGACGGCACGATGCGCGAGCTTCACAACCCCGCCGACATGCCCGACCTCACCCATGTCAGCCATATCGAGGAGCCCCGGATCAAGGCCACCATCCTGGTGCCCGACGACTACCTCGGCGACGTGCTGAAACTCTGCCAGGACCGCCGCGGCATCCAGCTCGACCTCACCTATGCCGGCACCCGCGCCATGGTGGTCTACGACCTGCCGCTGAACGAGGTCGTCTTCGACTTCTACGATCGGCTGAAATCGGTGACCAAGGGCTACGCGTCGTTCGACTACCAGATGGAAGGCTACCGCGAGGACAGCCTCGTCAAGATGCAAATCCTGGTCAACGAAGAACCCGTCGACGCACTCTCCATCATGGTCCACCGAGACCGAGCCGAAACCCGCGGCCGCGCCATGGTCGAAAAACTCAAAGACCTGATCCCCCGCCACATGTTCAAGATCCCGATCCAGGCCGCGATTGGAGGCAAAGTGATCGCGCGAGAGACCTTGGCCGCCCTCCGCAAGGACGTCACCGCCAAGTGCTACGGCGGAGACGCCACCCGGAAGCGGAAACTGCTCGACAAGCAAAAGGCCGGTAAGAAGAAGATGCGTCAGTTCGGGAAAGTGGAAATCCCGCAATCCGCCTTCATAAGTGCATTGAAAATGGACGGTTAGTCAAATTAAGCGCCGGGCATCCGGGAATCGCTGGAGGTCTAATCTGGCCTTCCGTATTGATCGCGTGCCAGTCGCGTCGGCCCATACATGACAGGCTGCGATCACATGATCAATACGAAGAGTTTCTCCTAAGAGACAGTTCCTCTCGCAACGCATCGCATCAAAAGAGACGCCCATCCTCAGATTTGGAATACTGCACGAAGTGATCAAACGCAACCGCGTCATAAACGTCATGCTCAGCGAATAATGCTCTGAGTCGAGCTGACACGTTTCCAAATACTTCTTCGGATGCATAAAGCATCACTGCCTTTATTTCAGGAAGATGCTTGCCATCGACAAATTTGCAACCTTTACGAAACTCGCACTCACGAAGCGCAGTGCTCAAGTGCGATGGGTCATTCGCGCCAACAACCCGTACATAGAACGAGAGAATATATCGCGCATTACCGTTGATCCTGCTGTTCAAAAACAATTGGATCTTGTAGTCAGGTGGATTTCGCTTGAAAGTCGGATGTGTCAGAACCTTCGCAGGCAGCGCCTGTCCGGCCTTCACATTCTCAAGCAGCGTGGCACGCATTTGGCTTATCCTATTGCGACTCTGTAGGGAATTTCGCTCGTGCGCAGCTGGATGTCATGCTTTCCCATCAACTTCAAGAACTCTGTGACACTTGACGTCATTAATGAGGGGTCATTGGTGGGTCCAACAATTACCTCAACGATGAAGTCGTCCGAAATTGACGCTAGGTCAACCTCGACGTACGGCACGATTAGTCCGCTATTTGATCGGAATTCTACTCCATGTATCTCTTGCCAACTCTCGAAGACAATTCGTATCTCGGATTCTTCCTTAAAACCCGGGTGTTTAAAGTATGAAGTCATAATTGCGAAGTTTGCTGCAAAAACTTCTTTTAAGATCTGACAGATCTCTACTTGATTGTTGGCTCGAAAGTACTTCTCAAATAGCGAGAGGTACCTCTCGACTAGATCGACAAAGCACCTTGCGAATAAATCTGCGTTGTAGGAAACCGAGATTGGACCTCGTGTGGTCAAGTCACGCAGTAGCTCCGTTCGAAATCCTATGCAAACCGCTCCGGTCTTGGCAGTGTACCCGCGCCATTGACTCAGTTGATCTGGATTCGGTGAAAAGCAAGTGGCATAAGTGTTCTGTATTTCTGAGTTTGGCCTCAGTGTTTCTAATATCTGATTGCAAAACAGATTCTTTAGAACTTCGGTCTCTCGATCTGTTGCCGATCGTATGGATTTTATCGAATCCGTCCCGATTTCGCGGCCAAATTCGAATTCCTTTGCGTCATTCAAGAACCGAGTGTTCGACGCCCAGATCTTCTTCCCTTTTGAAATTCCAATTAGCGCATCGACCGTTGTATAGTGGTAAAGAACATCGGGGATATCCTCGCCATTCTCAGACTGTATCACCGCGAAAACCGAATCGAACACCTCGTTCAGTTCGGTAACGAATTCCTCCTCATTATCCAACGCGCTTTCCCCTTTATCCCACACGAAGCCCGTCTAATTGATCGCAATGGAAAAAGCATAGGATGTCGAAACTGATTTTTTGAATGTGACGATTGTGTAGCGGAATTTGCATGCGTTTGCAAGTTGTTGCCAGCCTGTTTAGTCTGCGCGACCCCGCAGAGGGTTTAGACACCCGCACCAATTTGACCCCGATCAAACCCAAACACATTCCAACCCGCTAATATGTCTCCAACACCCACCAATCCCGGAGACACCCCATTCTCCCGCTCATGCTCATCTTCCACATCTTCCTCGGCTCCACAGTTGCCGGCTCCGCCGTCATCGTCGCCCTCACCATGGGCTATGACACCACCGTCCCAATCCTCGTCTCCGCCGTCATCGGCTTCGTCGCCGCCTTCCCGGTGTCCTGGACCGTCGCGAAGAAGCTCGCGGGCGGCTGAGCGTCTCCCCTCGACAAATCCGCCTCGCTCCGTTAATTTTGACATCGGTTAAATAACGGAGCGTGCAAATGACCGCCGAACTCACCTATCTCCTGCTCACCGCCCTTCTGGCCGGTGTCCTCTGGATCCCATCCGTCCTCGGCCAGGTGCAATCCCGTGGCACTCTGAAGCCCGACGATTACGTCACCCTGCCCACCAGCCCGCTGGCCGACTGGGCCACGCGCGCCAACCGGGCGCATCTGAATATGGTCGAGAACTTCTCGATCTTTGCCGCCGTCGTTCTGGTCGCCCATGTCCTCGGCATCCACACCGGTCTCACAGCCGCCTGCGCCGCGATCTTCTTCTGGGCCCGCCTCGCCCATGCGCTGGTCTTCATCGCGGGGATCAAGCAGCTGATGCTGCGCACCGTGATCTTCACCGTGGCCTGGGCGGCCTGGCTGGTTCTGGCGCTCGAGGTGCTGCGCAAGGGCCTGCCGGCGGCGTGAGGCGCCCCTGCCGGATTGCCGCCTGGACTCGCACCGACGCGATACCGACGTAATACCGACGTTCTACAGACACCCGATTCCCACCCCGATTCGGCCCGCCCGACGGATTCGCGGTTAACAAACGGTCAAAAACCCGGCGCAAAGCCTGTCACGAATGCGTTGCCTTCACTCAGCCCGCAACCCCACGTTCCGGCTGAGAAAATCGACTTATCCACCGGCTTTTCCCGTTGAAATTCAATACCTTATCCCCAAGAAATTTTGATCCGTTTGTGATTTCCCATTGCGGGAGCGGCCGCCAATTGTAACAGTCGGATCAACGCAAGGGTTCCTCGGAACCGGAGCGGGACGCAAAGGCGCCCTGGACGCCGAAACAGGTACGGGAAGGGTCTTCGGATCTGGACCGAACCGGTCGAGGGGAAAAGGATAGGGGGCTGGAACCAAAGGCTTTTCGGAGCTGGAGGGACCGGGCGCTGAAGGCCGGAGCGGGCTGCGGAAGGTCGCAAGACACGGACGCGGCGGGCTGCAACGGGCCGCAAGGTTCGGGGTGGCCGGCTGGGAAGGGTCCTAGATCCGGACTGGCAGCGAAGGCCCGCAAGGGCTGGAGCAACATGAACAGGGAGGCCCTTCGGGACCGAACCGTTCAGGAAGGCGTCAGGGTGGGCCGCAAGGCCCGATGCGAGGACCGCGTCTGAGCACCTGGCGCCTTTTCCTATTGCACCACAGCAACTTACTCCGACGCTAAAGGCGCCCCCGATACCGAAAAACGGGGCTCGTCTGCTGTCAGCCGAGCCCCGCCGTCAGTCGATGCGTACCGCGTCCTTTGCACCTGTGCGCGCACGCTTAACACCGCACGGCACCGCAAATCAACCAGATGTCGAGGCAACAAACCAAGTTGCCACGAGATTTCGGCAACATCGCGATATTTGGACTAATTTGCAGCAAATTAGCCACATATCTAGCGTTATTCGTCTGAGTTTACGCGCGTTATCCCAAGCGACATGTCGCGCGGCTTGGCCGATTGCGGTTCCGGTTTCGCTTCGGCGGTGCAGCCCGGCCCGCCCCAGTCACAACACTTCAGCCAGGAGGCGTTGGTCCGCTCTTCCGCCGCCATGGACAACAGCTCTGCAACGCTCAGTTGGGTGGCGTCCACCAAACGCGGGCCCATCGAGATTTCACCGGCCGCCGCGGACCCCGACCCGCTGCAAAGCGCCAGGCACGCCAGTGCCGCCGTTCCCATCCATTGACCCTGTCTTGGTGCGATCGCCTGAAGCCATGTCATCGTCGCATGATAGCACTGACCTGCCCGTGCGCCAAAGGCCAGACGGCGCCTTCACCTCGCGGTCCAGGGGCGCTAGCGTGCAACGCGAAGGAGACCCCCAATGACCCTGACCCTGAAGGACATGCTCGCCGCCGCCAATACCGCAGTCGAGCGCATCGACACCGCCGCCGCCCAGGCGCTGATCGACGACGGCGCCTTGCTGCTCGACGTGCGCGATGCCCCGGAACTCGAGCGCATGGGGCGGGCCGATGGCAGCCATCACGTGCCCCGCGGCATGCTGGAGTTTCGGGCTGATCCGGCCTCGCCGTTCCATGACGCTGAATTTCGCCGCGACCGCGCGATCGTGCTCTACTGCGCGTCCGGGGGGCGGGCCGCCTTGGCGGGCAAGCTTTTGCTGGACATGGGGTTCGAGCGGGTTTTCAACCTTGGCGGATTGAAGGACTGGATCGAAGCCGGTGGCGCAATCGACGAGGGCGTTGATCCGGGGATGTGATTGGCGTGGCCTGCGGGCGGCCCCAAATCTTCAGCCTGTTCGACCAGGGCATGGGACTGGAGAGACCCGGTGTCAGGCCTATGGGTGGTCTCTGCGCTAAGACGAGATGTGGCCGCCCGTATTTGCTGGTGCAATGCCCGCGCCACCATTCGAGGCTCTCAGAGAACCGACGACCGAATTGCGCGAAAGGATCGCGCCCAGCCCCGAAGGTCGGCGGCTCCCATGTCATGTCGCGGTTTCTTCAAAGCACATTTTTTGCAACGAATTTAAGCGGTTCAGCGCAATGAGCCTACTCCTTCGGTGGGGCTCGACCCGATCCGGGGCTGACGCCGTGCGGGACGCTTGATCGGTGGCGTGACTCGGTTGCGGGACGAAGAACAGCGACCGCTCCAGACCAAACCAAATTTCTCGGGAAAGGCCAAAGCAACCGTACCAAAGTGCGCACTTCGCTTGGGTGCAGGAGTAACCATAGGCGGGACCGATGGCTCTAGACGCGCCTCGATCTCCGGATTGATCGCCGACCCGGCGCGACGCCGCCGCGCTCAATTCGTGGCGAATGGATCGTCTTTGGCCCGCGAACTCTTGCCGCTGCCCGACGGCGTCGCAAAGGGATCAGCCGCATTCCCGGCGCCGCGGGCGGCGACCTCGCGCTGGCAATTTTCGACCTCGTCCCAGGCTCGCCGCGACCCGGTGAGCTTGAGGTTGTCGATCTCTTTGTCCTGATAGCTGATCTTCATGTTCAGCGCCCGTTGGAACTCGCGCACGAAGTCCATCTTGGTGCTCTCGGCATGCAGATAGACAGTTTCGCCGGGATTGAACTGAAGCCCGGTGGCCGAAACCTCCCACGGCGCGCGGCTGCCGAACTGGATTTCGATGTCGTAGGGCTCGTCGGGCTCGAGGGACGCCCATTTGTTGTTGCCGATCAGGAAGTAGAAGTTGTTTTCTTCCGGGTTCCGGCCGATGCGCAGGACGGTGCCACCGTTCCAGGTGGCCACGGCATAACATCCGTCATCGATCGTCGGATCGATCGAGATGTCCCAATCGCCGACGGTCTTCCACAGGTAGGTGTCCTCCGCTGTCGCGGGCATGGCCGCGAGCAGCAGGGCAGCGGTGAGCGGGCGGAGCATGGGCGCCTCCTGGGTCTGGCTTTGGAAAAACTAAGCACACCCGGCGCCGGGGTGGCAAGGTCGAAGGGTACGGCGCGGGGTCAGCCGGCTGCGTCGAGGTATGCGCGGAGGGCGGCCTCGAATTCGCGGGGCTTTTCGGCGTGGAGCCAGTGGCCGGCGCCGGGGATCTTTGCGAGGCGAGCGGCGGGGAACAGGCGTTTAATTTCATTGCGCGCCTCTGGCTGCACATAGTCGCTGGCGCCGCCGGAGAGGAACAGGGTGGGGACGCCGGCCTCTGCGTCGAGGCCGGGCCAGCCGGTGATCTTCGGCATCTCGGCCTCGAGCACGTCGAGGTTCAGCCGCCAGCGTTTCTCTTTCAGGTCCAGCGATTGCAGCAGGAAGGCGCGGGTGGCGGGGTCGGGGATGTCCCGGGCCAGCGCGGCATCCGCGTCGGAGCGTTTTTCCAGCGCCGTCGGATCGACCTGCCGCATGGCGCGGATCAGATGCGCCTGGCTGTGGCTGTAGGCGACTGGCGCGATGTCGGCCACGACGAGCCGGTTGACCATCCCGGGATGGCTTAACGCCAGCGCCATCGCCGCCTTGCCGCCCATGGAATGCCCGACCACATCCGCGCGTCCCCCATGGGCGTCGATCACCTCCGCTAGGTCTTTGGCCAGACCGGGATAGTCATGGGCGTCGTCCCAGCGGCTGTCGCCGTGATTGCGCATATCGACTGTGACGACCTGGCGGGTGTCGCTGAGCCGCTTTGCAATCACGCCCCAGTTCCGAGCGGAGCCGAAGAGCCCGTGGGCGATGAGCAGCGGCGGCCGGTCGCCGCGGTCTCCGGTGAGGACGGTGTTGAGCATGGGGTGGGTTTAGCGGAGGTCGACGGACGGGTGAATGCAAAGAGCAATCAAAGGTGCAAATCAGATTAGAAGTGAACCCAGCACGGAGGACCCGTGAAACCTATATACTAGAAAAACCGAGTGAAGTTCGTGTTGTCTGGCTCTGGAAGTTTCAGAGCTTTGGGGAATACTCCGCAACTTGTTTTCAAGAGCTTCAGGCCAATAAGAAGTGAGAAAAGAAAATTCAGTGACACAAACTGATCAACGCCAAATTCAGATTTGGAGAGGTCAATGATGTCGCCCCTTTCGAGAATCCTATCTCCGGTTTTGTCTAGGAGATGATTGTACCCACAGATCGTTCGAACGTAGTTGAGACTCCTCGAGGCGTTTTTTGGCCGACTATCAGTCTGTGGGAAAAACGAATGGTTGTCGCTCATTGAAAAGTGTTTTCCTATATCGCCGCAATGCTTATTCAACCTAACTGGCTCAACTCCCTTTAGAGTTGCCCCACAAGGCCGAGACTGGAAATTGTGGTCCTCCTCAGTAAGAGAGATTTTTGCAAGATTTTCACAAGATTCTCGCATTCTTTCTACGTTCCTGGGTAGATTTAAGAACTCAAGGATTCTCTCTTCTTCGCGAAGGTCCATTTGATATTGGTTTTCCATTTGTGAAATATGAAACTCATGCAAGGCCACTGCCACCAAAAACGCACCCCCCAAGTACCAGAAGAAGTCTATAAGATTTATTGGGTGTATATATTTCGATGGCCCAAAAATTACACTGTTGATAAACGCTAAATGCAGGGCGATTGTTACGGAAGCTACCAATAGCAAGAAGGTTAGTGCCAATGCGTATCTATCAGAGAAAGTTATCTCAAAACCTCCAAATGTGTCAAACCAGTCCATCCACCGAGACTCGAATGTGAAGGCTGCATTTAATACTATTAAGATTAGTCCAGTAGCGGGTAACACCCTAAACAGAAATAGCATGCGGCTTTGCAGTATCTCGATGAAAAATGGACTTCGTGACACTGGGGCATCCCGATCTGATTTTCACGTACGCGATTTGTATATCAGATTGAGTTCAATTCTGTCATCTGTGTCAAATCTACAAAATGTGACCGTTTCGACGCTTCGCAGCCGCCTTTGGGGCGTTCAAAGTGTTTTGTATCCTCCGCCGGCCGCTATCCGAAATGCTGCGCGAAATGCAATTTGAGCGATGTGGGGACTTAGACAGGCCGGGTTAACTACGCCGAAGGCGCCCCGGCCCAGCGGCTGCCCGCCCCCGTGGGCTGCCGCTTTGTTGCCGTAAGCGCTTCGCTCGAATGGAAGATGTACCTTGCACCATGAAAACGCGCCGGTCAGCCGTTGCTGCGGCATCCCGCGGGCAGCCGATGGGCCGTGCGAGCTTTGGTGGCATCCCGGGGCGGTGCGCAATGAATGCGCAGCCTACGGTGGAATTTAGGGATGGCGGGCTGAAGCCCGCCCTACGCCTTGGGGCTGGTCAGGCGATCCGTGCGGCGGTATGACTCTCTGCGTCCAGGGGGGACTGACCATGATGGCGGACGACACGATCACCACTCGCACCGAGCGGCTGGCGAAGCTGATGGAGGACCGGCTCGGGATTGGCGGGCGGGGGCTTGAGGCGAAGCTGCGGAAGGCCGGGCGGTCGCTGCCGAAATGGGTGCGGCGGCGGGCGGCGAAGCTTGTGGAGGCGGAGCGTCGGATGGGGCATCCGAAGCTGTCGCGGCAGATCGATCCGGCAGGGCTCGACCGGGCCTACAGGCAATGCGAGCGGTATCTGGACAACATCGACCCGATGGACCGGCACAAGGACCGGATCCTGGGGTTTCTGGCGGTGAATGCGGTGAACCTCGGGATCCTGGCGATCGGCCTATTGGTGGTGCTGAAGGCGGGCGGTCACCTCTGATCCGTCACCAGCGCGTGGCGGTAGACCAGCGTCACGGTGACGAAGCTGACGTAAATCAGCAAGTACCACGAGCCCATTTTCGACCATGAGACCCAGTCGAACTCTGACTGACCGGCGTAGATCCAGGTTTGCGTGCGGGTGCCGATGTTCTCGGCGACCCAGAGGAAGAAGCTGGTGAGAAGACCCGCCAGCACCATGGGCATCCAGTAGTCGTTGTCGCCGATGTGGAAGGTGACGCGGGTGCGGAAGTAGAGGATCACGGTGGCGGCGAATAGCGCGATGCGGATGTCGGGCAGGAAGTGGTGCGTGAAGAAGTTGACGTAGATGGCGGTGGCCAGCAGCACGGTCGTCCAGAACGGCGGGTAGGGGGTGAAGCGCATCTCAAAGAGCCGGATGGCGCGGGCCATGAACGAGCCGACCGAGGCGTACATGAAGCCGGAGAAAAGCGGCACGTCGAGGATCTTGATGAGGCCGGGTTCGGGATAGCTCCACGATCCGGCGTGGACCTTGAAGAACTCCATCGCGGTGCCGGTGAGGTGGAACAGGACAATGACCTTAGCCTCGTTGATCGTCTCGAAGCGGAGAGCGAGGAAGAGGAGCTGGATGGCGACGGCGTAGGCGAAGAGGGCGTCGTAGCGGTGGATGACGGGGTCGGCGGGCCAGAGGGATTTGCTGGCGATGATGCCGATCAGCATCAAGCCGCCGAAGAGGCTGGCCCAGCCGAGCTTGAGGACGAACATGACGAGCTCGGTTAGCCCATGCGGCAGCCGCGCCCGCATCCAGTCGCCAAGGGCACGCTCGATCTGACGCGTGCTGCGCCGGTCAAGCGGCGCGCCGTTGCGAACTGTCACGTCAGAGCGTGGGGTAGATCGGGAACCTCGCGCAAAGCGCCAGCACCTCGGCCTTGACCCGGGTTTCGACCGCGGCGTTGCCGTCCTCGCCATGCGCCGCCAGCCCGTCGACCACCTGCACGATCCAATCGGCGATCTGGCGGAACTCGGGCTCGCCGAAGCCGCGCGTGGTCCCCGCGGGCGAGCCCAGCCGGATGCCGCTGGTGATCGTCGGCTTCTCAGTGTCGAACGGGATGCCGTTCTTGTTGACCGTGATGTGGGCGCGGCCCAAGGCCGTCTCGGTCGCGTTGCCCTTCACCCCCTTGGGCCGCAGATCGACCAGCAACAGGTGGCTGTCGGTGCCGCCGGTGACCAGGTCGAGCCCGCCCTGAACCAGCTGGTCGCCCATCGCCTGGGCATTCTTGATCACCTGCTCTTGGTAGAGCTTGAAGCCGGGCTGCAGCGCCTCGCCGAAGGCCACGGCCTTGGCGGCGATCACATGCATCAACGGGCCGCCCTGGATGCCGGGAAAGATCGCGCTGTTGAATTTCTTCGCCAGAGCCTCGTCATTTGTGAGGATCATGCCGCCGCGCGGGCCGCGCAGGGTCTTGTGGGTGGTGGTGGTGGCGGCGTGGGCGTGCGGGAAGGGCGAGGGGTAATGGCCCGAGGCGACGAGGCCGGCGAAGTGAGCCATGTCGACCAGCAGATATGCACCAACCATGTCGGCGATCTCGCGGAACCGTTTGAAGTCGAGGATGCGCGGGATCGCTGAACCGCCGGCGATGATCATCTTGGGCCGGTGTTCCTTCGCCAGCGCCTCGATCTGGTCGTAATCGGGCAGAAGGTCAGCCTCGCGCACGCCGTATTGCACCGCGTTGAACCACTTGCCCGACTGGTTCGGCCGCGCGCCATGGGTCAGATGCCCGCCGGCGTCGAGCGACATGCCCAAAATCGTGTCGCCGGGCTGCAGCAGCGCCTGGAACACGCCCTGGTTGGCCTGGCTGCCCGAATTCGGCTGCACGTTGGCGAAGCCGCACTCGAACAGTTGGCAGGCGCGCTCGATGGCGAGACTTTCTGCGATGTCCACATACTGGCAGCCGCCGTAGTACCGCCGGCCCGGGTAACCTTCGGCGTATTTGTTGGTCATCACCCCGCCCTGGGCCTGCATCACCGCCAGGCTCGCGATGTTTTCGCTGGCGATCAGCTCGATCTCGTCGCGTTGGCGGCCAAGCTCCTTGTCGATGGCGCCGAATAGCTCGGGGTCGCGATCGGCAAGGTCCTGCGTGAAAAAGCGGTCGTCGCGGTGGGGTGCGTTCATAGGGCGGGCTCCGTTGCGAATTGCGCGCGGTCTTACCCGATCGTGGGTGAGGGCGGAAGCCCCAGGGGCGACCCCTGCGGCGTCATGTGCGTCTTGGCTGGACAAATCGGGCCCGGGCGTCATTCTGACGGCCATGGCGGAGACCCGCAAAATTGCCTTTGCCGCCAGCGAGGTGGAGATTGCGCAGGAGGCGCTGGCCGAACTGTCGGCGGCCTACGGGTCGGTGCCTGAGGTCGAGGCCGAGGTGATCGTGGCGCTGGGCGGCGACGGGTTCATGCTGCAGACGCTGCATAGCACCGAACGTTTGGACACGCCGGTCTACGGGATGAACTGCGGCACGATCGGGTTTTTGATGAACGAGTATGGCGCCGACGCGCTGTTGGAACGGCTCGCGGCGGCGGAGGAAACGGTGATCCATCCGCTGCGGATGCGCGCCGAGGCGGTGGACGGCCAAATCGCCGAGGCGCTGGCGATCAACGAGGTGTCGTTGCTCAGGGCCGGTCCGCAGGCGGCGAAACTGCGCGTGTCGGTGGACGAAAAGGTTCGGATGGAAGAACTCGTCTGCGACGGCGCCTTGGTTAGTACGCCTGCAGGATCAACGGCTTACAACTATTCCGCCCATGGGCCGGTGCTGCCGATCGGGTCGGATGTGCTGGCGCTGACGGCGATCGCCCCGTTCCGACCGCGGCGCTGGCGCGGAGCGCTGTTGCCGATGTCGGCGGCGGTACGGTTCGATGTGCTCGAGGCCGACAAGCGTCCGGTGATGGCGGACGCCGACTCGCGCTCGGTGCGCCGGGTGCGGTCGGTCGAGGTGCGCACCGCGCCGGAGGTGCGGCACCGGCTGCTGTTCGATCCGGGCCACGGGTTGGAGGAACGGCTGATCCGAGAGCAGTTCGTCTAAGCCGCGATGTCGGGCGTCTGCAAAACGTCGGTAAAACGTCGGTATTGCGTCGGTACTGCAGTGCAGCATTCGCGTGGAAATCCAGTGTTAACCGGAATCGACTAGGCAGAGGGCAAACCCAGTCTTCCGGAGGGTGTTCGATGTCCCACCAACCTCATGTCACGCATTACCAGATCCTGACCGACCAGGCGGCGGACCGGCTCAGCGCCCAGGTCGAAGCGGCGATCCACAACGGCTGGCAGCCTTGGGGGCCGCTGACGATCGCGGGCGGTACCGATCCAAAAACGCCGGGGGCGCTGCTATATTCGCAAGCAGTGGTGCAGCAGTCGGAGTGGTATCGGTAGGGCGCACCGGGGCGCGCCCTTTTGCGGCGGGGCGGGTATCGCTGCCCGAGTGACCGGGCCGCTGGTCTGTGTCCGGAACGCGGGTCGACGGCGCTCAGGCCTCTTCCTTTTCCTCGACCTCTTCGCGCACGATCTCGACCTTCACTTTGGCGAAAAACGCAACCAGCGCGCCGACGATGGCGAGGACCGGGGCGGCGATGACCAGCGCACCGGCGCCCACCGCGCCATAGGTCAGCGGAATGTCGACGGCGATGTCGCCATCGGGCTCCTTGACGCGGATCCGGCGCACCGACGCCTCGGCGGCCCATTCCTTGACCTTCTCCATCAGCTTGTCGGCGGAAACCTCAACCTCTTCGCTCCAGGTCTTTTTGTCCTTGGGGGTCTCGTCGGGCATATCTGGTCCTCCTGTCTGGTGAGGAGGGGAGGGTAGGGGTAGAACGGGGGTGGGGGTATGATGTGGGTCAAGGTTGTTCTGCGTCACAAATTCCGCCGTTGCAACGGTAAGGTAACCAACTGAACTGCCGCTATATATTGTGCCAATGGCAACAGCGTTCCATAGGTATTGACAGGCAGCCTATACCTTGATAGGTAAGTTTACCAGCGGAGGGAAGCTATGAAAGTTGAGCGGACAGAATTTGGGAAGGCGAACAGCACCTTCAGGCGTACGAGAGGCCTAAAGTTGCGTGAAGTAGCTGAACACCTTGGTGTTACGCCGGCATTTCTCACCAACGTTGAGGTCGGAAGAAAGTCGGTTCCGGAGGAGTGGTACGAAAGATTGGCCGCTTTTTACAAGCTCGACAAGCTTCAGCGATCGTTACTCCGGCACGCAGGTCTAAAAAGCCAAAAGCGCTTTGTGATCGAAATCGAGAACGAAAATGAGGCAGAATTATTGGCGGCATTCATCGAGAACAGAGAATGTCTCGGCGCTGACCAAATCCAAAAGGCAATTAGCGACTTATCGGTCGGGGACAGCGAGGATTGTGAAGATGCGGACGCCGCGGCGTAGGGATGAGCCATCAAAATCCCGAAAGGTGAAGATCATCGAGTCTGCCTGTCACTTCCGCAAAGAGGTAGCGGCGGTAAACCAAGCAGTCGATCCCGAATTGCTGTTGGATCGACTGTACGATCTGATCCCAAAATACGACTGGTTTGTGGGTGAAGATTTCTTCCGAGGTATGGGTGAAGTCGTCGCATACGCAAAGTTCAATCGCGGACGCCACCTCTTCCTTCGGGAATGGGTGTACGATGCGTTGAACAGGCCCGGAACTGAGGAGTTTAGACGTGCGCTTTTTGTACTAGCGCACGAAACCGGCCATCTGGTTTTGCATTTTCGTTCAGGCAAGGCGTTTGCGCGCAACGACTCTGGATCCCTTGAAAACCTACGGACTGATACGCTCCAAGAAAGAGAGGCAAGCATCTTCGCCGGATCACTCATCATCCCGACAACTGAGATCGATTACAACCTTAGCCCCGGAACCGTATCTAGGTTGTATGGACCTAGTTATTCGGTTGCCAAATGTGGTCTCGCGGAGGCCCGCTTCTATCAAACCGTGAAGAAACGCTAGCAGAGGTCCGAGATGGGCGAAGCACTGATACTGGGACTAGCTTCATTGGCAATCTTGCTGATCCTCGTACTCTTCGCCATCTGGAAACGAGTTCCGGTTAGCGCACTGGTTAGGGCGGGGAAGAACGAGTTGAGTGTTCATTTCGGGCGTGATCAGGACGCGGCTCCTAAAGCGAAGCCCGGCGTAAAGGATGAACAAACCTAGTCGGACGCCAACATCAAGCCACTGGATACCCCAACTCCCCCACCGACTCCCTGATCTCGTCCAGGATCGCCGGGTCGTCGATGGTGGCGGGGAGTTTGAACTCGGCGCCGTCGGCGATTTTGACCATGGTGGCGCGGAGGATTTTGCCGCTGCGGGTCTTGGGCAGGCGGTCGACGACGGCGACGAGCTTGAAGGCGGCGACGGGGCCGATTTTCTCTCGGACGAGCTTGACGCATTCCTTGGCAATCTCGTCATGCGGGCGGTTGACGCCCTTGGTGAGGCAGACGAAGCCCATGGGAAGCTGGCCCTTGAGCTGGTCGGTCACGCCGATCACGGCGCATTCGGCGACATCCGGATGCGCGGCGAGGACTTCCTCCATGCCGCCGGTCGAGAGCCGGTGGCCCGCGACGTTGATGACGTCGTCGGTGCGGGCCATGATCCAGACATAGCCGTCTTCGTCCTTCATGCCGGCGTCGCCGGTTTCATAGTAGCCGGGGAACTTGGAGAGATAGCTCTTGCGGAACCGTTCCTCGGCGTTCCAGAGGCCGGGCAGGGTACCCGGGGGCAGGGGGAGCTTGACGGCGATGGCGCCGAGCTCTCCGTCGGGCAGCTCAACGCCCTCGTCGTCGAGGATGTGGATCTCATGCCCCGGCATCGGCACGGTGGGGGAGCCGATCTTGACGGGCAGAAGTTCGATACCGACGGGGTTGCCGGCGATGGTGTAGCCGGTTTCGGTCTGCCACCAGTGGTCGATGACGGGGATTTGCAGCAGGTCGTGGGCCCAGTGGATGGTGTCGGGGTCGGCGCGTTCTCCCGCCAAGAACAGGTATTTCAGGCAGGAGATGTCGTAGGGTTTCAGGAACTCGCCCTTGGGGTCCTCGCGCTTGATGGCGCGGAAGGCGGTGGGCGCGGTGAAGAAGCTTTTGACGTTATGCTCGGAGATCACGCGCCAGAAGGTGCCGGCGTCGGGGGTGCCGACGGGTTTGCCCTCGAAGACGATGGTGGTGTTGCCGTGGATCAGCGGGGCGTAGCAGATGTAGCTGTGGCCGACGACCCAGCCGACATCGGATGCGGCCCAAAATACCTCGCCGGGCTCCATGTCGTAGATGTTCTTCATGGTCCAGTTGAGCGCCACAAGGTGGCCGCCGGTCGGGCGTACGACGCCCTTGGGCTGGCCGGTGGTACCGGAGGTGTAGAGGATGTAAGCCGGGTGGTTACCTTCGACGGGGACGCATGGGGCGGGGTCGGCGGCAGCCACCGCCTCCCGCCAGTCGAAATCACGGCCGTCCTGCAAAGCGGCCTCGGCTTGGGGGCGTTGCAGGATCAGGGTGAAATCGGGCTTGTGGGCGGCCATCTCGATGGCGCCGTCGAGGAGGGGTTTGTAGGCGACGACGCGGCCGGGCTCGATGCCGCAGGAGGCGGAGAGAATGGCCTTGGGCTGGGCGTCGTCGATGCGGACGGCAAGCTCGTTACTAGCGAAACCGCCGAAGACGACGGAATGGATGGCGCCGATGCGGGTGACGGCGAGCATGGCGATCAGCGCCTCGGGCACCATCGGCATGTAGACGATGACGCGGTCGCCCTTGGTCACGCCGCGGGCCTGCAGCGCGCCGGCGAGCCTGGCGACTTTGTCCTGCAGCTCGGCATAGGTAATGGTCGCCTTGGTGTCGGTGACGGGGCTGTCATAGATGATCGCGGCCTGGTCGCCGCGGGTGGCGACGTGGCGGTCGACGGCGTTCCAGCAGGTGTTGACCATGCCGTCGACGAACCACTCGTAGAGCGGGGCGTTGTCGGCAAAAAGCGCCTTCGACGGCTTGCGGTCCCAGTCGATGGCGTCCGCCGCCTGCATCCAGAACGCCTCGGGGTCGGCCTGCCAAGCCTCGTAGACCTCTTTGTATCCCATGGTATGCCCTCCGTCTGCGTCGCGCGGGTGATAGCGGGGCAGCGGCAGTCGGGCAAGCGCCAGGGCTGCGTTATCCGGTCACTGTTAACGGAAACGGTCAGCGCGATCTGGACAACGCTGCGCGGCGGCCTTTACGGCGGACATGGCCTGCGCGCGGCCGCGATGGAGTCCGGTTGGCGGGCAGAGTGGGTCACGCAACGCCCAGACAAGCTTTCGCAAAGCGCAACTCAGCCGAACTACACCACTCGGTTCGTGGTGTGGTCCCGCGCAATGCCTAGGCGCTCGGGCGCGCGATTACGGTCAGACCGCCACCGAGCGTTGACGCGAAACTGTCATTGGGGTCGGGCCGGTAGATTGCGTCCTCGCGCACCTGATGCGTTGCCTTCGACCGAACGAAACAGGCCACCACCTGGCCGCCCGCCCGCTCGACCAGCGCCCGCAAGCCCGCGGCGGTGAAAAACAATGTGTGCGGGTCGTCGCGTGCCGTCAGATGAAGCCGTGAGTGCCCGCCCTGCGGAACCTCGATCAAAAGCCTGCCATCAGGCGCCAGCGCCGCCACCATCCGGCCCACCCTGCGCACCACGTCGGTCTCGGTGAAATGTTCAATCACATGCGACGCGACGATCGCATCGAATTGCATCTCATCCAGGGCGTCTTCGTCCAGACGGGTTGCCCCGAGATAATCGAGATATTTCGCCGAGTCCGGATCGGGCTCGATCGCAAACGCGGTCTCGGGCGCCGCGACCTTCAAGAAGTAGCCAGGGCCGCTGCCGTAATCGAGCACCCGGCCAAGGCGCGCCCCGGCCTTTTTCAAGGCCTTGGCCTGGCTGGCCGCCCGGGCAAACCCACTCGCGTTCTCCTGCATACCCCGGTCCGAGAAATAGTCCTCTGGCGGAACCAAACGGTTGCCGACCAGCCGGTCGGAAAAGCCACCCTCGAAGGTATGTTCCAGCAAATGCGCGGCATTCGGAACGTGGCCGGTCCCGCAATTCGTGCAGAAATAAACGAGCCATTGGCGGAACGGTTCCCGCGTGCTTGGGTACGGGGCCGCATGAGTGATGCCGGGCTGTCCGCAAATGGGGCATGTGCTCTGATTGTCGGGCAGCCGGTGAAAGGCGACGACCCCCAACGTGTCTGCGGGCAACCGGCCGGACAGGCGAAAGTACCAGTCTGACCCAGAGATCGAGGCGGGCAGGGCCGGCGCGGCCCGAACGATCGTGCGCCGAAGCGCTGTTTTGAGAGATTTCAGGGCATCCATCGGCGGTAGCTGTCGTCAGTTGCCATGCCGGTTCACGCGAACCGACCGGCGGCGCTCGTCTCGCCAAATTCAAGCGGGCCGTCAACCGTAATGCGCGACCGGCGTGCCGGCCAGCGCCGACATGTTCAACAGGCCACGGGCGGTGATCGAGGGGGTGACGATGTGGGCGCGGTTGCCCATGCCCATCAGGATCGGCCCGACCTCTAGCCCGTTTGCCTTCATTTTCAGGATGTTACGCACTCCGCTGGCGGCGTCGGTATTGGCGAAGACGAGGCAATTGGCCGGACCGTTCAGCCGGCTGCTGGGGAAGATCCGGTCGCGCAGCACGACGTCGAGTGCGGCGTCGGCATGCATCTCGCCCTCGTAAGGGAAATCGCGCGGCGCGTCGTCGAGCAGCGCCAGCGCGGCGCGCATCCGCCGCCCGGTGTCGCAGTCGAGATTGCCGAATTGCGAATGCGAACACAGCGCGATCATCGGCTCGGCCCCGAACCGGCGGATGTGGCGCGCGGCGGCGACCACGGTGTCGGCGATCTGCCCGGGCGTCGGTTCGGGATGGACCTGGGTGTCGGCAATAAACAGCGGCCCGTCTTCGAGGATCATCAGGCTGAGCGCGCCGATCGGTTTCAGATCGGGCGTGCCGAGCACCTGTGCCACGTAGTTCAGATGCCACAGATACTGCCCGAAGGTGCCGCAGATCAGGCTGTCGGCCTCGCCGCGATGCACCATGATCGCGCCGATCGCGGTGGTGTTGGTGCGCATGATCGCACGGGCGAGGTCGGGGGTGACGCCGCGGCGTTCCATCAACAGGTGATAGGTGGTCCAGTAATCGTGGTAGCGCGGGTCGTTTTCGGGGTTCACCACGTCGAAATCGCGGCCCGGGCGGATCGGCAGGCCGGCGCGTTCGGCGCGCGCTTCGACGACATCGGGCCGGCCGATCAGGATCGGGCGGTCGGTAGTTTCCTCGATCATCGCATTGGCGGCGCGCAGCACGCGTTCGTCCTCGCCCTCGGCAAAGACGATGGTGCGTTCCGCGGTGGCGGCGGCGTCGAAAACGGGCCGCATGATCAGCGCCGAGCGGTAGACCGACCCGTCGAGTTTGGCTTTGTAGGCGTCGAAATCGGCGATCGGGCGGGTGGCGACGCCGGTCTCCATCGCCGCGCGCGCCACCGCGGTGGCGACGACGCCGGTCAGGCGCGGATCGAACGCCTTGGGGATCAGATAATCGGGGCCGAAGGTCATCTTTTCGCCGCGATAGGCGGCGGCGGCCTCGGCGCTGGTCGAGGCGCGGGCGAGCCTGGCGATGGCATCGATGCAAGCGAGCTGCATGGCGTCGTTGATCTCGGTGGCGCCGGCGTCGAGCGCGCCGCGGAAGATGAACGGAAAGCACAGCACGTTGTTGACCTGGTTCGGCGTGTCCGACCGGCCGGTGGCGATGATCGCGTCGGGATTGGCGGCGCGGGCGTCGTCGGGCATGATCTCGGGCACCGGGTTGGCCAACGCAAAAATGATCGGGCGTGCGGCCATCTTCTTGACCATCTCGGGTTTGACGACATTCGGTCCGGACAGACCGAGAAACAGATCGGCGCCCTCGATGACGTCGTCCAGGGTCCGGGGTCCGCCGGGCTGGGCATAGTCGGCCTTCTGCTGGGTCATGTCCTCTGCCCGGCCTTCGTGCACCAGCCCGTGCAGGTCGACGAGCCAGACATTTTCGCGCCGGACGCCGAGCTTGAGCAGCATGTTGAGACAGGCAATACCGGCTGCGCCGCCGCCGGTAGAGACGACCTTGATGTCCTCGAACCGCTTGTCCGCCACCCGCAGCGCGTTGGTGGCCGCGGCGCCGACCACGATGGCGGTGCCGTGCTGGTCGTCGTGGAACACGGGGATATTCATCCGCGCGCGGCACAGCGTTTCGACGATGAAACAGTCGGGCGCCTTGATGTCCTCGAGGTTGATCGCCCCGAATGTGGGTTCCAAAGCGCAGATGATCTCGGCGAGCTTCTCTGGGTCGGATTCGTTTAGTTCAATATCGAAACAATCGATTCCGGCGAATTTCTTGAACAGGACCGCCTTGCCTTCCATCACAGGCTTCGCCGCCAGGCCGCCGATGTCGCCCAGACCCAAGACCGCGGTGCCGTTCGACACCACCGCCACCAGATTTCCTTTTGCGGTATAGCGGCTTGCGCTGGCGGGGTCGGATTTGATCTCTAGACAGGCCTCGGCCACGCCGGGAGAATAGGCCAGCGACAGATCGCGGCCATTGGCCAGTGGCTTGGTGGCGCGAACCTCGAGTTTTCCCGGTTTCGGGGTTTCGTGATAGGTGAGCGCAGTCTGGCGGAAAGAGTCCTGGCGTTGGTCGGTCACTGAGTCGGGCCTTTCGGTTCGACAGATAGTTTAACGTTAAACTATCTGT
>JASJCA010000050.1 GCA_030066215.1 Rhodobacter sp. | reverse complement strand
CTCCGACGACGGCCGGCAGGAGCGTGCGCGCATCGCGCTGAAAGAGCGCGACGGCGACATCTGGCCGTCCTGCGGCGCGTAGGGCCCATGCACGCGGTAGCCGTAATGCGTGCCGGGCCCGAGCCCCGCGACATGGACGTGCCAGATGTCGCCGTCGCGCTCTTTCAGCGCGATGCGCGCACGCTCCTGCCGGCCGTCGTCGGAGAACAGGCACAGCTCGACCCGCTCGGCATGGGCCGAGAACAGCGCGAAATTGACTCCCTCGCCGTCGAAGGTGGCGCCAAGGGGATAGGGTCGGCCGGCGCTCAGCGCGTGGCCTTTCAGCTTGCCGGGGATGTCCGCGCGCAAATCCCTCATGGCGCCAGAGAAGCATAAAGCGCAGCGTATTGGCCAGAGCTTTGCGCCCAGTCCACCGGCGCCTTCATGCCGTTGCGCTGGATCCGGGCCCAGGTGCGTTTGTCCGCATATAGGTCCGCCAGCCGGCGCAGCGCCTGGGCGAGCCCCAGTGCGTCGGTAGGCGCGAACTTGATCCCGGTCGCGACCCCGGCGGCCAGCGCGGCGGGGCTGGCGTCGATCACGGTGTCGTTGAGCCCGCCGGTCGCGGCCACCACCGGCACCGTGCCGTAGCGCAGCCCGTACATCTGGGTCAGGCCGCAGGGCTCGAACCGGCTTGGCACCAGTACCGCGTCGCCGCCGGCGAACATCCGGTGCGACAGTGCCTCGTCATAGCCGATCCGCACCGCGATCCGGGTCGGGTTCAGCTCTGCCTCGCGCCGCATCGCCGCCTCCAGGACGGGATCGCCCGAGCCCAACACGATCAGCGCCCCGCCGCGCCAGGTGAATTCGCTCAAGGCCCCCGGGATCAGGTCGATGCCCTTCTGCGTGGTTAGCCGGCTGACCAGCACCGCCAGCGGACCCTCGAAATAGCCCAGCCCGAATTCGTCGATCAGCGCAGCGCGGTTGGTCTTCTTGGCGCCGAGTTTCTTGGCCGAATAGGCGTGGATCGCCGGGTCGGCCTCGGGCGACCAGACCTCGGTATCGACGCCGTTCAATATCCCGCTGACGTCATTGGCGCGCTGGCCGATCACGCCCTGCAGCCCCATGCCGAATTCGGGCCGCATCAGCTCGCGCGCATAGGTCGGGCTGACCGTGGTGATCGCATCGGCCGTCACCAGCGCGGCCTTGAGGCTGCTGAGATGGCCGTAATATTCCAACCCCTTGGCGGTGAACTGCGCGCGCGGCAGGCGCAGCGCCTCCAGCCTTTCGGCGCCGGTATTGCCCTGAAATGCGATGTTGTGGACGGTGATCACTGTTTT
The DNA here is from genome assembly GCA_030066215.1 of Rhodobacter sp. GTDB lineage: Bacteria > Pseudomonadota > Alphaproteobacteria > Rhodobacterales > Rhodobacteraceae > JASJCA01. Next base: position 34,302 of record JASJCA010000050.1, on the reverse strand, counting down.
GACCGCGGTCTCGGGGCCGTAGCGCAGATAGGCGGGCGCGAAGCCGGCCTGCCAGTCATGGGCGTGCAGCACATCCGGCGTCCAGCCGTCTGCGAGCCCATTGCGCGCGATCTCGGCCGCCGCCCAGCTCAGCGCGGCAAAGCGCAAATCGTTGTCGGCGTGGTCGCCGCCCGGCCCGCCATAGGGCCCGCCCGGCCGGTCGTAGAGATGCGGCGCGTCGAGCAGAAGCATGTCGAGCCCCTCGACCCGGCCGCCCAGCACCTTGGCCGGACCGCCGAAGAGGTCGGCGTCCTGCCAGAGCGCCTTGGGCCGTTTGCCGAGCCGCGTCGCCAGCCCCGGATAGGCCGGCATCAGGACCCGCATGTGCCAGCCATGCTCTGCCAGCGCCTTCGGCAGCGCACCCACCACATCGGCCAACCCGCCGGTCTTCAACAGCGGCACGCACTCGGAGGCAACAGATAGAACGCGGCGAGTCATTTATTAAGAACGGGTCCTAAAGCTCTGACATTCAGACGTTATCCCAGTTTGGCGGCGCGTGCGTCCAGCATGTCCTGGGTGATCAGCACGATGCCGGCGTCGGTGCGGCGGAACCACTTGGCGTCCTCGTCCGGGTCCTCGCCGACGACCAGCCCTGCCGGCACGTCGGCACCGCGGTCGAGCACGCAGTTCTTCAGCCGCGCCTGGCGGTTGACCTGGCTGTAGGGCAGCGCCACGACGTATTCCAGCGTCGAATAGGAATGCGTTCGCACGCCGGTGAACAGCAGCGAATTTCGGATCTCCGAGCCAGAGACGATGCAGCCGCCCGACACCAGCGAACTGATCGCGTTACCGCGGCGGCCCTTCTCGTCGTGGATGAACTTCGCCGGCGGCGTGATCTCGGAATAGGTCCAGATCGGCCACGAGTTGTCGTAGATGTCGAGCGCCGGCGTGAAGTCGGTCAGGTCGACATTGGCGCGCCAGAACGCGTCGATGGTGCCGACGTCGCGCCAATAGGGCTCTTCCTCGAGCCCGGTCATGATGCAGGACTGCGAGAACAGATGCGCCACCGCCTTGCCGCCCTTGACGATATGCGGGATCAGGTCGTGGCCGAAATCGTGGCTGGAATTGATGTCGCCCGCGTCGTCGGTCAGAAGATCGCGCAAAAACGCCCAGTCGAAGACGTAGATTCCCATCGAAGCCAGCGCGTGGTCGGGATCGCCGGGGACCGCCGGCGGGTCCTTGGGCTTTTCCAGGAACTCGGTGATGCGGTGGCTTTCGTCGACATGCATCACGCCGAAGGCGGTCGCCTCCATCCGCGGCACGGTCAGGCAGCCGACGGTGACGTCGGCGCCGGTTTCGACATGCTGGCGCAGCATGATCTCGTAGTCCATCTTGTAGATGTGATCGCCGGCCAGGACGATGATGTAGTCGATGTCGTAGCTGTCGATGATGTCGATGTTCTGCATCACGGCATCCGCGGTGCCGCGATACCACATCTCTTCGTCGTAGCGCTGGCTCGCGGGCAGGATGTCGAGGTATTCGTTGCGCTCGGCACGGAAGAAGTTCCAGCCGCGCTGGCAGTGGCGGATCAAGCTGTGCGCCTTGTACTGCGTGGCGACCGCCATCTTGCGAATGCCCGAATTCAGCGCGTTCGACAGCGCGAAGTCGATGATCCGCGCCTTGCCGCCGAAATAGACCGCCGGCTTGGCACGCTTGTCGGTCAGCTCTTTCAGCCGGCTGCCCCGCCCGCCCGCCAAGACGAAGGCCATCGCCCGGTTCGAAAGCCGTCTGTTCACCGATGGTCGCATGGATGTCCTCCCCCGGGGGTCAGCTTTGCTGGAATATGATCGCCGAAAGCGGCGGTAGCGTGACATTGGCCGATTGCGCCTGACCGTGCCAGGCGACGGGCTCGGTCTCGACGCCGCCGTAATTGCCGCGGTCGGTGCCGCCATAGGCGCCGGCATCGGTGTTCAGCACCTCGCGCCAGCGGCCCGGTGCCGGAAAGCCCAGGCGGTAACCGACACGCTCGACCGGCGTGAAGTTCAGCACCACGACGATCTGGCGATCGCCCGCCCCGCCCCGCCGCAGATAGGCGAAGACCGAGTTTTCCGCATCGCCGGCCTCGAGCCAGGCGAAGCCCTCGGCGCGGCTGTCGTTGCGGTAAAGCGCGGGCGTCGCGCGCATCAGGTGGTTGAGGTCGCGCACCAGCATCTGCATGCCGCGATGCGGGGCCTCGTCCGTCAGGTGCCAGTCGAGGCTTTGGTCGTGGTTCCACTCGGCCCACTGCGCGAACTCGCAGCCCATGAACAACAACGTCTTGCCCGGATGGGTCCACATGAAGGCGTAATAGGCGCGCAGGTTGGCGAATTTCTCCGACCCCTCGCCCGGCATCTTGCCGATCATGCTCCCCTTGCCGTGCACCACCTCGTCATGGCTGATCGGCAGGATGTAGTTCTCCGAATAGGCGTAGTGCAGGCCGAAGGTCATCTGGTGGTGATGGTGCCGGCGGTGGATCGGTTCGCGCTGGATGTAGTCGAGCGTGTCGTTCATCCAGCCCATGTTCCACTTGAAGCCAAAGCCCAGCCCGCCCTTGTCGACGGGGCGCGAGACGCCGTCGAAAGCGGTCGATTCCTCGGCCACGGTCACGATGCCCGGCACCTCGCCGTAGGTGGTGACGTTCATCCGCTGCAACAGCGCGATGGCCTCGAGGTTCTCGCGCCCGCCATGGACGTTGGGGACCCACTCGCTCTCGGCCCGAGAGTAGTCGCGGTAGAGCATCGAGGCCACGGCGTCGACCCTAAGGCCATCAATATGGTATTCCTCCAGCCAGTATAAAGCATTTGAAATCAAATAATTGGCGACCTCGCTTCGACCGTAGTTGTAGATCAAGGTGTTCCAGTCGAGGTGAAAGCCCTCTTTCGGGTCGGCATGTTCGTAAAGCGCCGTGCCGTCGAATCGGCCGAGCCCGTGCGGGTCGGTCGGGAAATGCCCCGGCACCCAGTCGAGGATCACGCCCAGGCCTTTGCGATGCGCCGCGTCGATGAGGCCGCGGAACTCGTCGGGCGTGCCGTGCCGGATCGTTGGCGCGAACATGCCGATCGGCTGATAGCCCCAGGAGCCGTCGAAGGGATGCTCGCTGACCGGCAAAAGCTCGATATGGGTGAAGCCCATCCAATGCGCGTAGTCGACCAGTTCGCTGGCCAGTTCGGGGTAGCTGAGCGGGCGGCGGCCGTCCTCGGCGCGCCGCCATGAGCCCAGGTGAACCTCGTATATCGAGATCGGCGCGTCGATGATCTGGCGCGTGGCGCGGGCCTCCATCCAGTCGCCATCGGTCCAGTGCCGCCGGTCGATGCGCCGCACGACGCTGGCATTGGCGGGCGGATGCTCGGACCCGAACCCCACCGGATCGGCCTTCAGCGGCAGTCCCTGTCCCTCTGCGCCCAGGATGTCGTATTTGTAGACCGTGCCCTCGCCCAGGCCGGGCAGAAAGATCTCCCAGACCCCGGTCGCGCCCCGCCGCCGCATCGGATGGCGCCGCGCATCCCAGAAATTGAAGTCGCCGACGACCGAGACCCGCCGCGCATTGGGCGCCCAGACTGCGAAATGCACGCCCTCCGCGCCCTCATGGGTCAAGACATGGGCGCCGAGCGCCTCCCAGATGCGCCGATGCGTACCCTCGCCCAGAAGGTACTCGTCGATCTCGCCCAGGACCGGACCGTACCGATAGGGGTCGTCGATTTCCCAGGTCGCCTCGGGGTTGGAACATCGCAGCCGGTAGTCGGTCGCCGCGAACCGCCCGGCGAAGAGCCCCGGCGCGCCGGCCACCGGTGGAAGGTCGGTCTCGGACCCGCCCTTCAGCGCCAGCACCCGCTCGGCCCCCGGCACGAAGGCCCGCAGCACGCCGTCGTGGGGGCCCAGAACCCCGAAGGGATCGCCATGCGTGCCGCCGAGGATCGCCGCCGCCTCGGTTCCGTCCACCAGCTCTTGGGTCTCGGCCATCCGCCCCCCGTGCTTAGAGCGCCGGCTCGACGCCCCAGATATCGGCCATGTAACCACGGATCGTCCGGTCGGACGAGAAATACCCGCACCGCGCGGTGTTCAGCGCCGCCATCCGGTTCCAGCGGTCGGGATCGCGCCACACCGCGTCGACTTCGCGCTGTTTCGCCGAATAGGCATCGAAATCGCTGGCGACGAGAAAATAGTCGTGGTGCCACATCCGGTCGACGATGCCGTGATAACGCGCCGGGTTGGCGGGGCAGAACCGGCCCTCGACGATCATCTGCAGGATGTCGCGCAGACACGGGCTGGCCTCGATGGCGTGCTTGGCGTGTTCCACGTCGCGGCGCCGCGCCACCACCTCTTCCGCGGTCATGCCGAAGAGAAAGAAGTTTTTCGCCCCCACCCGCTCGCGAATCTCCACGTTGGCGCCGTCCAAAGTCCCGACGGTCAGCGCGCCGTTCAGCGCGAATTTCATGTTGCCGGTGCCGCTGGCCTCCTTGCCGGCGGTCGAAATCTGCTCGCTGAGGTCGGCGGCCGGGATCAGCCGTTCGGCCATCGAGACGTTGTAGTTCGGCGGGTAGACCACCTTCAAAAGCCCTTTCACCGCCGGATCGCTATTGATCACGGCCGCGACGTCGTTGATGAAATGCACGACCTCCTTGGCGACCTGATAGCCTGGCGCCGACTTGCCGCCGAAGATCTTGACCCGCGGCACCCAGTCGCCGTTCGGGTTTTCGCGGATCTTGTGCCAAAGGCTCACGGTCTCGAGGATGTTCAGAAGCTGGCGCTTGTATTCGTGGATGCGCTTGATCTGGATGTCGAAGATCGCATCGGGGTCGACCGAGACCCCGCAGGTCCGGTCGATCCACAACGCCAAATCGACCTTGTTGTCCCGCTTCGCTGTGCCGAAGGCGTCGCGGAAGCCGCGGTCCTCGACATGGGGCTCCAGCTCTTCGAGGCGGTCGAGATCGGCCTCCCAGCCCGAGCCGATGGTGTCGCTGATCAGCCGCGACAGTCGCGGGTTCGCCAGCCGCAGCCAGCGCCGAGGCGTCACCCCGTTGGTTTCGTTGACGATGCGCCCGGGGTGCAGGCGGTGCAGGTCGGAAAACACCGTGCGCTTCACCAGATCGGTGTGCAGCGCGGAGACCCCGTTGACCCGGCTCGCCATGATGAAGGCCAAAGGCCCCATATGCACTTCGTTGTTCTGCACGATGGCGACGTTGGCGGGCCGGTCGGGATGCGCACGGCGGTGGCGGGCGTCGATGCGCTCGATCAGTTGCATGTGCAGCGGCAGCACGTTGCCCATCAGCCAGGTCGACCACCGCTCCAGCGCTTCGGGCAAGAGCGTGTGGTTGGTGTAATTCAGCACCTGTTCGGCGGTGCCGACCGCCTCTTCGAAGCCGAGGCCGCGCACCATCAAAAGCCGCACCAGTTCCGGCCCGGCGATCGCGGGGTGGGTGTCGTTGAGCTGGATCGCCACGTGCCGCGGCAGAGCGCGCGGGTCGGCATGGGTGTTGAAATAGCGCCGCAGGATGTCCTGCAGCGCGGCCGAGGTCAGGAAGAACTCCTGCTTCAGCCGCAGCTCTTTGCCGGCATAGGTGGTGTCGTCGGGATAGAGCACGCGGCTGAGCGTGCGGGCCAGCGCCTCGGGCTCGGCCGCCGCGGCGTAGTCGCCGGCATTGAACCGGTCGAGATCGAAGAGCGTCGTGGGCTGCGCGCCCCAAAGCCTCAGCGTCGTGGTCCAGCGCCCGCCCCAGCCGATGATCGGCATGTCGTGGGCCGAGGCAACGACCGACTCGCCCGGCTCCCATCGGCCGTCGGTGACCTGGCCCTTGAAGCCGATCTCATAGGCCGCTTCGGGGCGCTCGAACTCCCAGGGATGCGCCTGTTTCAGCCAGTCCTCCGGCGTCTCGACCTGGTGGCCGCTTTCGAAGCGCTGCCGGAACAGCCCGTGTTCATAGCGGATGCCGTAGCCGTGGGCCGGCACGCCGAGGGTGGCGAACGAATCCATGAAGCAGGCCGCCAGCCGCCCCAGCCCGCCATTGCCGAGCGCCGCGTCGGGTTCGTCCTCGACCAGATCGCGGAACGACACGCCGAGTTCGTCCATCGCCGCCTCGGCGGCGTCGCGCAGGCCGAGATTGATCGCCGCGTCCTCCAGAAGCCGCCCGATCAGGTATTCCAGCGACAGGTAGTAGACCCGCTTGGCATCGGCCGCATAGGCGCGCTTGGTGGCCTCGAACCAAGGGCCGACGATCTTGTCGCGCAAGGCAAAGGACAGCGCCATGCGCCAGTCGTAGATACTGGCGAACCCGTCCTCGCGACCGAGCGAGAACCGAAGATGCCGCAGCACCGCTTCCTTCAGCGCATCCTTTGAGACAGCCGTATCGAACACGTCGCGTCGCATCCCTTGCTACCGGGTCAGACCTAGCGCGGCGCCCGGGCAATGGAAACCCGGCCTCCGAGCGCCCGTTAGCGATAACGGCAATCCGGCAACACCGGCGTCGCCGGCTTAACGGCCGGTCGGCGCGGTGCCGCGTGGGGCGCGGGCCGAACACGGCCTGATCGCCGCGGTGCTTCCAGAGGCCGGCTCTGACACGAGCGCGGCTGCGGGCGAACTGACCGGTGTGGATCGGCTTGGAGCGGCCGTTGGCCATCTCGTGACGAGCCGGGCCCATCGTCGACCCGCGGGGTGGCGAACCGACACTTGTTCGGGTGTACTTTATGGCTGTCGATTCCGTAGGACCTCAAGCGATGCGCAGGTGTCGACCAATCGCCACCCCACCGGGGCGGGGCGGCGATGGGCACGGCGGCGCTGCGCGCCTTGACTCCGTGCCCCGGGGCATCGCGCGAATGTCCCCTCCAGGTTCATCCAAGACCCCGACATTCCGCCCGATATCTGACCCACTGCGCGGGCGAAGCCCGCTCAATCGGATCACAGATACCGGTTGACGAGGTTTTCCAGCCGCTCCTGCCGGCCCGACCGCGGTTCGGGGTCGAGCCCGGACTTGCGGACGTAATAGTCCAGCTCGTCCAGCCCGTATTCGCCGGTCAGCATCTTCTGCGCTTCTGCGCCGTCCCAGCCGGCGTAGCGCGCCGCGCGCAACCGCTCGAGCTCGCCGTCCTCCAGCATCGCCGCGGCGGCCTTCAGCCCGCGCGCACAAGCGTCCATGCCGCCGACATGGGCCAGGATCAGATCTTCGGGGTCCAGCGACTGGCGCCGCAGCTTGGCGTCGAAATTGGTGCCGCCGGTGGTGAACCCGCCGATCCGCAGGATCTCGTAGTAGGCCAGCGCCAGTTCCGGCACGTTGGCCGGGAACTGATCGGTGTCCCAGCCCGACTGATAGTCGTTGCGGTTGATGTCGATCGAGCCGAGGATGCCCAAGGACGCCGCCATCGCCAGTTCGTGCTCGAAGGAATGCCCCGCCAGGATCGCGTGGCCCTGCTCGACATTGACTTTGACCTCGTCCTCAAGCCCAAAACGCTTGAGGAAGCCATAGACCGTCTGCACGTCGTAGTCGTATTGGTGCTTGGTCGGCTCCTGCGGCTTCGGCTCGATCAACAGCGTGCCCTTGAACCCGATTTTGTGCTTGTAGTCGATCACCATGCGCAGCATCGCCGCGAATTGCTCGGCCTCGCGGGTCAGATCGGTATTGAGTAGCGTCTCGTAGCCCTCGCGCCCGCCCCACATGACGTAGTTCTGCCCGCCCAGGCGATGGGTGGCGTCAATGCAGGACTTCAGCGTCGCGCCGGCATAGGCGAAGACGTCCGGGTCCGGGTTCGTCGCGGCGCCCGCCATGAACCGGCGGTGGGTGAAGAGGTTCGCCGTGCCCCAGAGGAGCCCTGTGCCCGTCGCCTCCATCTTCGGGCCGACGAAATCGACCATCGCGTCGAGGTTCGCCACGCTCTCGGCAAAGCTCGCACCCTCGGGGCGGATGTCGAGGTCGTGGAAGCAGAAGAACGGCACGCCGAGGATGTCGAACATCTCGAAGGCGACATCTGCCTTGAGCTTCGCGTTCTCCATCGTGGTTTGGGGATGCCAGGGCCGGATGAAGGTCTGCCCGCCGAAGGGATCGCCGCCCTCCCAGGCGAACGAGTGCCAATAGGCGACGGCGAAGCGCAGATGATCCTCCATCCGCTTGCCCAGCACCATCGCGTCGGGATCGTAGTGGCGGAAGGCGAACTCGTTTTCGGTCTCCGGCCCCTCGTAGGCGATCTTGGGAATGCCCGCGAAAAACTCCGTCATGTCAGCCCCCTGATGGCGTCGCGCGCCGCAATGTAGTGTGCATGGCCGTCGTCGAACGCAGGCCGCAGTGCTGCGACAGGCTCGACCGAGCGGGCGATCTTCGGCGGCGGCGCCAGCTCGGCCCCGCCCCCGGTCGCCGCCATCATCGCCAGCCGGGCCGCGCCGAAGGCGCCGCCGAAATCGCCCGCCACCGGCAGGTCGACCCGGGTGTCCAGCGCGGTGGCGACGGCGGCCAGCCAATAATCGGACCGAGAGCCGCCGCCAACGGCCAGAAGCGAGGCGATCTCGGTCCCTGTCGCGGCCAGCGCGTCGCGGCAATCACGGATGGCGAAGGCCACGCCTTCGAGCACCGCGCGGGTCGCGGCATTGCGGTCTGTGGCATGTTCAAGGCCGATGAAGGCGCCGCGCACGGCGGCATCGTTGAGCGGCGTGCGCTCGCCGCCGAGATAGGGCAGGAACCGGGTCTTCGACGGCGCCTGCAGCGCGCCCAAACCGGCGGTCAGGGACGCCGCGTCGTCGCCTATGAGCCCGGCATACCAGTTCAGCGCATCGGTCGCGGCCAGGATCACCCCCATCTGGTGCCAGGTTCCGGGCAGCGCGTGGCAGAAGGTGTGAACCGCGGTGCCTGGATCAGGCCGGTAGCCATCATTGGCGGCAAACAGCACGCCTGAGGTGCCGAGCGACACGAACGCCTGCCCGGCGCGCACCACGCCCACGCCCACGCCTGAGGCCGCGTTGTCACCGCCGCCGCCGGCCACGACAACCTCTGCCCCAAGCCCCCAGCGTTGCGCCAACTCAGCCCGCAGTACGCCCGAGACCTCCGATCCCTCGACCAGCCTCGGCATGTGGTCCCGCCCGAGCCCGGTCAGCCCCAAGAGTTCGTCGGACCAATCCCGCGCCCCTGTGTCCAGCCAAGACGTGCCTGCCGCGTCCGACATTTCGGCCACGTAGTCGCCGGTCAGCCACAGCCGCAGATAGTCCTTCGGCAACAGGACCTTGGCGACCTGCGCGAAAACGTCAGGCTCATTGTTCTGTACCCAGACCAATTTCGGCGCGGTGAACCCGGGGAACACGATATTGCCGGTTACCTCGCGCCAGACCGGCTCGGCATCCATTTCGGCGGCCTCAACCGCCGAACGGGTGTCGTTCCACAGGATGCAGGGCCGCAGCACCTGGTCGGAGGCGTCGAGCAAGGTTGCGCCGTGCATCTGACCGCTAAGCCCGATCCCCGCGACCGCGCCCAGATCGGCCTCGGCCGCCAGTCCGTCAAACACAGCCTCTGCGGCCGCGATCCAGTCCGCCGGCGCCTGTTCCGACCAGCCGTCGTGGGGCCGCGACACCGTCAGCGGAGCCGACGCTTCGGCCACGATCGCCTGGTCCTCGCCGATCAAGATGCCCTTCAGGCCCGACGTCCCAAGATCGAGGCCGAGGAACATGCGCTCAGGCCCTTCCGTGCCGCGCGACAATCACTCCGCAATCTCCGGCTTTTTGCCGAGGATGATCATGCCCAGGATGTCGTCCTCGCTGACCTTGTCGACCTCGACGGTGCCCACCAGCTTTCCGTTCTTCATCACCGACGCCCGGTCGCAGAGGTTTTTCACCTGGTGGATGTCGTGGTCGATCAGAAAGATTCCGATTCCCTGCTTTTTCAGCTCGTCGATCAGCTCGGCCACCATGGCCGTCTCTTCCACGCCCAAAGCCGCCGTGGGTTCGTCCATGATCAGGATCTTTGCATTGAAATAGACCGCCCGGCTGATGGCCACCGACTGTCGCTGACCGCCCGACAGCCCGGCCACAGGCGTCGAGAAGCGCCGGAAGTTCGGCGTCAGCCGCCCCATGATCTTGCGCGTCTCGGCCTCCATTGCGGCGTCGTTGACCAGACCCATGGGTGTCACCAACTCGCGGCCCAGAAACAGGTTCGAGGCCGCGTCGAGATTGTCCGCCAAAGCCAGATACTGATAGATCGTTTCGATCTGATAATTACGCGCGTCGCGCGGGTTGTTGATGTCGGCGGACTTGCCGTTGACCAGGATCTCGCCGGAATCGCGCTGCAGTGCGCCCGACACCATCTTCATCAGCACCGACTTGCCCGCGCCGTTGTGGCCCAACACGCCAACCACCTCGCCGGGATATAGATCGATGCTGACATCGTCGACGGCACGAATGCCGCCGAAGGCCTTTTGCATGTTCTTCAGTTCGATGAGAGGTGTACCAGTGCGGTCGATATCAAAAGGCATGGCTCAGCTCCCCGTGCGCTTGCGGTAGAGAATGTCGACATAGACGGCGAAGACCAGCACGATGCCCACGACGATGTTCTGATAGGGCGCGTCGACGCCCACCATCGCCATGCCCGATTGCAACGACTGCATAATCAGCGCGCCGAGGATGGCGCCATAGATCGTGCCGATACCGCCCGACAGCGCCGTGCCGCCGATCACCGCCGCGGCGATCACGCGCAACTCGTCCAATGTGCCGATGTCGTTCGAGTGGAAGGTCTGCCGCGCCGACGCGACGATCGCCGAGATCGCACAAAGCGCGCCGACGATCATGAAGATCTTCACGGTCAGCGCCCGGGTGCGGATGCCCGACAACTGCGCCGCCTCTGGGTTGCCGCCGAAGGCGAAGATATAGCGCCCGAGCCGGGTCTTTTGCGCGGTCACGGTCATGACTACGGCCACCGCGATCAGTATTAGCACCGAATACGGGATGCCGTAGCCGGTGGTGAAGCCTTCTGGCATCACCTCGCCACGCGCCTCGAACATCCGCGCAAGGCGGCGGGTCGGGATCTCATAGGAATTCAGGATCGCAACGAAGCCCAGGATCGCCACGGTCACGATACCGGCGATCACCAGTTCCGCCCAAATCGGCTTCACTGGGAAGTCGTGGGTCAGGCGGGCGCGGCGGGCGCTGTAAAGCCCGTATAGCGATGCCGCGACGGCGATCACACCGAAGATCCAGCTGCCGGTCTCGCCCAGCGTGCCGCCGATGCCGCCGAAGAGTTGAAAGTTTGCGTCGAGCGGCCCGATCGTCTGGCCACCGGTCAGGTGCCAGGCGACGTTGCGCCAGACAAACAGTCCGCCGAGCGTCACGATAAAGGCCGGGATCGTCAGATAGCCAACCAGCCAGCCGTGAAAGCCGCCGATGATCATCCCGGTCAGCAGGCCCACCAGGATCGCCATTGGCGCGATCATCCCGTGGCCCAGTTCTAGCCCCAGCCATTCCGGCGCGATCACCGTCTGCACCACGGCCATCATCGCCGAGCAGGTGGCCAGCAGCGAGCCGACGCTGAGGTCGATATTTCGGGTGACGATCACAAAGACCATGCCGGTGGCCATGATGCCGACAGACACCGTCTGAATCGTCAGGTTGAAGATGTTGCGCGGTGTCAGAAACCGCCCGTCAGTCAGGAAGTTGAAGACAAGACAGAGCACGATGAAGGCACCGATCATGCCAAGCAGGCGGGTGTCGATCTCGAGCTGGGCGAAGAGGTTCTTCTCCGTCCGGGTCGGTTCGCTGAGGGTTTTGCTATCGCTCATCGCGCGTCTCTTTTCTGGATACAATCCATCCGGGGCGTCCCCACCCTAAAGGGGTGGAGACGCCGGTTCTCTCAGGAAAACAGAGACTTAGTTACAGGGGGCCGGGCCGCCCGAGACGCCCTGGCAGAGCACGTCCTGTGCGATCCAGCCGGCATCGACCACAGCGGTCAGGTTCTCGGCGGTGACCGGAACCGGGGCGAGGAACGTCGCGTTCATCTCGTTGCCGCCGGGCGTGGTGAATTTCACCGTACCCTCGACCGCGTCCATCATCGTGCCGCCGGCCAGCGCCACGGCGATCTCGCCCGCGGCCTTGCCCAAGTCACGCGCGTCCTTCCAGACGCTGACGGTCTGGGTACCCAGAGCCACGCGGTTCAGCGCGGCGTGGTCGCCGTCCTGGCCCGAGACCGGGATGCCTTCCATGCCTTGTGCGGTCAGCGCGGCGACAACACCGCCCGCGGTGCCGTCGTTCGAGGCGACCACGGCGTCGACATTGTTGTCGTTGGCGGTCAGGATCTGTTCCATGTTCCGCTGCGCGTTGGCAGGCAGCCAGCCGTCGGTGTAGGCCTCGCCCACGATGGTGATATCGCCGGCATCGATCGCGGCTTGGAGCACTTCTTGCTGGCCACCGCGCAGGAAATCGGCGTTCGGGTCGGCCGACGAGCCCTTGATCATCACGTAGTTGCCGCTGGGCTGCGCAGCCAGCACCGCGCGCGCCTGCATCCGGCCGACCTCGACATTGTCGAAGGTCAGGTAATAGGCCCGCGGGTCTTCGATCAGGCGGTCATAGGCAATCATCGGAATGCCCTCGTCGGCAGCGTTCTGCACCGCTGGGATGATCGCTTCGGCGTCCTGCGCCAGGATGATCAGAGCATCAACGCCCTGCGCCATCAAGCTTTCGATGTCGGCAAGCTGCTTCGACGACGACGATTGCGCGTCGGTCGAGATGTAGTTGGCCCCACCGGCCTCGAGCGCGGCCTTCATCGCCGCTTCGTCGGTCTTCCAGCGCTCTTCCTGGAAGTTCGACCAGCTGACGCCCACGGTCTTGCCGTGGCTGCCAGCGTAGACAGAAGTGGAAACGCCCACAGCGGTCGCTGCGGCGAGAATTAGCGCTTTGCGCATCAGGTATCCTCCCAATGGTTCGAACGCCCCTGAAGGGCGGTACGGCTCTGTCGCCGAACGCACGCAGCATGGCAGATTTATTTCAGGTGTCAAAATTTATTTTTTGCTGCATCTGCGATATGTCTAAAATTCTTGCGCCATTGGCTGTGTTCTCGCTAAGTTCTGAGTTGAGAAGGGTCAAATTGAGTGGTATTTAGTTTTCTTGCTGAAATAATGGACCTCGAATCGGTCATATCGGCACCCCAGGGCTGTGGGCCTCTCGTCACCTCGCCCTCCGGTGGAACGCGCCCCCTGCGCCAGCAGGTGTTCGAGCGTGTGCGTGCCGCCGGTCTCAGCCCGCGGGTGGACCTTGCACGAGAGCTGGGAATCAGCCCCGCCTCGGTTACCGCGCTCGCCGCCGAACTGATCGATGCAGGATTCATCGAAGAGGTTGCCACCCCCCGCCGCGACAATGACACCGCCCGTGGCCGCCCGCCGGTGGCGTTGGGAGTCCGGGCTCAGGCGGGGCTCGTCGCCGGAATCAAACTCAGCGATCACCGGCATACCGCCGTAGTCCTCGATTTCGCGGGCGAGCCGGTCGCCGAGGCCAGTTTCGACGCTCCGGCCTTCCAGCTCGACCCTTCGCAGCTTTTGACTGCGGCCGAGTCGGTGCTCGACGCGGCTCTCGCCCAGGCCGGGCGCGATCGCGCGGATCTCGGTGCCGTCGGCCTCGGCCTGCCCGGTGTCGTCGACCACCGAACCGGCCGCGTGCACTGGTCACCGCTGATCCAGGACCGCGACGTACCTCTGCAACGCATGCTGGCCGACCGGCTCGGCCGACCGGTGGTGATCGACAACGACGCCAATCTCGTCACGCTCGCCGAACTCTGGTTCGGGGCCGGTCGCGAACTCGCTGACTTCGCCGTCGTTACCATCGAGCACGGCCTCGGCATGGGGCTGGTCCTGAACCACCACCTCTACCGCGGCGCCGAGGGCCTCGGGCTGGAGATCGGCCACACCAAGGTCCAACTCGACGGCGCGCTCTGCCGCTGCGGCCAGCGTGGCTGTCTTGAGGCTTACGTCGCCGACTATGCCCTGATCCGAGAGGCGCGCACCGCCCTCAATCTCGGCAACCGCGGGGTGAAGTCCGCGCAAGTGCTGCTGGAGTCGCTCTACGACCACGCCAAGGCTGGCAACCAGTCCGCCCGCGCGATCTTCCACCGCGCCGGGCGTTACCTTGCGCTCGGATTGGCCAACATCGTCAACCTCTTCGACCCCTCTCTGATCCTGCTTTCCGGCGAGCGCCTGCGCTACGACTATCTCTATGCCGAAGAAGTGCTGACCGAAATGCAATCGATGATCGTGCATACCGGCCGTCCGCCGCCCAAGGTCGAAATCCACGCCTGGGGCGGTTTCATCTGGGCCCGCGGCGCCGCCGCCCTGGCGCTCGAGGCAACCACCGCCGCCGCTCTGGCCGCCGAGCCCGTCCCGGCATGAGGGCCTTGCTGATCGCACTTCTGCCCGGTGCCGCATTGGCTGGGGACCCGGTCTTCCTCGACCGCTCTTCCGCCCTGCCGGTCGAGCATATCTACGGCGGAGGTTGGGAACACTTCGTGGGCGGCGGCGTGGCTGTCTTCGACTGCGACGGCGATGCCTTGCCCGACATCTTCGCAGCCGGCGGCGAAAACCCCGTGACGCTCCTGCGCAACACCACTCCGCCAGGCGGCGATCTGACCTTCGCCCAGGGCGATTTCCCCGGTCTGACCGACGTCACTGGCGCCTATCCGCTGGATATCGACAGCGACGGCCATCTCGACCTCGCCGTGCTGCGCGTCGGCCCGAACAAGCTCTACCGGGGCGGCCCGGACTGCAGCTTTACCGACGCCACCGCCGCCTGGGGCCTCGTCCCGGATAACCGCTGGACCACCGCCTTCTCCGCCACCTGGGAGCCGGGCCAGGACATGCCCACCCTCGCCTTCGGCAATTACGTCGACCGCACCGATCCCGACGGCCCGTTCCAGGCCTGCGACGCCCACCAGATCTACCGGCCCGAGGGCGCCCGCTATGGCCCGCCCCTCGACCTGACCCCCGGCTACTGCGCGCTGTCGCTCCTGTTCTCCGACTGGTCCCGCCGCGGCCGCGCCGACCTGCGGCTGTCGAACGACCGTCACTACTACGTCCGCGGCGGCGCCGAGCAGATGTGGCGGCCCGACCAAAACCGCTTCCTTGGCCCCGAGGATGGTTGGGAGAAGCTGTCGATCTGGGGAATGGGCATCGCCAGCCGCGACCTCAACGAAGACGGGCTGCCCGACATCGTGCTGACCTCGATGGGCGACCAGATCCTGCAGCACGGCACCGGCACCGGCTTCGTCACCCTGCCCTACAGCGCCGGCGCCACCGCGCACCGGCCGCACGTCGGCGACGACGGCCGCCCCTCGACCGGCTGGCATGCCGCCTTCGGTGATGTCGACAACGACCGGCTGCCGGACCTCTTCATTGCCAAGGGCAATGTCGACCAGATGCCGGGCAACGCCATGGCCGACCCCAACAACCTCCTGGTGCTGACGCCCGAGGGCCGCTTCGTCGAGGTCGGCGCCACCGCCGGCATCGCCACCACCGACCGCTCCCGCGGCGCTGCGCTCGCCGATCTCAACGCTGACGGCCGGCTCGACCTCGTCGTGGTCAACCGCCGCGCCCCGATGGAGCTTTGGCAGAACGCCACCGAGACCGGCCATGGCTGGGCCGCCATCGAGCTTAGGCAACCCGGCGCCAACCCCCGCGCCGTCGGCGCCTGGGTCGAGCTGCGCACTCCCGACGGCCTGACCTACACCCAAGAACGCACCGTTGGCGGCGGCCATGCCGGCGGCAGCGCCCTGCCCCTGTATTTCGGCCTGGAATCCTACGGCAGCGCCGAGGCGCGCGTGATCTGGCCCGACGGCGCCACCAGTGGCTGGCTGCCGATCGCCGCGAACCGCACCACAACAATCACCCGCACCACTACGGCCCCGCAGAACTGACCGGGTCTACTTTTCGTCCCGCATACTCAAAGACCGCCGAACCGGGCGCCACGCCCGCTGACTGCGCGTAACCAACCTGCCCCGAGGTCGATGCCGCGGCGGCAGACCGATACAAACCGCGCGCCGAAGGCCCACAACCGACGGACCATCGCCGCGAACCGCGCCACCACCGCCCCGCAGAACTGACCGGGTCTTCTTCTCGTCCCAAATACTCAAGGACCGCCACCGCAACAGGCACCGCGCGCGCCGATGACCCGTCACCTATCCGTCTCGCCGGAGGTCGAAGCCGCAGGCGGCAGACCGAGAGAAACGGCGCGCCGAAGGCGCTCAATCGGATCGCGCCCCGCCCAAGGATACCGCCCGCCCGGGGCTCACCGATCCACCGGCAGCCCGCTCGGCACCGTCTCGGGCACGCCCAGCCGCCCCTCCAGCGCCGCGGCCCCGGTCAGCATCACCAGAAACGCCATCAGCGCCTCCAGATCCGCCTCCGCCAGCGTCAGCCGGCGCGCCTCATAGGCCGCCGCGATTGCCGCCAGCTCGTCCGTGTCCTGTAGCACCCGCCAATCCTCGGCCCCCGGCAGGTCCGGCAACACCGCCTGCCCCCGGTCATAGGCGGCCCCTGCCCCGGCATGGGCGCGTAAAAAATCCTTGAGGCTGCGATACGCGCCGGCATGGCCGTAGGGCGAGGTCAGCGCCACGTTCCTGAGCGACGGGGTCCGGAACCGGTAGGCGTCCTCGGTTCGCCCGGTCACCCGCATCCGCCCGATGTCGCGGGCATGGCGTTCGAACCGCGCCGCCTTGCCCGGCCCGATCTGAACCTCGCCCATGGCGTGAAAGCCATGATCGGTCTGAAACGGGCCGGCGTGACAGCCCGCACAACCCGCGGCCCCGTAGAACAGGTCCAGACCGCGCTGCCAGTCGCCCGAGGCCCGCACCGGCTCGCCCCGCAGATAGGCATCGAACGGGCTGTCGTCGGACCGCCACTCGAAGGCCATGAACGCGGCAATGGCGTTCGAGATGTCGGTGAACGCAATGGCCCGGCCCGCCGCCACCTCCGGATAGACCGCGGCGAAGGCCTCGGCATAGGCCGGCACCGCAGCCACCCGCCGCGCGATTAAGTCCCACGCGCCGCCCGGGCCGGTGATCAGCCCCTGGCGCACCGCGGTCGACACCTCGTTCTCGCCGTAATGCCCCGCCATCTCGTCTTGGCTCAGCACCGGGAACATCGTCTGCGCCGACAAAAGCCCTGAAAACCCGGCCGTCATGTCGTCCTCGAGCGGCGTGCGCAGCCCGCTCGCGCGCCCCGGATCCGCCTCGATCCGCCCGTCATGAAACAGCACCGTGAATTCGTGCGCGCCGAGGTTCCACAGCCCCGGCGCATTGCGCGGGATGCGCTGCTCGGGCAGGTTCGCCGGGTCCGCCACCCGCTCGGGCCCCAGCCCGATCCCGCCCTCGCCGAGCCCCAGCGACAGCCCGTCGGAGGTGCCGAAGCGCGGGTGGTGGCAGGTCGCGCAGGCGATGTTGCGGTTGCCCGACAGGATGGGATCGTAGAACAACAGCTGCCCCAGCCGCGCCTCGGCCGCGTCGACCGTGACGTAGTCGGCATCGGTCACCGGCGCCGGCAGCTCCGCCCAGGCCGGTGCCGCGACCAGACCCATCACAGCCAGCCAGCGCACCCCTATTGCTCCGTCTCCGAGGACCGTGCCCAAAGGTTCATATGCTCTTCGCCCGACCAACGGTCAATCTCGGCCAGCTCGGCCGCGTCGAACTCCAGAGTCTCGACCGCGCCGGCGCATTCCGCCACCTGCTCTGGCCGCGACGCCCCGATCAGCGCCGTCGTGATCCGCCCGCCGCGCAGCACCCAGGCCAGCGCCATCTGCGCCAGGCTCTGGCCGCGCGCCGCCGCGATCTCATTGAGCTTGCGCAGATGCTCGCGCAGCTCATCGGTCAGCCAGTCTGGGTTTAGCGTCTTGCCCTGCGTCGCCCGGCTGCCGTCGGGCACGCCGCCCAGGTATTTCGAGGTCAAGAGCCCCTGCGCAAGCGGTGTGAAGGCGATCGAGCCGATGCCCAGCTCGTCCAGCGTATCGGTCAAGCCGTCACGCTCGACCCAGCGGTTGAGCATGTTGTAGCTCGGCTGATGGATCACGCAGGGCGTGCCCAGATCGGTCAGGATCGCCACCGCCTCGCGCGTGCGCTGTGCATTGTAGCTGGAGATCCCGGCATAAAGCGCCCGGCCCGACCGCACGATGTGATCGAGCGCGCCCATGGTTTCCTCCAGCGGCGTCTCGGGGTCGAAGCGGTGCGAATAGAAGATGTCGACATAGTCGAGGCCCATGCGCTTCAGCGAGGCGTCGCACGAGGCGATCAGGTATTTCCGGCTGCCCCACTCGCCGTAGGGCCCCGGCCACATCAGATACCCGGCCTTCGACGAGACGATCAGCTCGTCGCGGTAACCGGCGAAATCGCGGCGCAGAATCTCTCCGAACGCCGCCTCCGCGCTGCCCGGCGGCGGCCCGTAATTGTTGGCCAGATCGAAATGCGTGATGCCGTCGTCGAAGGCGGCGCGGCAGATCGCCTGCTTGGTCCGATGCGGGGTGTCGTGGCCGAAATTGTGCCACAGCCCCAGCGAGATCGCCGGCAGCCGGAGCCCCGAGCGGCCGCAGCGGCGGTAGACCATGCGGTCATAGCGGTCCTCGGCCGGGGCGTAGGTCAAGCCGCTGCCCCTTCGCCGAGCCAGGCGTCGTAGTCCGACACCAGAAGATGCGCGGGCGCGGCGTCCTCCTCGATGTCCGAGAACCGCCCGATCGGCTCGCGGAACACGTTGTCGGTGCGGTCGTCGTTGACGTTCGACACCTCGCCGATCAGCACCTTGGCGCCCTCGCCCCAGAACGCATGCCAGATGTCGGGCTCCAGCGTCACGCTCTCGCCTGGATCGAGCGTCAAGAGCCCCCCCGCCGGCAGGCTGCGCCAGGACCCGTCGCAGCGCACCCGCACCTCGGCCTCGGGGTCGCAGGACCCGTCGGCCGCGCGCTTGAAGAGCTCCAGCACCAGCCGGCCACCACCACGGTTGATGATGTCCTCGGTCTTGGCGTTGTGGTGATGCATCGGGCTGATCTGGTCGACATCCGAAATCAGCAGCTTCTCGGCATAGAGCATGCCCATGCCCTGCGCCACATTCGCCGCCGAGCCGTTGCGCACGGTGAAGAGAAACAGCCCGAGGTTCTCGAAATCGCCCTGCCCATAATCGGTGATGTCCCAGCCCAGCATGTGGTCGCGGATCATCGCGCTGCCGGTCGCCGTGCGCGCCTGCATCTCGGCCGGCGTCCAATAAGCAAAGGGCGGCAGCACCAGCCCGTGGCTGCGGATGAAGGCGTCGCTTTCGGCGAGAATTTCGTTGACGATGGAGCGTTTCATCGGCCCGGCCTTTCGATCGACGGGTCGAGGGTGCCAGTGGCGGCGGTTCGCTGCAAGGGGCCGGCGGTTGAAATCGTGACGGCGCCCGGCAAGAGTGTCTGCGGGGAGGGCCCGCCCATGCCGGTTCTGCACAATTACTTCCGCTCGTCGACCTCGACCCGGCTGCGCGCGGCGATGAACCTCAAGGGGCTCGGCTACGACTACCGAGCCTACGCGCTGCTCAAAGACGAGACCAAGACCGACGCGTTCCTGTCGAAAAACCCCGCCGGGCTGGTGCCGGTCCTGGAGCTCGACGACGGCACGATGCTGACCCAGTCGCTGGCGATCATCGAATACCTCGACGAGGTGCACCCCGAACCGCCGCTTTTGCCCGCCGATCCTGCGGGCCGCGCTCGGGTCCGGGGCCTCGCCTACATGATCGCCTGCGAGGTGCATCCGCTGAACAATCTGCGGGTGCTGCAATATCTGGAGAGCACGTTCGAACAGGATGCGACCGGCAAAGCCAGCTGGTTTGCGCATTGGGTGCACGAGACGTTTCGGCCGTTGGAGCGGGTGCTGGCGGAAAGCCCGTTTACCGGGCGGTTCTGTCATGGCGACGAGCCGGGCCTCGCCGACATCTGCCTCTACGCCCAGGTCTGGAACAACGCACGCTTCGACATAGACGCCTCACCCTACCCCACCATCACGCGAATCTTCATCGCTTGCGACGGAATAGACGCGTTCCGCAAAGCCGCCCCCCCGGAACAGCCGGATGCGGTGTAGAGACAATTCCTAAGGTCCAGTCCTTCGCAGTAATTGGTACGGCTTACGCAATCCAAAATCCCAGGGAATTCCAGACGAAAATCGCTAGCGCCTCCCGACAAACCAAAGTGCGATTGGCCCGTCGTCCAACATGGTTTGCGAGCGTAGCACACGCAAAAAAGTCGCTGAGTTTTCTAGGCCCTTGAAAGCTCCAGGCCCGGCTCTGAACCGCGGGAGTTCCCAAGCCCGAAGCTAACGGCCGCTCGCGTGCAAAAACCGCTTGAAATCAAGATTTTGCGTTTTAGCTACCGCGCGGAGTACGCCAACACAACCCACTAGGATTGGACCATATGAGCCTGATAGCCAAACTTCTGGAACGAGATCTATCCGACCTTCCGGCCGAGATCATTGAAGCCACCCGCAATCTAAACCTCGATAAGCGGATCAATGTAATCGGCAAGGTGGCCTTCAGGGATCAGGTATTGGAGGCAAACTCCATCCGGTTTGGCGCAAACTCCACTCTCGTTGTCGGAGACGCTTCGATGAAATGGGTATTGATCGTCACCAAAGAGATCATACTGCCCGGCGGCGATGCAAAGGCGACATTACGTACCCACCGGCGGACTCCGGCGAAAGCCGAGACCGGACGGAAGGGCAAGCCGGGCCCAGACGCCGTTTGGCCCGATCGAGACGGCGGAATTGGTGTCATAGGAAGGCGCGGCGAAAGAGGCGTGGATGGAGACAACGCGCCTACTCTTGTGATCCTCTTCGACAAGGTGACCTATGTCACGCCACCGACCGCCATTGATACCTTTCAGGTACGGGCCCATGGGTCAAACGGCGGCGACGGCGGCGATGGCGGCGAGGGTGGAGATGGTGGCAATGGAATGGACGCAACGCCGGGGGTCATTGGACAACTGGACGATTTTGAGCCGATCACTTGCATTGTCCCTGCAATCCGCGGTGGAACAGCGGGCCAAGGTGGGCCTGGACGCGGCGGTCGGCGCGGAGGAAAGGCCGGGGACGGGGCGGAAGTCTGGTTGGTTGGGACGCAAGATGCGATAGATGCCAGCAAGCGTTTTCTGATCTCCGGTCGCGCTGGGTCTCCCGGGAAGGGCGGCAACGGCGGCCAAGGTGGCAATCCAGGCCAGCCAGGGAGAGCGTTCAGTTCACCACCGCCCTGCCAATTTGGCCGAATTGGCGAATTGAACCGAAGCGGTGACCCTGGCAGTCCCGGTGGTGAAGGACCGAACGGGACAGACGTGTTCATCACGAACATTGTCACCGTCGAAAGTGTCATGAATCTCGGCCAGTAAGAAAGACCACGAACTGGATGGTATCGAAATGGCGGCGCGCCTCTGCGGTCGGGGCCGCGGGGTATAGTCCCCGAAGACTGGATCAGCCCGGCGTTAAGCCCATGAAGAAGTCGATCGCGCGATTTCACGCACCCCATCGTCAACGCGGTGGGGTGCGGTCCAAACACTGTCCACCGGGTCGATGCAATTGAGGCGGTGCGACTGGTCCTCTCCGGGAGTTACTCCCAACCCAATGAATTCGTGATACCGACCGGCCCCAACGCGTAGCGTTTGGGCCTCCAGACACTCAATTTCGGTGGCAAAGGAGGTTTTTCGGGCATTTCCCATAGTCCTCCTGCACCCAACGGTCTTTGTTTGTCAGCCCGTCATTCCGGCTTCAGCATAGCCTCACCGCGGTGTCATCCGCAGCGCCGCGTCGAGCCGTACCACCGACCCGTTCATCATCGGATTTCGCGCAATTTCCAACACCATGGCGGCGAATTCCGTCGGATCGCCCAGGCGGGCCGGGAACGGGGCCTGCGCGCCGAGGCTGTCCTGGACCTCTTTCGGCAGGCTCTCCAAGAGCGGGGTCAGGAACAGGCCCGGCGCAATGCTGACGACGCGGATGCCGTGCTGCGCCAAGTCGCGGGCCATGGGCAGCGTCATGCCGACAATGCCGCCCTTCGAGGCAGCATAGGCGACCTGGCCAATTTGGCCCTCATAGGCAGCGACGGAGGCGGTGTTGACAATCACGCCGCGTTCACCGTCGCCAGTTTTGGGATCGTTTTCCGTCATGATCGCAGCGGCTTGCGCGGCGCAGTTGAAGCTGCCGATCAGGTTAATCGCAATGGTCTTCTGGAAGACGCCGGGGTCATGTGCCGCGCCGCGCGACACGGTTTTTGCCGCCGGGCCGATGCCGGCGCAGTTGACCAGGATATGCAGGGCGCCGTGCCGGGCGGTAACGGCCTGAAGGCCTGCCGCAACGCTGTTGGGGTCGCTGACATCGACCGCCTCGAAGCAACCGCCGATGGACGCGGCATGCGCCGCGCCAAGCTTGGCATTCATGTCGAAGATCGTCACCTGAGCCCCTGCCTCGGCGAGGCTCTTTGCCGTTGCGGCGCCAAGGCCCGACGCGCCGCCGGTGACGACGGCGACGGTGTTCGTGTCGATCTTCATTCTGCCCCTCCGCGATAGCCCCGGAGCGACGCTAGCCTAGGTCAGGCCGGGAGAAAACCGCCCGCTGGGTCAGGCGCAGGTCTTGAAGCCAAAGACCGTGTAGACCGGGCAAACGCGGGTCAGAGCGACGACCAGCATCACGACGCCGACGGCAACCGCGCCGTAGGTCAGAAGCATGCTGCCGGCGGTGAGGCCGGTGACGAAGGGCAATAGGATCAAAGCGACGCCGAGCAAGGCGCGCAGGATGCGGTCGGTGGTGCCGACATTGACGGTCATGATCTGGCTCCTCCACGGATTGGGTTTGGCCGGGCGCCGGTTTGTCGGATTTAATATTCGCATTCTTGAATTTGTTTTCAACCCGCGCGGGTGGCCAAATCGTCGCGGCGGTCCCTAGCCCGCCGCGCGCAACGGCGTATCGTCTGCGGGGCCAAGCGCGCGCATCGCCTCGTATTGCGACAGGAACACCTGCCCGGACATCTCGTCGAGGAACTGCGTGCATTGCAACCGGTCCATAACCGGGCCCTTGACCTCGGAGAGGTGTAGTTTGACGCCCATTCCGTCCAGGCGGTGGTTGATCGCCTCGAGGCTTTCGAGCGCGCTCATGTCGATCTCATTCACCGCCGTGCATTGCAGCACCACATGCTTGACACTCGGGCAGCCGACGACCCGGTCGGTGATGTAGTCCTCCAAGTAACGGGCATTGGCGAAATAGAGGCTCTCGTCGACGCGCAAGGTGACAAGCGCGGGATGGGTCTGCACCTCGTGGCGCAGGATGTTGCGGAAGTGCTCGGTGCCGGGGATCACGCCGACCTCGGCGATATGCGGTCGCGAGGTCTTGTAGAGGTAGAGCAGGATCGACACGGCCACACCGGTCGAGACGCCGATTTCGACGCCGAGGCCGAGGGTGCCAAGGATCGTGGCGGCGACAGCGGCGAAGTCGGCCTTGGAATAGGTCCAGGTGCGTTTCAGGATCGAGAAATCGACGAGGCTGAGCACAGCGACGATGATCGTGGCCGCGAGCGTCGCCTTGGGCAGGAAGTAGAGGAGCGGGGTTAGCAGCAGCGCGGCGAGCGCAATACCGATGGCAGTGAAGGCGCCGGCGGCCGGGGTCTCGGCGCCGGCGTCGAAGTTGACGACCGAGCGGGCGAAACCGCCGGTGACGGGATAGCCGCCGCTGACGGCGGCGGCGACGTTGGAGGCGCCGAGGCCAATCAGTTCCTGGTCCGGCACGATGCGCTGGCGTTTCTTCGCGGCCAGGGTTTGCGCGACCGAGACGGACTCGACGAAACCGATGATAGAGATCAGGAGGGCGGAGCCCAGGAGGCTGGACCAGAGGTCGAGATCGAAGCTGGGGGCGATCAGAGGCGGCAGGCCATGGGGCACGTCGCCAACAAGGGCGACGCCGCGGGTGTCGAGACCGGCGGCATAGGCGGCGAGCGTGGTGACCGCGACAGCGGCGACGGGTCCGGCCTTGGCCAGGATGTCGGCGAGGCGGGAGGCGAGGCCGAGGTCGATGAGCAGCGGTTTCAGGCCCTTGCGGACCCAGAACAGAAAGCCGGTGGCGGCGGTGCCGATCACGAAGGTGGTGGAGTTGGTGTCGGACAGATGCGCCCAGAGCGAGGCGCCAAGTTCGATCAGGGTGTGGCCATGCGCCTCGACGCCTAGGATGTGCTTAAGCTGGCTGGTGGCGATCAGAATGCCTGAGGCTGTGATAAAACCTGCGATCACCGGGTGGCTGAGGAAGTTGGCCAGAAATCCCAGGCGGAAGACGCCCATGGCGAGCAGAATGAGGCCGGACAGAAACGCCAAGGTAATCGCGGCGGCAGCGATTTGGGCGGGGTCGGTGAGGCCGAGATTACCGATGGCGGCAGCGGTCATCAAAGACACGACGGCGACCGGGCCAACGGCCAGCGCGCGCGAGGTGCCGAAGATCGCATAGGCCACCAGCGGCAGGATCGAGGCGTAGAGGCCCATTTCGGCGGGGAGCCCGGCCAGCAGCGCATAGGCCAAAGATTGCGGGATCAGCATGATCGTCACGATCACTGCGGCAACGGCGTCGTTGGTCGCCATTTCAGTCGTGTAACGGCTGCCCCAATCGAGGATCGGCAAATAGCGGCGATAGGGGCTTAGGCGCATGGCGGATCCTCAAAAAGATGTGCCGGATCAAAGCACCGGCGCGCCACCACGCGTGGCGGGCATCATTCATATTCTATTTATTGAATTTGATTTCAAGTCCTCGGGCGGGCCAAATCGCCGCGCTCAAGAGCCGGTCCAAGCACTGTCAGAAAGGCGCCCAGCCAAAGCCGAGCGCCGGTCCAGCCAAATCTGGGTCGCTTCAGAGAGGTTACTGCCCCGCCGCCTCGCGGGCGATGTCGTCGAGCAGGGCTTGGACTTCCTGCATCGGACCCCCGGGCATATTGCGGTAGCCGATCATCACGTCGTCGCCCTTGTGGGTGACGAAGATGCCATAGGGGCAATGGGCGATGTTCATCGGATCCTGCTCCATCACGCTGCGAGACGTGGTGGACGAGCAGAACAGGAATATGTCGGCTTCGTCGAACAGATCCACCGTGCCGCCGACATCGTCCTTGGTACGCGCGAGCATCTCGCCCACGTGACTGACGTAGTCGATCACCAGGCCGCGGCCGACGATGGCGGTCTCGACGGCGAAGGTCGCGTCCTCGAAGTCGTCGTCGGTGGCGTAGGTGGTGACGCCATCGGCCATGGCCGGCAGGGCCAGGGCGGTCAGGGCGGCGGACAAGAATAGGCGCATTGGGGTTTCCTCCATCAGTGTCAGAGACAGGCACTCCCCCGTTCGCGCATGGGGGCCTAAATCCGGCTTGGGGCCGGAAGGCGGGCCGCCCTGTCGCGGGCGGCCCGGAAGGGTTTAGCCGAGCATGTCGGCGGTGATGCCGGCGTACCAGCCCAGCGATTCCTCGTAGGTCGCCTGACGCAGTGCTGCGTCTTCGCCGGTCTGGCTGATGAAACCGTCGACCTTGGCGATCTTTTCCTCGGTCGCCTCGTAGGTCGCGCCGACCTTTACGCCGTCATTGGTGTCAATCAGCGACCAGCAGGTGTTCGAGAACTTCGCCGGGAAGACGCGGCTGCCGGTCAGCGCGCCGCGCACGGCGTTGGCGCAGACCTTGGCCTGGCTGTTGGCCGAGAAGCCCGATTTCGGCATGTCGCCCTGCTGCGACGCGTCGCCCAGCACGTGGATGTCGGGGTCCATTTTCGAGGACATGTCGGCGGCGTTGACCGGCGCCCAGTTGCCGTCGGTGATGCCGGCCATCTCGCAGATCTTGCCTGCCTTCATCGCCGGGATGACGTTGCAGACATCGACGTTGTTTACGTCGCCGTCGATGTCGACGGTCATCGCCGCGGGGTCGACGGTGAAGTTGTCGCCGCCGAAATCCGGGCCGATGCGTTCGATCATGCCGCCGTAATGGTTGTTCCAGCCCTCCTCGAAGAGGCCCTGTTTGGAAAACTTCGGCTTCGGATCGACGACCAGGATCTTCGCGGTCGGGTTGTTGGCCTTCAATGCGTGGGCGACCATCGACACCCGCTCGTAGGGTCCGGGCGGGCAGCGGTAGGGGTTCGGCGGCGCGACCATCGCGAAGGTGCCGCCTTCGGGCATCGCCATGATCTGGGCCTTTAAAAGCTCGGTCTGCGACCCGGCCTTGTAGGCATGAGGCATCGCATTCTGGGCCGAGAGATCCCAGCCGGGGACCGAGCCGTCAACGAAGTCGATGCCGGGCGATAGGATCAGCTTGTCGTAGGGCACGCTGCCGCCGCCGGCCAAGGCGACGGTCTTGGCGTCGCGGTCGATACCGGTCGCCCAATCGTGCACAACATTCACGCCTTGGCTGGCCAGATTGCCGTAGCCGTGACCCAGGTCCTCCATCTCCTGGAAGCCGCCGAGATAGAGGTTCGAGAAGAAGCAGGTGTAATAGCGCCGGGTCGGCTCGATCAGAGTGACGTCTATGTCGCCGCCCGAGTCCTTGTTGATGTAGCGCGCCGCCGTGGCGCCGCCGGCGCCGCCGCCGACCACCACCACGCGCGGCTTGGCATGGCTGCCGCCCATCACCATCGGGGCCGAGAGCGTTGCGGCACCCGCCGCAGTCGCGCCCAGAAAATGGCGTCTGTTGAGTGTCATCTTGGGTCCCTCCCATTGCTCCCGGTTCGCGCCCCGGGTGATGAAAAAAGCCCCGGGCGCGTCACCCCGGGGCCTTTCGTCTGCCGTCACTCATCGAGTTGGGCAAAATACGCGGCCAGCGCCGCTATCTCTTCGTTGTTGAGCCGCCCGGCAAGCATCTGCATCACCGGGTGGGGTCTGAGTTTTTCCTTGTAGGCGTGCATCGCGATGACGAAGTCCTCCTCCGGCCACAGCGTGATCGAGGGGATGCCTTCGTCCGCGCCTGTTCTCTGGTGGCAGGTCTGGCATTCGCTCGACAGGTATTCGCCGTATTCGGGATCGCCCTGGATCGCGAGGATTTCGGGATCGATCGCGCGGTCCGCCGCGACCGCCGTCGGTTCGGCTTCGGGGATGTTCGCCGGATCGTCCGAGTACTGCCGCAAAAACGCCAAGACATCCGCGCGGTCGCCGGGTTGCTCGAGCCCACTGAAGTTCATCCGCGTCCGCGAGACCAGCGCCTTGGGGTTTTCCATGTAGGCGTTCAGGGTCTCGAGCGTCCAAGTCAGCCCGTCACTGCCCATCATCGCCATGTCGTCGGAGTACCGGTACCCGTCATGCGCGCCCGCGCGGCGCCCAAAGATGCCGTTCAGGTGCGGACCGACGCGGTCCTTGGCCCCCTGCCCCACCGAGTGGCAGGAACTGCATTGCTTGAAGATCTCGGCCCCGCGGTCGGCATCGCCGAAGACACCCGCGGTGACGATCGTTGCGGGCTCCGGCGCGGGCTCCTGCGAGGGCGCTGCGGCGACTTGGGTTGCGGCCGCCGCCGCAGTCGCCTCGGCGTCCTCGGCCCGTTTGGTCGCGGTCGCGAGCGCATCGGTCGCGGTCGCAAGATCTTCGGTGGCGGTGGCGAGCGCGGCCTCGAGTTCGGCGACCTTGTCGGACAGCTCGACCTCGCGCGACGCCGTCTCGGCGGTGGCCAGGCGGCTCTCCTCGATCACGGCGATCTTTCGTTCGAACACGGCGATCTCTGCGTCGCGGTATTGCCGGGTGGTCACGCCATACGCCACCCCAAGCAGCAACGCGGCACCGCCGACGGCCGAAAGGAACATTGGGAGCGATTTGGACATCTTGCGCGTTCTTTCCGGTTGTTCACAACGCGGGATGGGAGCCCCAGGCAACCAGGGCCGCAGTGGCGGTGTCAAGCTCGATGACCGGGTCTTTTGCCGCACCGCCGAATGCGCCGGCCACCGTGGCGGGCAAGGCCCAGACCATAGCGGCCAACAGGGAGAATCCGGTGCGGTTCATCGCATCACTCGGTGAAGGTCGAGAGATAGGCGCTGACGGCCGCGATATCCTCGGCCTTCTTCAGCCCCTTGAACGACATCCGCGTGCCCTTGGCGAAACCCTTGGGGTCTTCCAGGAACGCGGCCAGCGTCGGCTCGTCCCAGACCGCGCCGCTTTCGGCCAGGCCTTTGAGCACCTTGGAATATTTGAAGTCCTTGGCCCCAACCGCGGCGCCGATGATGCCGTTCAGATGCGGGCCGGTGCCGTGCTTGGCGCCGTCGCCGACCTTGTGGCAGGCCTTGCACTTCTTGAAGACCTTTTCGCCTGCGGCGACGAGTTCCGGGTCGGCAGCGACAACGGTTGTCGCCTCCGTCGTGGCCATTTCGGTCGTTGTCTCCGTGGGTTCCGCGGCGGCGACCTCGACGGGCTCTTCGGCGGGTGCCTCGACAGTTTCGTCGGCGCCCTCTTCTTCCGGCGTCACGTCCAGCACGCGGGCGCGCATGGTGATCTCGACGTTGTCCTTGCAGTTTTCCATGCAGGGCTCGCCGGTCCAGATCGAATATTCTGTCTCCGCCCGGTCGTCGAGGATGAAGCCGCCGGCGTTCGGCAGCTCAAACGAGGCCAGGTTGTCCTGGTTCAGCTCGAAGTCATCTTCGATCAGGTCGTTGGAATAGAGGATATAGGCGGTGATGGCATAGACCTCATCCGCCGTCAGCGACTGGGCGTTGCCGAAGGGCATCGAGCGATTGACGTAATCCCAGACGGTCGAGGTATAGGGCCAATAGCTGCCCACGGTCTTCAGCGGGTCCTCGTCGGCCAGGCTGCCCTCGCCACCGGCGAGTTTCGGCCAGTTGTCGACGCCCTCTGCGAACGAGCCATGGCAGATCGCGCAATTGTCCTCGAACACCGACTCGCCGTCGAAGGCGTTGCCCGATCCGGGCGGCAGGCCGCGGCCATCGGGGCGCACGTCGATGTCCCAAGCGGCGATTTCCTCAGGAAACGCGGGGCGGCCCAGGCCGAACTTGCCCGTTGGGTCGCCTTCGGTGGCGACTGCCGCCATCAAGGGCGACGGCGGAGGCGCGGTATAGGCGGCGATGGCCTCGCTGCGGTCGGGCAAGGGCGGCATCGGCGTGACGTTGCGGTCGGCGAAGTTGTAGGCGACGACCAGCACCACCGTGGCCGGCGCCGCGGCGCTGGCGAAGAGCTTAAGAGACTTCGACATTTTCGGCCTCCCCGGTTTCCCGGACCCACCAGGTCTGGATGCAATTGTTGTGATAGATCGAGTTCAGGCCGCGCACCTCGCGCAGTTGCGCCTTGGTCGGCTGGACATAGCCGCTCTCGTCGATAGCGCGGGATTGCAGCAGCATCTCGCTGCCGTCCCAGTCGATTTCTAGGTAGAAGCGGGACAGCGCCATCTTCTGCCCCGGCGCCCCAAGCCGCGCCTGGGTCCAGTTCATACCGCCATCGGTCGAGACATCGACGCGGGTGATCGCGCCGTTGCCGGACCAGGCGAGCCCGGTGATCACCAGCGGCCCGGGGCCGTGGGTGATGGGCGATTGCGGGCTGGGCGAGGTGATCACCGACTTGGCGTCCATCACCCAGGTCCACTTGCGGCTGGTGCCGTCCTCCAGCGTGTCGGTGTACTTGCTGGTTTCCTCACGGCTTTCCACGGGGCCGTCCATCACCTCGACCCGGCGTAGCCATTTGACCCACATGTTGCCTTCCCAGCCGGGCACGACCAGGCGCACCGGATAGCCGTGCTCCTTCCTGAGCGCCTCGCCATTGGCCTTGAACGCCACCAGAACGTCGTCCAGCGCCTTGTCGATCGGGATCGAGCGGCCGTTCGACGAGGCGTCGGCGCCTTCGACGAAGACCCATTTGCCTTCGGTCTGCACGCCGGCCTCGGCCAGAAGGGTCCTGAGCGGAACGCCGGTATATTCCATGTTGTGGATCATGCCGTGGGTGAACTGCGCGCCGTTCAGCTGCGCGCCGGCCCATTCCATGCCGGTGTTGGCGGCGCATTCGCAGAAATAGACGTGGTTTTCGCGCGGGAAGCGTTCCAGATCCTCGTAGGTGAAGACCAAGGGCTGATCCACCAGGCCGTTGATCATCAGCCGGTAGTCTTCCTTGCGCAGCGCGATAGCGCCGGAGTGGTGGCGTTCGAACGCGCAGCCCTGCGGCGTGATGGTGCCGTCGAGCGCGTGGATCGGGGTGAAGTTGATCGAGCTGATCGTGTCGGCGGTCAGCCACTCGACATTGCGCCGGATCACGTCGCCCTCGTATTCGATGGGCAGGCCGTAGGGCGTCGCATCGACGCCGTCGCCGGTGATCTGCGCCCATTCCTGGACCTCGGTGATCAGCGGGTCGGGCCCTTCGGCGGCCTTCGCGGCGCCGGCGGCGGCGGCCCCTGCGGCGGCTGCGGCGGTTCCCTTCAGGAACGCGCGGCGCGAGGTTGCTTGTCCGTCGGACATCTCAGCGATCCTCCCTTTCCATCCTCGAATTCACATTACTGAATTTGTATTCCGCTGCATACTGCGGCGCGTTTACGCACCCACGACCTGGACAGAGGCGTTGGGCTCGACCACCACCGTGCCCGTCTTCTTGATGTGGCTCTCGACCACATCCCAGATCTGCGGCCCCTCGGTGCCCTCGTTGACGCTCGCCCAGCCGGCGACGACATAGGTCTTGGCCGTGTCGATCGGTTCGCCAGTCTTCAGCAGCGTCAGATCGCTGATCCGCTCGCCCTGCGGCTTGGTGATGTCGATCCGGTAACCCATGCCCCCGATCCGCACCATGTCGCCGCCCTGCTGATAGTAGGGGTCGGGGTTGAACAGGTTGTCGCCGACGTCCTCGAGGATCACGTGGATGAACTCGCCGGTCATCTCGGTGCGATAGGCCTGGCCGTAAGTCATCGAGGTGACGTTCCAAATATCCTCTCGGGTGATCTCCTGCCCCGGCAGGATCGACGGCCCCCAGCGCACGCCGGGCGACATGGCGATGTCGGCATCGCGTTCCTCGATCAGCGCCTGGCAAATCAGATCGTCCCAGGAGCCGTTGAAATTGCCGCGACGATAGAGCAGCGAGTCCGTGGTTCCGATGACTTCGCTCAGCTCGGCCTCGTACGGGGCGCGCTGTTCGTCGATGACAGCGGTCAACGCAGGGTCCGGCGCGATGACGTCCGAGAAGACCGGGATCAGCTTGTGCCGGAAACCCATCATCCGGCCGTCGCGCACGTCGAGATCGACGCGGCTGACGAATTTGCCGTTCGAACCCGAGGCGACGATGATCGTCTCGCCCACCAGCACAGGTTCGGGCAGCGCATCGTGCGTGTGGCCCGACAGGATCACGTCGATGCCCGAAACCCGGCCCGCCATCTTCTTGTCGACGTCAAATCCGTTGTGGCTCAGCACCACAACCAGTTCGGCGCCCTCGGCGCGGACCTCGTCGACCATTTCCTGCATGCGCTCGTCGCGGATGCCGAACGAGTATTCCGGGAACATCCAGCGCGGGTTGGCGATCGGCATATAGGGGAAGGCCTGGCCGATCACCGCGATCTTGGTGCCGCCGCGTTCGAAAAACTCGTAAGGTTGGAAATCCTCGGCCGGTTCGTCCCACTCCGCGTCGAAGATGTTTTGGCCAAGCGCCGCAAACGGCAGATCTTCGAGGATTTCCAGAACCCGGTCAGAGCCGAGCGTGAACTCCCAATGGAAGGTCATCGCGTCGGGCTTCAGCGCGTTCATCACGTTGACCATGTCCTGGCCTTGGGTGTGATAGCAGGTGTAGGACCCGTGCCAGGTATCGCCGCCGTCGAGAAGCAGCGCATCGGGCCGGTCCGCCCGGATCGCGTTGATCACAGTCGAGACACGGTCAAGGCCGCCGACCTTGCCGTAGGTCCGCGCCAGGGAGGAGAAGTCGTCGTAGGACAAGGCATAGGCCGTCGGGCTGCCGTCTTCGATGCCGTAGAGGCGGCGGAATTGGGCGCCGGTGATATGCGGCACCTGCCCGCGGGCGTCGCCGACGCCCAGGTTGATTTCGGGCTCGCGGAAATAGATCGGCTTCATCTGCGCATGGATGTCGGTGACATGGATCAGCGAGACGTTGCCGAACGTGTCGAACTGCAGCAGCTGATCCTGGGTCAGCGCCTGCTGCGCCGCCAGCCGCGACCAGTTGCCGAAACTCGAGGCGCCCAGGATGGCGGACGCGGCCATGCTGGTCTGCAGGAAATCACGGCGAGAGATCATCGGGGCAGCTTTCCTCTTGCTTCAGCCCGCGCAAGAACACATGCGCGTAACTGAATGTTTTCACGTAGAAAAAGCCCGCGCCCGGTCTTCCTGGCGCGGGCCGTGTGTCGCTACTGGCGGACCGCCGGTGTCTCGACCGAAAGCCCGTTGCTGCGCGAGGCCACGTAAAGCTCCAGCGCGCGGAACTCGTCCGACCCTTCGGCGAAAGTGTGCGCGCGGGTGTCGCGGATGCAGCCGCGGAACCGGTTGTGACGCGAGATCAGCTTGGCCTGCTTCAGACGGTAGGTCGGGAAGCCGTTGATCTGACCCTGGGACAGGTGGTCGGCCCGGATCATCATGCCATAGCTGTCTTCGTGGCAGTTGGCGCAAGAGAGTTCCAGTTGCCCGTAGCGGGTATAGTACATCTCTTTGCCCTTCTCCCAGAAGGGCGCCGCTTCGCCGTCGATCGCCACGTCCATCGGCATGCCGCGCGACTGCAGCCCGATCAGCGCCACCATCGCCTGCATGTTGGCGCCCGACCACTTCCAGGGTTCGGCGCCCATGGCGGCGGCTCGGTGGCCGTTCAACAGATCCTCCATGGTCGTCAACTTGCCGTCGATGACTTTGGGCATCGAAGCCGACAGCCCGGCGAACTGCTCTGGCCCATTTTCGTGGCAGGACGCACAAGACTTGCCCTCGGTGCCGTCGACGGTGTTGAAGAGATCCAACGCCTGGTCGACGAAGATCATCGCCGGGTTCTCGAAGTCGTCGATCTGCAGGGCCTGCGTCTCGTCGGTGCGGAACCGCCAGCCAGAGTAGATCGTGTCGAGGACATCCTGCAGGTGCGCGGGCGCCGCCGTCTCGGTGACCATGTTGATCTCGTCATTGATCATCAAGTTGTCGTCGTCCGGACCTGCAAGCGCTGGCGTGGTGACAAAAGCCGCCAGCGCGCATGCCGAGGCCAGTTTCTTAGCTGCGTTCATAAAGTTCCTCCCTGTCCGCGCGCTTGCCTTAGCTGGCTTCGATCTTTTTCGACGTGGTGTAGACGTCGCCGTCGTCGTCGTACCAGGTAAAGACGAACTCGCCCGATTCCGGCACTTTCGCCTCGAACTCGAAGAACGGGTTCGTCGAGATCGCCGGTTCGATGTTCACGTCGATCACCGTCTCGCCGTTGAACTCGCAGGTGAAGCGGTTGATGATCGAGCGTGGGATGACGTTGCCCGACTTGTCCTTGCGCTGGCCCGATTCCATCTTGTGCGAAATCAGGGTTTTGATCGTGATCGTGTCCCCGGCCGAGGCTTTCTTCGGGACTTTCACGCGGGGTTTGACACCAGATGCCATGTCTTTTTCTCCTCAAACGCCGGCCCATCCGGGCGGCGCGTTACTCTGTTAGCCGCCGCAGCCGCCGATGGTGACCTTCACGGTCGACGATGCCTGAATGAACGAGCCGTCGGCCAGTTTCGCGACCGCGACAACGTCCTGGGTGCCGGCGAGCCGGATCCGGGTCGACGCGGCGTGCGAGCCGGCGAGCGGTCCGAAGTTGAAGGTCGCGACGTCGGGGTTCGGGTTGCCCGCGGCCAAGACCATGATCGACACCGCACCCGGCGCCTCGACCTCGATCGGCACGGTGTTGCCGTTTTCGGCGATCTCGGGCGCGGTCAGCGTGATGTCGCCCTCGCCCACGGTGGCGCCACCGGTGAAGGCCGAAATCTTGTCCTCGACCGAGGCCGAGGCGCGGAACGGCAGCAGGGTCAGCGCCGCGGCGCCCAGCCCCAATGCCAACGTATCGCGTCGTGTCAGTTGCATTTGTGTCTCCTTAGAGTCGTCCCTCGGGGTTCCGAGTTATTCTTCCTTCAACGTCATCAGGTAGGCGACGACGTCTTCGATCTCTTGCGCCGTCAACAGCGGCGCGGCCTCGCCTTCCAGCGCCTTGCCGGTGTAGGCGTTGCCGATACGGATAAAGCCGTCAGTTTTGTAGAACGAGGGCATCATCGTGTCTTCGAACATGATCTTTGCGTTGGCGATGATGCCACGCAGCTCCGCCTCGGTCCAACGATCGGCCACGCCGTCAAGCGTCGGGCCGATCTCGCCATGGAACGGCAGATCATTCAAATCGGTGACGGCGTGGCAGGCGATGCAGTTGCCCGCGCCCTTGTTCATGATCTTCT
>JASJCA010000049.1 GCA_030066215.1 Rhodobacter sp. | reverse complement strand
GGGGGCGTCGTCCATTGGTTGCTCGAACCAATGGCGCAACCATGGACAACCCCTCGCACACCGCGACGCAGAAGGCGGCGCAAACCCTCACCCGTCCACCACGGAAAACAGCGTCGGCACGGCCGGGCACGGCGCCAATTCGTTCTGCACCACGTCCGAGAGCCGGGTCTGGTGCAGGAACACGTAGACATGGGCCGACAGGCCTTCCCACAGCCGGTTGGTCATCGACTGCGCCTTGCTGCCCGACACGGCGCCATGCGCGCCGGCCCCGGTATGCAGTGCGCTCACCGTCTCGTCGACGGCGCCCATCACGTCGGCCACGCGGATTTCCGACGGCGCCCTGGCCAACCGATAGCCGCCGCCCGGGCCTCGCACCGACTCGACCAATCCCGCCCGCCGAAGCTTCACGAACAGCTGCTCGAGATAGGGCAGCGAGATGTCCTGGCGCTTTGAGATCTCCGACAGCGACGACAGCGCCTCGGTCGGCTGCAGCGCCAGGTCGGCCAAGGCCACCATCGCATAGCGTCCTTTGGTGCTAAGCTTCATGCGCCGTCCAACCCCGTTCGTCCATTGACGTCAACGCGTTGGGTCATTAACCCAAAACCGACCCGCGGCGGCCCGGCGGCCGCTCTTTAGAATTGTTCTAAGGTGCCCCAGGTGCTTCGTCAAGAAGTCCGGCGCGGCCCGGAACCAACGAGACGAGGCGCGCCATGCCCGAGGTAATCTTTCCAGGCCCCGAGGGACGTCTGGAAGGCCGCTATCACCCGCAAAAGATCAAGGACGCGCCGATCGCCATCGTGTTGCATCCGCATCCTCAGTTCGGCGGAACGATGAACAATCGGGTGGTCTACAACCTGCATTATACCTTCTACAACATGGGCTTCACCGTGTTGCGGTTCAATTTCCGCGGCGTCGGGCGCAGCCAGGGCGAATACGACCAGGGCATCGGCGAACTCTCGGACGCCGCCTCGGCGCTCGACTACCTGCAATCGATGAACCAGAACGCCAAGCATTGCTGGGTCGCGGGCTTCTCGTTCGGCGCCTGGATCGGCATGCAGCTCCTGATGCGCCGGCCCGAGATCACCGGTTTCATCAGCGTCAGCCCGCCGGCAAATATGTACGACTTTTCATTTCTGGCCCCCTGCCCGTCTTCTGGGCTGATCATCAACGGCACCGCCGACCGCGTGGCGCCGCCCAAGGACACGCATGCGCTGGTGGAAAAGCTGCACGAACAAAAGGGCATCACGATCACCCATGAGGAGATCGAGGGCGCTGGCCATTTCTTCGAAGACCCGCATATGGAACAGATGATCGGCACGGTCGACACCTATGTTCGGCGCAGGCTGACCGAAACCACCCGCTGAGATCGCCGGAAACGCGCCTCGAACAGGGGCTCTTGTCGGGTTTCCGACGGCGGTCGCAAGCGGCTTGGAAGCCGCCTGACCCAAGCGATTTCAGCGGCGGTGCAAGCGTCCCCGCCGATCAGCCGATAATCGCGTTCAGCGTCGCCGAGGGGCGCATCACCGCCGCCGTCTTGGCCGGATCGGTGTGGTAATAGCCGCCGGTATCCGCCGCCGCCCCCGCCGCCGAGCCCAGCTCCTCCAGGATCGCCGCCTCGTTTTCGGCCAGGGACTCAGCGATCGGCGCAAATTCCGCCGCCAGCTCTGGGTCCGCGTTCTGCGCCGCCAGCGCCTCGGCCCAGTAGCGGGCGAACCAGTAATGGCTATGGCGATTGTCGGGCTGACCCGCTTTCCGGCCAGGAGAGCGCCCGTCGTCGAGCACGCCCTGCGTCGCCGCCTCCGCCGCCGCACCCAGCACGCCCGCCTTAGCGTTGCCGGCAACGTCGGCGAGGAAATTCAGCGACTCGCCCAAAGCGCAGAACTCGCCCATCGAATCCCACCGAAGATGGTTCTCGGCATTGAGCTGCTGCACATGCTTCGGTGCCGATCCGCCCGCGCCGGTCTCGAACAGCCCGCCGCCCTGCATCAGCTTCACGATCGACAGCATCTTGGCCGAGGTCCCCAGCTCCAAAATCGGGAACAGATCGGTCAGATAGTCGCGCAATACATTGCCTGTGATGGCGATCGAGTCGTTGCCGGCGGTGATCGTTTCCAGCGACTGCCGGGTCGCCGCGCGCGGGGCCAGGATCTGGAATTTGTCAGCCACCCCAGCGGCCTCCAGGGCCGGCGTCACGTAATTGATCAGCTCGGCGTCATGCGCCCGGTCCGGGTTCAGCCAAAAGATCGCCTCGGACCCCGTCAGCCGCTGCCGGTCCATCGCCAACTGGATCCAGTTTTCGATCGGTGCCTTCTTCACCGTGCAGGCGCGCCAAATATCGCCCGCCTCCACGGCATGCTGATGCAGCGCCGCGCCATTGGCCAGGACAATCCGGATCGTGCCGTCCGCCGGCGCCTCGAAGGTCGTCGGGTGGCTGCCGTATTCCTCGGCCTTCTGGGCCATCAAACCGACATTCGCCACTGCGCCGGCCGTCGCCGGGTCGAGTGCACCGTTGGCTTTGAAGAACCGGATCGCCTCGTCATAGACCGGCGCATAGCAATTGTCGGGGATCACGCAGTTGGTGTCGCCCTTGGCGCCGCTTGCGTCCCAGCCCTTGCCGCCCGCGCGGATCACCGCCGGCATCGACGCGTCGATGATCACGTCCGACGGCACGTGCAGATTGGTGATCCCGCGATCACTGTCGACCATATAGATCGCCGGCCGCTGCGCCGTTAGCGCCTCGATCTGGGCCTGGATTTCGCCTGCGTTCGGCATCTCCGCGATCCGCTCCAGCACATCGCCGAGGCCCGAATTCGGGGTCACCCCGGCGGCCGCCAGGTCGGCCCCATGTTCCTCGAAGACCGGCGCAAGCCAAGCCTTGACCGCATGGCCGAAGATGATCGGATCCGACACCTTCATCATCGTCGCCTTGAGATGCAGCGAGAACATGATGCCGTCGCGCTTCGTCGCTTCGATCTGCTCCGCCAAGAACGCCGACAGTGCCTTGGCCGACATAAAGGTCGCATCCGCCACCGTGCCGGCCTCCAGCGGCCAGGCCTCCTTCAGCACCGTCACCGCCCCATCCGCACCTTCAAACTCGATCCGCGCGTCACCGGCCTGCGCCGCCGAGATCGTCGCCGACACCTCGTTGGCGAAGAAATCACCGCCGGGCATCGAGGACACATGGGTTTTCGAGGTCGCCTCCCAAACCCCCATCGAATGCGGATTGGCCTGGGCGTAGGTCTTCACCGCCCGCGCCGCGCGCCGGTCCGAATTGCCTTCGCGAAGAACCGGGTTCACCGCCGACCCCTTGATCGCGTCATAGCGTGCGCGCACCTTGCGGTCCTCGTCGGTCCGGACCTCGACAGGGTAGTCGGGCATGTGCAGCCCCTTGGCCTGCAGTTCTTCGATCGCCGCTTCCAGCTGCGGCACCGACGCCGAGATGTTGGGCAGCTTGATCACATTCGCCCCGGGCGTCTTCACCAGCTCGCCAAGCTCGGCCAGATCGTCGGGCTGCCGCTGATCCTCGGTCAGGTATTCCGGGAATGCCGCGATGATCCGCCCCGCCAGCGAGATGTCCTTGACGCCGACCTCGATCCCCGCCTTGGCGGCGAAAGATTGGATGATCGGCAACAACGACGCGCTCGCCAATTCCGGCGCCTCGTCGACCTTGGTGTAGATGATGTCTGGGGTTCCGGACGGTGCCATGACGTGTCTCCCATCTGCCGCCGGTCCAGGACCGGCGAATGTACGGCAGGTCGCTATCGCCCGCCGCGCCGTTGCCCACCGGGTAGCCAAGGCGCCCGCACAAGTCAATGCATACCACGGTATACCGTCAGCAAATTCCCGTGCGACCCGGGGACGCACGACCGTTCACGTCGGCACTTCTCGGCCGCCGCCCGTTCCCCTAGGCTCGCACCGACCCCAGCCTTCGGAGCCGCCGCCATGCCCGCCGCCTATCTCTACCTGATCGCCGCCATCTTCGCCGAAACCGTCGGGACCACCGCGCTGCAGGCAAGCCAGCAATTCACCCGCCTCATCCCGTCGATCATCGTCGTGATCGGCTACGGTATCAGCTTCTATCTGCTTGCGGGCGCGCTGAAATGGATCCCCGTCGGCATCGCCTATGCCGTCTGGTCCGGCCTCGGCATCGTCTTCATCGCATTGATTGGCCTGGCCGTCTTCGGCCAACGCCTCGACCTGCCGGCCGTTCTCGGCATCGCCATGATCCTCGCCGGCATTCTGGTGATCCATCTATTCTCCGAGACCGGCGCGCATTGAGCTTTCGCCCGGCTGCGGTCACTGTCAACGTCTGCCGGTAACCGATTGGTAACATTTATGAATCTTAGACCGTACGATCAATTGTTTCGCATGCGAAACATTTTGCAGTGCAGCATTCCGCCTCTGGCCTTTTGCCGACGTCCGCGCTAGGTGGCCCGGCACCTCAACAAGGCCACACCCATGGACCTGCGCAACATCGCGATCATCGCCCATGTCGACCACGGCAAAACCACGCTGGTCGACGAGCTTTTGCGGCAATCCGGCGCCTTTCGCGCCGGTCAGCAAGTGGCCGAGCGCGCGCTGGATTCCAACGACCTCGAGCGGGAACGCGGCATCACGATCCTGGCCAAATGCACCTCCGTCGAATGGAAGGGCACGCGGATCAACATCGTCGACACACCAGGGCATGCCGATTTCGGCGGCGAAGTCGAACGGATCCTCAGCATGGTCGACGGCGTGGTGCTTTTGGTCGATGCCGCCGAGGGGCCGATGCCGCAGACCAAGTTCGTCACCTCCAAGGCGCTGGCCCTCGGCCTGCGCCCGATCGTGGTTTTGAACAAGGTCGACAAGCCCGACGCTGAGCCCGACCGCGCGCTCGACGAATGCTTCGACCTTTTTGCCGCGCTTGACGCCTCCGAAGACCAGCTCGACTTTCCGCACCTCTATGCCTCGGGCCGGTCCGGCTGGGCCGATGCCGATCTCGACGGTCCGCGCGCCGACCTCTCGGCGTTGTTCAACCTGATCGCCAACCACGTCCCGGCCCCACGCCAGCTTGCGCATCAGGACGAGGACTTCACGATGCTCGCCACGACTCTCACCGCCGATCCCTTCGTCGGCCGGATGCTCACCGGCCGTGTCGAGTCCGGCACGCTCAAGACCGGCCAGACCGTCCAGGCGCTCAGCCGGATCGGCCAGAAGATCGAGCAATTCCGCGTCACCAAGATCCGCGCTTTCCGCGGCCTCGCACAACAGGACATCGACGAGGCGGTCGCGGGCGACATCGTCAGCCTGGCCGGGATGTCCAAGGCGACCGTGTCCGACACGCTGGCCGCGCTTGCCGTCGAAGAACCGCTCGAAGCCCAACCGATCGACCCGCCGACGATCTCGGTCACTTTCGGGATCAACGACTCGCCCTTGGCGGGGCGCGATGGGACCAAGGTCCAGTCCCGTGTGATCCGCGACCGGCTGCTCAAGGAAGCCGAGTCCAACGTCGCCATCCGCGTCACCGACACCCCAGGCGGCGAAGCCTTCGAGGTCGCCGGCCGCGGCGAATTGCAGATGGGCGTTCTGATCGAGAACATGCGCCGCGAAGGCTTCGAACTGTCGATCTCGCGCCCGCAAGTGCTGTTTCGCGACATCGACGGGCAACGCTGCGAGCCAATCGAAGAGGTCACCATCGATGTCGATGACGAGTTCTCCGGTGCGGTGATTGAGAAACTCACCGGGCCGCGCCGTGGCGAGATGACCGAGATGAAGCCCGCCGGCGCCGGCAAGACCCGGATCGTGGCGCTGGTGCCCTCGCGCGGGTTGATCGGCTATCACGGCGAGTTCCTCACCGACACACGAGGCACCGGCGTGCTGAACCGCGTCTTCCACGACTGGGCGCCCTACAAGGGACCGATCCCGGGGCGTCGCGCGGGCGTGCTGATCTCGATGGAAAACGGTGCGTCGGTCGCCTATGCGCTGTTCAACCTCGAAGAGCGCGGGCGGATGTTCATCGGCGCCCAAGAGCCGGTCTATCAGGGCATGATCATCGGCGAGCACGCGCGCGACAACGACCTCGAGGTGAACCCCTTGAAGAGCAAAAAGCTCACCAACATCCGCGCCGCCGGCAAGGACGATGCCGTGGTGCTGACCCCGCCCGCCAAGATGTCGCTGGAACAGGCCATCGCCTATATCGACGACGACGAATTGGTCGAGGTCACCCCAAATGCGATCCGGCTGCGCAAACGCTTCCTCGACCCGCATGAACGCAAGCGCCAAGCCCGCGCGGCGAGTTGACCGGCCACAAAAAAACGCGGGCACCTGGGCCCGCGCTTTTCTGGGTCACTCATCAAACCGCCTGCGCGCCGGTGGGGATGTCACCGGCGCAGAGGCACGTTCAGGTCAGCACTTCGGGCAGCCGCAGGAAACTTCCTTCATGACCCAGTAGCCCTTCGAGGCGAGGGACTTGTGCTCGCGATAGACCGGCGCGTAATGCACCAGCTCAATGCGGCCGTGCTTGTGCTCGTAGCGCTCCTTGGCGTGCTTCACGAGCACCTTGTGCGTCTTGTAGGTGGGCGGCACCCAATGCTTGTCAAAACAAGCGACGGTGCGGCCTTCCCAGGCCATAGCGGACCCGGCAGTCAGAACAACAGCGGCAGCTGCTGCGGTCAGGATCGATTTCATTTGAACCTCCGTTACCCAAAAAGTGACTCAGATTTACCATGGCGAAAATCGGATGACCTATAGGCCGGATGTGGCCGATTTGCTGTTTGACAGCGAAATCCGCGAAAAACTTGGCGAATCGACCTGAACTGTGGTGCGGGCGCATCACTCTGCTGTGCAGGATTGCAAGCGCAAAAAATAGTATTGGTTAACGCCCAGAAACAAAAGGAGAAACTGGAAGCGATTGTTCGGCATTCCGGAACTTCTGCCACATTTCGGTCTGGGG
This sequence comes from Rhodobacter sp., assembly GCA_030066215.1. Classification (GTDB taxonomy): domain Bacteria; phylum Pseudomonadota; class Alphaproteobacteria; order Rhodobacterales; family Rhodobacteraceae; genus JASJCA01. The sequence goes on along the minus strand of JASJCA010000049.1, from coordinate 28,760 downwards.
AAACGCCGAATCACTGGGGATAAAACCGGCAACTGACGCCGGCAATTTTTGCACCCGTGGTGGCCGATCTCAAGCGTCTGATCCGGCGGTCTCGGCGCAATTCCGCCGTCGCTGTCCGCCGCGCGAAGGCTCACCTTTCCGTGGGTGAAACCCGCGCGACCTTGGCGTCCAACCGGATCATGCCAGGCCGCACAACCCGAGCGCACCAGCCCCCATGGCCGCGCAGGGCATTGTAGCCGCCGCGCCCCAAGGCCTCGGTCATCCGCGAACAGGGCGCACATGGACCGGTGAGTTCTATCTCGGCGCCATCGATCGACAGTCGCGCGCCGCGCAACGCCGACAAATTCAGCCCGGCAATGTGGATGTTGCGCCGCAGCGCCTCGGGCGCCACCGTCTCGACGCCGAGATAGGCCGCCACCGCCGCCAGGTGCTCGTGCTGAAACAGCGTGACGGCGCGTTTGCCGGCGCGGCCGTGATCGCCGACGAGCCCGTCCAGGCCCAGATCGGCCGCCTCCGCCAGCCGCATCGGCGCCCGCCGCTCCGGCCGCAGCCCGATCCAGGCGACACGGCCCGCCTGGGCGTCGGTCGCGATCAGCTCGGCCAGAGTGGCCAGCTCAGACCTCTTCGACGACCATCAGGTCGCGCTCGCTTGCCGCCTTGGCGAAGCGCAGCGCCTCCTGGTAGCGGGGCGAGTTGTAGCAGGCGACCGCATCCTCGAGCGTGGGAAACCGCGCCACCACGTTGCGCGGCCGGTCCTTGCCTTCCAGCACCACATAGCGCCCGCCGCGGGCCAGGAAGCTGCCGCCATGGGCCGCGATCGCCTCGGTCGCGATGGCGGCGTATTTGCCGTAGGCCTCTTCATCGGTCACGGTCACATGTGCGATCCAAAGCGCGCCCATCGTCAGCCTCCTATCACCGCCTCGGCGGCCTTGATCGCGGCGTCGGCCTTGCCGGCGTCACGGCCGCCGCCCTGCGCCATGTCGGGCCGGCCGCCGCCGCCCTTACCGCCTAGTTCGGCCACCGCCGCGCGGACGATGTCCACCGCCGACAGATCGCCGGTCAGATCGTCGGTGACGCCGGCGGCCACCGCCGCCTTGCCGCCCGCATCGGCGATCAGCAGGATCGCGCCCGAGCCCAGCCGTTCCTTGTGCTCGTCGATCAGGGGCGGCAGGTCGCGGCCCGAGACGCCTTGCAGCACCTGGGCGAGGAACTTGCGGCCGCCGACTTCGCGGGCCTCAGGCCCCGCGCCCTGCCCCGCGCCGCCGGCCATCGCCAGCTCGCGCCGAAGCTGCGCCACCTCGTTTGCCAGAGCCTTGCGTTCGTCCGCCAGCGCCTTGACCCGGCCGACCACCTCGCCCGCGCCGGCCTTCAGCGCCTCGGCGATCTCGGCCACGCGCCGGTCCTGCTCGGCCAGATGGCTAAGCGCCGCCTGCCCGGTCAGCGCCTCGATCCGGCGCACGCCCGCCGACGAGGCGCTGTCGCCCAGAACCACGCACAGCCCGATGTCGCCGGTTCGCTGCACATGTGTGCCGCCGCAAAGCTCGATCGAATAGGTGTTGCCGTCGGGCCCCTTGCCGGTCGCCGCCTGGCCCATGGAGACCACCCGCACCTCGTCGCCGTATTTCTCGCCGAAGAGCGCCTGCGCGCCGATCGCACGGGCATCGTCGGGCGTCATCACCCGAGTCTCAACGGCGGTGTTCTGCCGGATGTAGCCGTTCACCTCGTCTTCGACCCGGGCCAGTTCGTCGGCCGTCACCGCCTTTTGGTGGCTGAAGTCGAAGCGCAGCCGGTCCGGCGCGTTGAGCGAGCCGCGCTGCGCCACGTGATCGCCGAGCGTCTGCCGCAGCGCCTCGTGCAGTAGATGCGTGGCCGAGTGGTTCGCCCGGATCGCGCCGCGCCTTGTGTGGTCGACCTTCAGCGACACCGCATCGCCAACCGCAAGGCGGCCTTCGTCGACCGTGGCCTGATGGCCGAAGACGCGGCCGCCGGCGAAGCGGCGCACATCCGCGATCTGGCCGTGGTTGTCGTGGTCGGCGAGACTGCGGATCGTGCCGTGGTCGCCGACCTGGCCGCCGGCCTCGCCGTAAAACGGCGTCTGGTTGACCACGACCCAGCCCGATTTGCCCTCTTCCAGCGCGTTGACCGGGGCGCCGTCGACGACGATCGCGGCGACCACGCCCTCGGCCACTTCGGTGTCGTAGCCCAAAAATTCGGTGGCCCCGTGGGTCTCGGCGATGTCGAACCAGACCGCGGCGTCCTTGGCCTCGCCAGAGCCCGCCCAGGCGGCCCGCGCCTTGGCTTTCTGCTCCTCCATCGCGGCGTCGAAGCCGTCGACGTCGACCGAGCGGCCCTGTTCGCGCAGCGCGTCCTGGGTCAGATCCAGCGGGAAACCGTAGGTGTCGTAGAGCTTGAAGGCGGCCGCGCCGGGCAGCTCGGCGCCCTCGGGCAGCGCGGCCAATTCGTCGTCGAGCAGCCGCAGGCCGCGGTCCAGGGTCTGCAGGAACCGGGTCTCTTCCAGTTTCAGCGTCTCTTCGATCATCGGCTGGGCGCGGCCGAGCTCGGGATAGGCGCGGCCCATCTCGGCCACCAGCGTGCCGACCAGGCGGTGCATCACCGGGTCGGCGGCGCCGGCCAGATGCGCGTGCCGCATCGCACGGCGCATGATCCGGCGCAGCACGTAGCCGCGGCCCTCGTTCGAGGGCATCACCCCGTCGGAGATCAGAAACGAGGTCGAGCGCAGGTGATCGGCCACCACCCGGTGGTGCACGTTGTCCGGCCCGTCGGGGTCCGAGGAGGTGGCGTGCGCCGAGGCCTCGATCAGCGCCCGCATCGTGTCGGTGTCGTAGTTGTCGTGCTTGCCCTGCAGCAGTGCGCCGATGCGTTCGAGCCCCATGCCGGTGTCGATCGACTGCATGTCCAGGTCGACCATCGAGCCGTCCTCGAACTGCTCGTTCTGCATGAAGACGATGTTCCAGATCTCGACGAAGCGGTCGCCGTCTTCCTCCGGGCTGCCGGGCGGGCCGCCCCAGATGTGGTCGCCGTGGTCGTAGAAGATCTCGGTGCAGGGGCCGCACGGGCCGGTCGGGCCCATCTGCCAGAAATTGTCGTGGGTGGCGATGCGGATGATCCGGTCCTCGGGCACGCCGACCTTTTTCCAGATGTCGAAGGCCTCGTCGTCGGTGTGGTAGACTGTGGTCAGAAGCCGCGCGGGGTCGATGCCGAAATCCTGCGTGAGCAGGTTCCAGGCATAAGGAATGGCGGCGTCTTTGAAGTAGTCGCCGAAGCTGAAATTCCCCAGCATTTCAAAGAAGGTGTGGTGGCGCGCGGTGTAGCCCACGTTGTCGAGGTCGTTGTGCTTGCCGCCGGCCCGCACGCATTTCTGGCTGGTGGTGGCACGGGTGTAGTCGCGGCGCTCGACCCCGGTGAAGAGGTTTTTGAACTGCACCATGCCGGAATTGACGAACATCAGCGTCGGGTCGTTGCGCGGCACCAGCGGCGAGGAGGCCACGACCTCGTGGCCGTTCCGGGCGAAGTAGTCGAGAAAGGTCGAGCGGATGTCGTTCAGGCTGGCCATCGGGGCGTCGGTCCGGGGATCGGTGCGGGGCGTCGGCCTCATGTATCGCCGGTCACCGCCTCTGTCCACCGGGGCCAAACCTTCGGCGAAAACCCGGTTCCAAATCCTCGGCGAGGATTTGGCCCGGGCAAAGACGCGACGGGGCGTCGCCGTCGCGCCGCCCCGCCTATGCGTATTGTCCACCCCGCGTCCGGGGTGCCGGGGATGTGTCCGGGCATCCCCTGACCCAGCCCGGTCAGCCCTCGAGCAGGGCGTCGTCCTCGTCTTCAGCGCCGGCTGTACCCTCGGGCATGTCGAAATCGAGCCCGTGGGCGGCGCGGATCTTATCCTCGATCTCCAGCGCCACGCCGGGATTGTCCTTCAAGAACCCCTTGGCGTTCTCGCGGCCCTGGCCGATGCGCTCGTCGCCGTAAGAGAACCAGGCGCCGGATTTCTCGACCACGCCGGCCTTGACGCCCAGATCCAGAAGCTCGCCGGTCTTCGAGATGCCCTCGCCATACATGATGTCGAACTCGACCTGCTTGAACGGCGGCGCCACCTTGTTCTTGACCACCTTGACCCTTGTCTGGTTGCCGACCACCTCGTCGCGGTCCTTGATCGCGCCGATGCGGCGGATGTCGAGCCGGACCGACGAGTAGAATTTCAGCGCGTTGCCGCCCGTCGTGGTTTCGGGCGAGCCGAACATCACGCCGATCTTCATCCGGATCTGGTTGATGAAGATCACCATGCAGTTCGAGCGCGCGATCGAACCGGTCAGTTTGCGCATCGCCTGACTCATCAGCCGGGCGTGGACGCCGACCGACGAATCCCCCATGTCGCCTTCGAGCTCGGACCGCGGCGTCAGGGCGGCCACCGAATCGACCACGACCATGTTCACCGCGCCCGAACGCACCAGCGTGTCGGTGATCTCGAGCGCCTGCTCGCCGGTGTCGGGCTGCGAAATCAACAGCTCGTCGAGGTTGACCCCCAGCTTTTTGGCATATTGCGGGTCGAGCGCGTGTTCGGCGTCGACGAAGGCGCAGACCCCGCCCTTTTTCTGCTCTTCGGCCACGCAATGCAGCGTCAGCGTGGTTTTGCCCGAGGATTCCGGACCGTAGATTTCGATGACCCGGCCCTTCGGCAGCCCGCCGATCCCAAGCGCGATGTCGAGCCCCAGCGATCCGGTCGAGGTCGCCTCGATGTCGCGCAAGGCATTGTCGCCACCGAGCTTCATGATCGAGCCCTTGCCGAATTGCCGTTCGATCTGCGCCAGCGCCGAATCGAGCGCCTTCTGCTTGTCGCTGTCGCGCTTGTCGGTCATCGAGAGAAGTTCTGCCGTTGCCATGGATCGGGTTCCTTATTTCACAGCCTGTGCCCAGCGGCAATCACTGCCGATGTTCGCCTCTTGTTCTTCCGCGTCTTATGCGAACAAAACGTGGACAATTCAACACAAATCTTCATGGTTTCGAGATTTGGTCGATTCGCCTTAAGGACTGGTTACCGGGAATTGGGGCGCCCCGGGAATCTCGTATCTGGCTGGTTTCGTAGAGATAATTGGGCAAGTACAACGGCCAAGGTTCGCCGGAGAGACGCGCTTTGCGACCAAAAAAACCGCCGGCGCCCGTCCTGGGCTGTAGCGGGCGTTGTGCCAGGTCCGGCGACGATCGATGCCGCGCCGAGAATGGGTGGCGTCTATTGCAGTTGGCCCTGCACCGTCTCGGTCAGTTGCGACAGCGAAAACGGCTTGGGCAGGAACACCGAATTGGGGATCTTGGCGCGGTTGTGGGAAAAGCTGTCCTCGGCATAGCCCGACACGAACACAACGCGCACGTCGGGCCGGTTCTTCAGCGCCTTCGACACCCAACTCGGCCCGTCCATGCCGGGCATGACAACGTCGGTGACGAAGACGTCCACCTTCAGGTCTTCGTCCTCCAGCGTTTGCAGCGCGTCTTCGGCACTTTCGGCCTCGAGCACGGTATAGCCGCGCAGGCGCAACGCGCGGCTGGCGAAGGCCCGCACCGGCGCCTCGTCCTCGACCAGCAGGACCACGCCGCCTTCGGGTTTGGCGGCCGGCTTGGCCTCGGCCTTCTTTTCGGGCGGCGGCAGTGCATGGGTGCCGCGATGCGCCGGGAAGTAGATGGTGAAAGACGACCCGTTGCCGATCACGCTGTCGGCGAAGATGAAACCGCCGGACTGCTTGACGATGCCATAGGCCATCGACAGGCCCAGCCCGGTGCCCTCGCCCAGGCGTTTGGTGGAATAGAAGGGCTCGAAGATCTTGGGCAGCTTGTCGGCGGGGATGCCGCAGCCTTCGTCCTCGACCACGACCAGCACGTATTCGCCCGGCGGGACCACGGCGCGGTCGCGCGTCAGCGCCTCGGTCAATCGCACGGCGCGCGTCACCACCCGAATCGACCCGCCATCCGGCATCGCGTCCCGGGCGTTGACCACGAGGTTCATCAGCACCTGCTCCAACTGACGCTTGTCGGCGCGGATACGCGGCAGATCGGGGTCGTGGGTCCAACTGAGGTCGATCTTCTCGCCCACCAGACGATTCAGCAGATGGGTCAGATCGCCCAGCGTGTCGCGCAGGTCGATGAGTTCAGGCTGCATGTTTTGCTTTCGCGAAAATGCCAGAAGCTGGCCGACGAGGCTCGCCGCGCGATTGGCGTTCTGGTTGATCTGAACCAGATCGCTGTAATTCGGGTCGCCCGGCTGGTGACGCAGGAGAAGCAGGTCGCAATGACCCGAAATCGCGGTCAGAAGGTTGTTGAAGTCGTGCGCCACGCCGCCGGCGAGTTGCCCGATCGCCTGCATCTTCTGGCTTTGCACGAACTGCGCCTCCAGCGTCTTGAGCTCGGTTGCGTCGATCAGCACCGCCAACAGCGAGACGTCGCTGCCCTCGATCATCCGCCCGAGCGCCACCTGCAGATAGACGTCCTTTTGCGGGCGCGTGGCGCGCACCACTTCGGTTCGATTGGCACCGCGGCCTTCTGAGACGTCGAGCAGCCAGTCATCGATCGGACGGCCGAGCCCCTCGACCACATCGGCGAAGTCGAGCTTGGCGTCATCGGGCAGCGACAACAGCTGTTTCGCCCGTCGGTTGGCCATCTGGATGCGGCCGGAGATCGACAGTTTCATCAGCGGCACCGGGATCGCGTCACTGTGGGTCCAATCCCGATCCGGCGCATCGCCGGGCCAAACGAAGATCTGTTGATGACCCTCGGGATCGTCGACCACCGCCAGGTTCGCCGACACCGGGCCCTTGGCGGTTGCGAGCTGGTGCAGCCGCCCCGGCCGCAGCGGCAGATCGTTGACCACCCGATCGAGCGTCTTAGGCCGGCCGCCCAGCAGCGCCTCCATCTCGGCGCTCATATCCAGCATCGTGCCGGATTTGCTGACCCGCATCATCGCCAGTGCGACGTCCGTCGCCGTGATCCGTTGCGTCTGTCCGCCGCCCTCGAAGCGCCAGAGCACACCGTCTGGCTCGATCCGTGCCGCCGATATCCGCGCCGAGCCGGTCGGCGCGGGCAGGTCCTCGGCCGCCCATCCGACCATCTGCGCCTTGCTGCGCAACCGCAGCAAAAGCGAACCGGGCGAGGCCGAATAATCCGCCAAGACCCCGCTGAGCGTACCGTCACCGGGCAAGGACTGCGCCGCGGCGTTGCTATAGAGCTGATGGCCGTCGCCGTCTGTGACGAAGCCCGGAACCTCGTCGCGGGCAATCAGCGCCTGGGCCGCACGCTGCGCTCTGCGCGCCTGCGCCCGGTGCAGTTGGTCGAGCGCCGTCACCAGGACGACGAGGCAGCACAAGGCCGCGCCGGCAACCAAAAACACCGCGCCGGCGAGCCGTCCCTGCAGGGCGATGGCCAGGGCGATGCACGCGACGGCAGGTATCAGGATCTGCACCGATCGAGGTGCGGCGGCGATCGCCATCCGGGCGATTGGACTGGGCGACTGGGCCGTGTCGGACACCACCGGCTCCCTCGTTCTGCTATCCGATTTTTGCCATAACAAAGGTTAACCACCGGTAAATCAGGGGCCCGGCTATCAACCTAGGATTGCTGTAACGCTCTCGTCAACAGCCCAAGGTAAAATCCGTCGCCGCCGTCCAGCGGCGTGAGGCGCAATTCTTGGGTCAGGCGCCATCCAGGCGTGCGGCCGATGAAGGCGGCGACCTGGGCGCTGTTTTCGCTGTCGAGCAACGAACAGGTGGCGTAGGCCAGGTGCCCGCCCCGCTGAACCAATGCCGCCGCCTGGTCCAATATTTGCGCCTGCAATTTGCGCAGGTCAGCAAGCCGCTGCCTGGTCAAACGCCACTTCGCATCGGGAGAGCGCCGCCAAGCGCCACTGCCGGAACAGGGCGCGTCGCAGAGGACCAGATCGTATGGCGCGCGGCGCTGCACGTCGGGCAATGGGCGGATGTCGATGGCCGCTGCGGCCCGTTTGGCGCGGCCCGGCAAGTCGCGCAGGCGCGCCGGGTTGGCGTCATGGGCGGTCACCTGCAGGTTGGCGCGCGCCGCCATCGCCAGCGCTTTGCCGCCGCCGCCTGCGCAGAAATCAAGGACCTTGGCCCCGTCCCGCAACGGCAGCGCCTCGACCACCGCTTGCGACGCCGCGTCCTGCAGTTCGACCAATCCGTCGGAAAACGCCTGGGACGCCTGGATCCGGCGCGGGTTCGCGGTGACTTCCAGCGCCGTCCCTGCAAGGCTATGCGGTCGGGTCTCGATGCCGTCACGACGCAGAACCGCGGCCGCCACTGCGCGAGAGGCGCTGCGCAAATTGCACCGCAGGAACACCGGGGCCCGAGCGCGCATTACGTCGCAGATGGCGCCGCAATCCGGTCTCAGGCTGCTCTGGAGTTCGGGGAGCAGCCAGTCGGGCATATCCAGACGAACGCCCTCTGGCGCCTCCGACAAATCTCCTGTCGGGATTTCATCGGAAGCCAGTGGTGCCGGTCCGTAGCCAACGCCGGTGAACAGGTCGCCCGGCGCATGGCCCGCGGCCCGCAGGGCGCCGATCATCAGGCCGCGCCCGGTCTCTGCGCCGCCGAGCCAGGCGTGAGAGCGGCGACAGCGCAGCGCATCGAAGACGTGATCGCGCACCGCCGCGCGATCTGCAGCGCCGGCATAGCGGCTCTTGCGGGCCCATGTGGTCAGGGATTGCTCGGCCGCGGCGCCCCCCAAAACGGCGTCCAGGATGTCGATGGCGGCCTGAATGCGGGCGGCAGGCGTCACTTGAACAGCCGCATCAACATTGCGTCACAAGAGTCTGATATCACAGGGCTCTATAGTTTGGGCTTTCACGTGTGATCTGCACGTCATGGACATGGCTTTCCTTCAACCCGGCCCCGGTGATCTTGACGAAGCGGCACTTGCCGCGCATCTCGCCGATCGTCGCGCAGCCGGTGTAACCCATCGCCGCCCGCAAGCCGCCCACCAATTGATGGATCACCGCCCCGGCCGAGCCCTTGTAGGGCACCTGCCCCTCGATCCCCTCGGGCACCAATTTGTCGCTCGCCGCATCGGCCTGAAAGTACCGGTCGGCGGACCCGATGGCCATCGCACCCAGCGAGCCCATGCCGCGGTACGACTTGAACGACCGGCCCTGGTAGAGGATGACCTCGCCTGGGCTTTCGTCGGTCCCGGCGATCATGCTGCCGACCATCGCGCAGCTTGCCCCAGCCGCGATCGCTTTGGCGAAATCACCGGAATACTTGATGCCGCCGTCGGCGATGACCGGCGTGTCCTCGGCCGCCTCGGCGCACTCGATGATCGCCGTCAATTGCGGCACGCCCACGCCCGCGACCATCCGCGTGGTGCAGATCGAGCCCGGCCCGATCCCGACCTTGACCGCATCCGCGCCAGCCGCGATCAACGCCCGCGTGGCCTCGGACGTCGCGACGTTGCCGGCAACCACCTGTACCTCGTTCGACAACCGTTTGACCCGCTCCACAGCCGCCGCAACGCCTTCGCTGTGGCCGTGCGCGGTGTCGATCACGATCAGGTCGCAGCCGGCATCGATCAGCGCCTCGGACCGCGCAAAGCCCTTGTCGCCCACCGTCGTGGCCGCGGCCACCCGCAGCCGCCCGAGCCCGTCCTTGCAGGCCTGCGGGTTCAGGACCGCCATCTCGGTGTCCTTCAGCGTCAACAGACCGGTCAGCTTGCCCTCGCCATCGGTCACCAACAGCTTTTCGATCCGACGGGCCTTCATCAGCGACTTGGCTTCGTCGAGATCGGCCGGCTCGGTCAGCATCGCCAGATTGTCGGCGGACATCATCACGCGCACCGGGGTGGCGTCGTCCTCGGCAAAACGCATGTCGCGGTTGGTGACGATGCCGACGACCCGGCCGCCATCGGCCACGACCGGAAACCCGGTGACGTTGTAGCGGGCTTGCAGCGCTTTGGCGTCGGCCAGCGTCTGGTCCGGGGTCAGGGTGATCGGGTTGTAGACGATGCCCGATTCGAAACGCTTCACACGCCGCACCTCGCGCGATTGCTCATCGATATCAAGATTGCGGTGCACAACGCCCATTCCGCCGGCCTGCGCCAAGGCGATGGCCATCCGCGATTCGGTGACCGTGTCCATCGCCGAACTGAGAAGCGGGATGTTCAATGCGATCGATTTGGTCACCCGCGTCCTGGTGTCGGCGGTCGACGGCAGCACGCTCGAAGCGGCCGGGACCAGCAGGACGTCGTCGAAGGTAAGCGCCTCGCGAATCTCCATGAGGGGGCTCCTTGGAGGATTTCGTTTGACGGCTCCCTATTTCACGCGAGGGCGCAAAAGGAAAGGGGCTTTAGGCGACCGCAGCGTTGGTCTTGGCCGCGAGCGTCCCGCGCACCCACATCTGCACAACCCGGACCGCGATCCATGGGATCAGCAGGGTCGCCGCCACCAGCGTCACACCGCCGACGATGCGGAATATCTGGCCCTGGTCGGCAAGCCCGAGCATCAGCCCGGAATAGGCGGCGAGCGGAAAGGTGAAGGCGCCCCAGAGCGGGCTAAACCCCGCCGACGTCAACGTCCGCGCCGACAGCAGCAACGCCAAGGCGACCACGCTCGCCAACCCGGCGAAGACCAGCGCCAGATCCGTCAGACCCAAAAGGACCGAAGCCGAACCAAATAGGGCCAGCGGCGCCAGATGGATCGCCAGAAGAGGGCGAAGCGGCGGCGGCGGGATCCTGCGCAGGATCTGCGCCACACTGACGCCATAGATCAGCGCCGCGACCGCCGCGGTTCCAGCCAGTATCGCCCCTGCAAGGGACGTGTGACCCAACGGTGCCGCCGACAGGGGCGCGACTATGAAACCCACGAAGCTCAGGTGCCAGGCCGGGGTGACCTTGCGCGCCTCCGCCGGGCCAGACATCAGGCTGTAGGCGACCAACGCCGCTACACCGAAATGCGCCGCCAGCCCGGCAAACAGCAGGCCTCGTGCGGCGGACGGCGCAATCGGTGCCAATCCCGCCGCCAATAGCAATAGGCACAGGGTCATCGCGGCAATTCCGGCACGCCCTGGCAGGATTCGCAGATCCTCCAGCACCACGGCGGGCCGCGCTGCGGCCTTGGCCAGATAAGCGGCGAGCGCAAAGGCGTAGAACAGCGCGATCGCGCCCAAAAGCAACTCTGACACCCCGCGCGGCACCCCAAAGGGTGCTGCCGCCTGCCCCCAGGCCTGGGCCAGTCCGAAGAGCCCCAAGAGCGGTGGAAACACTGCCGGTGGCGTGCGGCGCCAGAACGGCACCCGGGCCTGGGCGCGGAATGCGGGCGGTTGTTGCGATGTCATCCAGGCGGCTCCCCTGACGGCCAGTGGCACCGTGCCCGTGCACCGCCGGCCCGGCAACGCGCGCATCGCCGCATCCAGCCGGTGTTGGGCCACCAACGGGCTACCGCATTGCAGCTCCCGCGGGCGGGATCATCAAACTTCCTTCCCGGTTCTCCGACGAACCGAGCGTCAGCATTCACCGCGGCCATGACCCGAGCTTACGTCCTTGATATGCTGAAAGTCTGAGTGCTTGCGGGTGGGTATTCGCTCGCCCAGTCGGGCATGATTCCGACGTTGGGGCGTGACCCACTGGTCCTTGCGATCAGCCTGCATCTCGTATTCGCAGCGACCGTTCGGTCCGCCGCGGACCGCAACCGGCTGACCGACCCGGGTGCGCGGCGGACGGTTGCGATTGCGGTCGTGGTTTTCGGCGTGGTCGCGGCCGGCAAACGCGTCCTGGGGTCCCGGCTGCCCGATTGGGACGGCCGCCGCACGCATCGCGACTCCGTGCGCAACGCATGTACCGCCCTGACCGGCCTTGGGCTAAACGATGCCGGAATCGCCGGTGGCACCGACTGGATCTAGCTCGCCAGCGTCGGCGACCACAGGTTGTTCGCGCGGCCTTTGCTGCGCCGGGTCTTGCCGACTTTTGCGCCGCAGGCGTAAGGCAGGAACGCGAACCCCCTTGCAAATTCCGGCGCGCTCGGACCTCAATTGACGCATGGCATCTCACGGCTACGACACCGGCAGGCTGAACCTGCCCTTCACCGGTATCTGCACCTTCGGCAAGACCCCGTATCTGGAGGACTGGAGCTCGATCGAGGCCGATGCCTGCATCCTGGGCGCGCCCTTCGACGCCGGCACGCAGTGGCGCGCCGGTGCCCGCTTCGGGCCGCGCGCGGTGCGCGAGGCCTCCACGCTGTTTTCCTTCGGCCATGCCGGCGCCTACGATCACGAGGACGACGCCACCTATCTTGGCCCGGATGTCCGGATCGTCGATCTCGGCGACGCCGACATCATCCACACCGACACGTTGCAGAGCCACGCCAACATCAAGACCGGCGTCGAAACCATTCTAAACGCAGGCGCTTTGCCGGTGGTGATCGGTGGCGACCATTCGGTCAACATCCCCTGCATCGATGGTTTTGCGGGCCAAGGCGACATCCACATCCTGCAAATCGACGCGCATCTCGATTTCGTCGACGAACGCCATGGGGTGCGGTTCGGCCACGGCAACCCGATGCGCCGCGCGGCCGAAAAACCCTATGTGACCGGCCTGACCCAGATCGGCATTCGCAACGTCTCATCCACCGCGCGCGACGGCTACGCGGACGCGCGCGCCATGGGATCGACAATCCTGAGCGTGCGCCAAGTTCGCCGTCTCGGGCTTGAGGACACGCTGGCCAATATCCCTTCCGGCGCGCGGCTCTACGTCACCATCGACATCGACGCCTTCTGCCCCTCGATCGCCCCGGGCACCGGCACACCGAGCCATGGCGGATTTCTGTACTACGAGGTTCTGGAGCTCTTACAGGCCGCCGCCCGCCGGCACGACATCGTCGGTCTCGACCTGGTCGAGGTCGCGCCCGATTACGATCCGACCGGGTCCACCGCGATCCTCGCCGCACAACTGCTGCTGAACACGCTTGGCTTCATTTTCCACGCCCGCAGCGACCGCAGCTGAACGTGGCGGCGCGTCCTAGACGTCCAAGACCTTGAAGATCAGCGGTGCGTGGTCGGAAAACTCGTCGATCCACTGGTCCTGCAGCGCGATCGTCGGCCGCTCGGGCCAGCCCGCGACACGCACCGGGGCGCCGCCCATATCCGCGAAGCTGAGGTTCGAGGAGGCGTAGACATGATCGAGCAGTTGCTGCGGCAGCGTGCTTTGCGAGCCGTCGTTGAAAGTGAAGGGATGGGTCGTATCCAAACGCTCTAGATTGCGGGACCCGAGCACCTCGTCGAGCCGTTCGATCTCTTCCGTCGAGGTCAGGTCTTTGTTGCTGAAGGTCAGGTTCAGCCCTTGCGTGTTCAGATCGCCCACCAGGATGAACCGGCCGCTCTTCGGCGGGGCGCCGGTTTCGTCGCTGAGCCGTTCGTCGATCTTCTTCTTCAGATTGCGTGCTTTGAGATACATCGCGTCGCGCAATCCAAAGCCTTCGGGGCTGGGAAAACTTTTGAGATGAGTGAACAGGATCGGCAGGGTACCGCCGCCCGGGTCGGTCAGCGTAACCAGCGTGCCCGGGCGCAAGAACGGGTTATTGCGTTTGAATTCGGTACGTTGTGTCACAAACGCGCTGAGACCGTCGCGAAACCCCACCATGATTTCCTGGCTCTGCCGGCCTTCGGTGATGAACAGCGTGTAGCCTGGAAAGAGGGACGTGAAGGTGTTGAAGACCATGGCGCCTTCGACCTCCATGACCGCGAAGATATCCGGATCGATATCCTTGATGAAGTTGGCCACTCGGTCGACGCGGTCGGCCCGCGTTCCGGTGCCCTTCCCGTCAAAATGCTCAACATTCCAAGAAAGAACGCTCAATTCCATGGCACCACCTCCATCGCAAAATCCAATCGCCTTGCGATGATAACAGAAAGTGGTGGGCCGGGCGACTAAAGGGTTGCGAGCTTTGCCTGACGTGCCGCTTTGAGGCGAGCGAAGTCATCACCAGCGTGATAGCTCGACCGGGTCAACGGCGTCGCCGACACCATCAAAAAGCCCTTGCCGTAGGCCGCCTTTTCATAGCCCGCAAATTCCTCCGGAGTCACGAAACGGTCGACTTTGTGGTGCTTCGGCGTAGGCTGCAGGTATTGGCCGATGGTCAGGAAATCGACGTCCGCGGCGCGCATGTCGTCCATGACCTGAAGCACGCCTTGGCGGTCCTCGCCGAGCCCCACCATGATGCCCGACTTGGTGAACATCGCCGGGTCGAGTTCCTTGACCCGCTGCAAGAGCCGCAAGCTGTGGAAATACCGCGCCCCGGGCCGCACCGACGGATAGAGCCCCGGCACCGTCTCGAGATTGTGGTTGAAGACGTCCGGCTTGGCTTCAACTACGACCTCCAACACCTTGTTATCGCACTTCAAAAAGTCAGGCGTTAGGATCTCGATGGTGGTTTCCGGCGACCGCTTCCGCACTGCGCGAATCGTCATTGCAAAATGCTCGGCCCCGCCATCGGTCAGATCGTCCCGGTCGACGCTGGTGATCACCACATGGCGCAGCCCCAGCTTTTGCACCGCATCCGCCACGCGACCGGGCTCGAACACATCCAGCGCGTCGGGGCGCCCGGTAGCGACGTTGCAGAAGGTGCAGCCGCGGGTACAGATCTCGCCCATGATCATCATGGTGGCGTGGCCCTGGCTCCAGCATTCGCCGACATTCGGGCAGCCCGCCTCTTCGCAGACCGTCACCAGCTTGTGCGCGCGCATGATGTCGCGCGTTTGCTTGTAGCCCGCGGACACCGGCGCCTTCACCCGGATCCAGTCGGGTTTCTTCGGCTGCGCGTTGTCAGCGCGGTGTGCCTTTTCGGGGTGCCGTTCGGCGGGCATCTTCAGGTCGCGCATCGGCGATCTCCACACACAGGTTGACCCTGATTAAGCGCAACCCATCTTTCCGGCAAGACCGGCGGGCACATAGCCGCCATGCAGGCATGATGGCTCGATTTTCGCATTGCACACGCCCGCCGCCGAATTAGAATGATTCCAGATAGCGCTTGCGTACCTGCGCAGGCCACCGAGTCAGAGACATCACCCAGACACACACGCAAGCTAACGGAGAGGAAGATGGACGGAAACGACGCCCCCAGCACGGGCAAATGCCCTGTCATGCACGCCACGTTCGGGGTTCAGTCGAACCGCGACTGGTGGCCGAACCAACTGAACCTGCGGATGCTGCACCAGAACTCGGCGATGTCCGATCCGATGGGCGTCGGCTTTGATTATGCCGAGGCATTCAAGAAGCTCGATCTGAAGGCGCTGAAGGAGGACCTCTATGCGCTGATGACCGACAGCCAGGACTGGTGGCCGGCCGATTACGGCCATTACGGCGGGCTGTTCGTGCGCATGACCTGGCATGCCGCCGGCACCTACCGCACCGGCGACGGACGCGGCGGTGCAGGCGAAGGCTCGCAGCGGTTTGCGCCGCTGAATTCCTGGCCCGACAACGGCAACCTCGACAAGGCGCGGCGGCTGTTGTGGCCGATCAAACAGAAATACGGCAACCAGATTTCCTGGGCCGACCTGCTGGTTCTGGCCGGAAACGCGGCGATGGAATCGATGGGGTTCAAGACCTTCGGCTTCGGCGGCGGGCGGGCCGACATCTGGGAGCCCGAGGAAGACATCTATTGGGGCGCCGAGACCGAGTGGCTGGCGGTCAGCGACAACCCAGCCAGCCGCTATGGCGGCGCGCGCGAGATCGATGCGGGCGACAGCGGCTCGACCGCGCTGGAAAACCCGCTGGCGGCGGTGCAGATGGGCCTGATCTACGTCAATCCCGAAGGGCCCGACGGCAACCCCGACCCGCTGGCCTCGGCCCGCGACATCCGGGTGACCTTTGCCCGCATGGCGATGGACGACTACGAGACGGTGGCCCTGACCGCGGGCGGCCACACCTTCGGCAAAATGCACGGCGCGGGCGATCCGGCGCATGTGGGGCCGGAACCGGAAGGCGCGCCGCTGGAAGCGCAAGGGCTCGGCTGGCTGTCGTCCTACAAATCCGGCAAGGGCCGCGACGCGATCACCAGCGGGCTGGAAGGCGCCTGGACCTCGAACCCGATCCAGTGGGACCACGGCTATTTCACGGTTCTGTTCAAATACGAGTGGGAGCTGGTCAAAAGCCCCGCCGGCGCCTGGGTCTGGACGCCAAAGGACATCCAGGAAGAGGACATGGCGCCCGATCCGGAAGATCCGTCGAAGAAGGTGCCGATCTTCATGTCGACCGCCGACATGGCGATGCGCATGGACCCGGCCTACGAGAAGATCTCGCGGCATTTCCTTGAAAACCCGGACGAATTCGCCGATGCCTTTGCCCGCGCCTGGTTCAAGCTGACCCACCGCGACATGGGCCCCAAAGCGCGGTATCTTGGCGCCGAGGTGCCCAGCGAAGACCTGATCTGGCAGGACCCGATCCCGGCGGTCGATCACGACCTGATCAACGCCGCCGATATCGATGCGCTGAAGGCGCAGATCCTCGCCTCGGGCCTGACGGTGTCGGAACTGGTGCAGACCGCCTGGGCCTCGGCCTCGACCTACCGCGGCTCGGACAAGCGCGGCGGCGCCAACGGCGCGCGGATCCGTCTGGCCCCGCAGAAAGATTGGGAGGTGAACCAACCCGAGCAACTGTCCAAGGTTCTCGGCGTGCTGGAAGGCATCAAGGACGGCTTCGGCAAGTCGGTATCGCTGGCGGACCTGATCGTCCTGGGCGGCAGCGCGGCGATCGAGAAGGCCGCGGCGGAGGCCGGCACGCCGGTCGAAGTTCCCTTTACCCCGGGCCGGATGGACGCGACCGAGGAGCAGACCGATGTGGACAGCTTCAGCGTTCTGGAGCCCTACGCCGACGGCTTCCGCAACTACCTGAAGTCCGAATACTCGGTGTCGGCCGAGGAGTTGCTGGTCGACAAAGCGCAGCTTTTGACCCTGACCGCGCCGGAGATGACGGTGCTGGTGGGCGGCCTGCGGGTTCTGGGCAACAACTACGGCGGCGCGGCGCATGGCGTACTGACGGACACGCCCGGCACGCTCAGCAACGACTTCTTCGTCAACCTCATGGATATGGGGGTCGAGTGGAAGCCGGTCAGCGAAAAGAAGGCCGAATTCGAGGCGCGCGACCGGGCGACCGGAGACGTGAAATGGACCGGCACACGGGTCGATCTGGTCTTCGGCTCGAACTCGCAGCTGCGGGCCCTGGCCGAGGTCTATGCGCAGGATGACGCCAAGGAGAAGTTCGTGGCGGACTTCGTCAAGGCCTGGACCAAGGTGATGGACGCCGACCGGTTCGACCTGACCTGAGCGGGCCAGCACGCATCATGAGGGGCGCCCGTTGCGGGCGCCCTTTTTCGTTGTGAGTGACGATTGTGGCCTGATTACCAAGCAAGGCGGCAGGACGCGGGGAGGTGCCGCCACTGCCTGCGCATTGAGAGGCCGTGCTCGTTGACGACCCGCGGGGTGGCGAACTGCCCTTTGATCGGCGGCGCTTTATGGCAGCCAGGTCCGAACAAAATCACGCTGAATTGCAAGGCCAGCAAGATCGCCACCCCTCCGGGGCGGGTCGGCGATGGCACGGCGGGGCTGCGCCCCTTGATCCCGTGCCCGGGGTGCAAAGCGAATGACAGTTCCGTACCGATTCCCGACATCGAACCGCGAAGTGCGCTAGAGTACTGGCCATGCCCCGCCTTGCCGAAATCCGCGCCCAAAGCCGCTGGAGCGACATCCTCGAAGGCCAGCCGCAGCATTTGGGCATTGCCCTGCTGATGACACTCGGGGCGGTGTCGTTGCTGAGCCCCGAGGGCGGCCCGGAGTTCCTGGGGCTCTCTGCGAGAGGCTGGGCGGTGCTGTCGATCGCGCTGGCGCTAGTGCATCAGATCGTCGTGGCGCTGGGGTTCCGGCTGCAGCTCCACCGGGCGGTGTTGAGCCGGCTCTTCGGGGCACGTGACATGTCCGTCTGGGCCGCCCTGTTCCTGCCATTACTGATCGCGCGGCCGGTGACGGTTCTAATCGTGGCGTGGTTCGATCTAGTTCCGATCACCGGAATGCGGGGGCTGGAGATCGCCGCCGGGCTGGGGCTGATCGGGGTGGCGGTTTGGGTGATCCGGTCCGTGCTGGTCGACTTCACCCTGTCCCGGGCGCTTGGCGGCGACCATTTCCGCGACGAGATCGCCGCAATGCCGCTGGTCCGGTCCGGCCCCTTCGCGCTGGTCCCGAACGCGATGTATGGCCTCGCCTTCCTCGGCCTTTGGGGCATCGCGCTGGCATTCGGGTCATGGAATGCCCTGGTCGTGGCCGCGTTCCAGCACGGCTATATCTGGGTGCACATGTACTGTACCGAGGCGCCGGACATGCGCTGGATCTATGCAAATGGGCGCGACTGAGTGCCAGGTTGCGCGCCGCCGCGCCCGGCCGCACTCTTGCCGCCACCATGCCGGAGACGTCCACATCCTCGCCTGAGCTACGCAGTGGTGCCCGCCTGAGCCGAGCGCAGGAGTTTCTGAAGCCGATCGTCTATGGCGGCAATGATGGGATCGTCACGACCTTCGCCATCGTCGCCGGGTTTGCCGGCGCGCGCGCCGAGGGGGCGGCGGAATTGGGGGTGCTGGCGATCCTGGTGTTTGGCTTTGCCAACCTCTTTGCCGATGCCGTGTCGATGGGGCTGGGCGAGTTTCTGTCTGGGCGGTCGCAGCGGGACCTATACAACGCGCAGCGGGCGCGGGCCTTGCGGGGGATCGACGGCGGCGACGGGACCTCGGACGGGGTGGATGCAATCTTGCGGGAGCGGGGGCTGAGCGCAGGAGATGCGGAACAGGCCGCGGCGATCCTGAAGCGCAGCCCGGATCTGGTGGCGGACCTTCACATGACCTACCGGATGAACATGGCCGACCCGCGCAGCGCACGGCCGGCGGCGGCGGGGCTTTTCACGTTTCTGAGCTTCGTGATTCTTGGCGTGGTGCCGCTGGTTCCATATTTCTTTCTGCCGACCGTCGAGCTGACCTTTTGGCTGTCGGTGGCGGCGACGTTGGCGGCGCTGGCGGCGTTGGGGCTGTTGCGCTGGTCGGCGACAGGCGACGGGATGGTCCGGGCAGTTGCCGAGACGGTTCTGGTGGGCGGGTTCTGTGCGCTGGTGGCCTACCTGGTGGGGGCTCTGGTCGCCGCGTTTTGAACGATCACGTCCAGTCGTGTCGAGGCGATTGCAGGCCCTACGATCTCAACCGCTTCCGCTTTCGGCCTTCTTCGCCCAAGAACCACCTTCCTGGCTCCAATACTGCGCGGCGCAGCCTGCCTCTGTGAGCGCGCGCCATTGCCCGCGAGCAGCCTCGACGGCTGTGGGATCGTTGCCGTCGAACAGGATACAGACGCGGGTCAGCCCTTGCGCTTCGTCCGGCACCACCTCGGCGCCATCGACGGCCATCAGACAATCGGGGCTGTTGGCGGCCTCGGTTTCGGTAGTCAGCAGGACCGGCTGATCGGCGTCATAGGGGCCGCCCGCCCGGCCATGGGGCAAGAACCCCTCTTCCGGGCCGAGCCAGAGCTTGTCGTCGAGCCAATCCATGCGTTCGGGCGTCGTGCCGCGCACCGCGACCCGCCAGCCCGCAGCCCGCGCCTTGCCCAGAAGCATCGGCAGGGTGGCCTCGAGCGGTGTGCGCGTCAGGTGGTAGAAATAGACCTCGCCCATCAGGCGTGCCCGGTGCGCGGGTCGAAATCGCCGAAGGTCCAGAAATGCCCCTCCGGATCGGCGACGGTGAAGCTGGAACCGCCGTAGAATTGCTCCTCAAGCGGAAGGATCACCTTTGCGCCGCCCGCGACCGCGCGGTCGTAGCGGCCGGCGACGTCGGTGATCACCGCATAGATCGTCGTGGTCTCGCGCCCGCCGATCTCGACCGGATCGGCCATGTAGACGTCGAACGGGCCGTCATTCGGAGGGCCGAACATCATGATCCCCTCACCCAGCTTCATCTCGGCATGGGAGATTTTGCCATCTTCCGAACGGTATATGGCGTGTTCTTCAAGTCCCAGGACGTCCTTGAGGAAGACCAAGGCGGCCTCGCAGTCGCGATAACGTGTGGCGGGGATCAGCATCGGCGGGCTCCTTGACGGCAACGCTAGAGCAATGCGAGCGCAGACGGAAGTGGAACAGAGCGACGGCCGTGGCCAAATGACGAAACGTATGATGCTGCCCCAGGCCGGGTGAACAGCGCCGCAGGCGCCCCGGCCCAGCGGCGGCCCGCCCGGGTGGGCTGCCGCTTTGGCTGTCCTGGGCGCTTAGTTGAAGTGGAAGATGTACCTTGCTGCCATAAAAGCACATCGTTCAGAGGTCGCTGCGGCATCCCGCGGGCCGCCGCTGGGCCGTGCGGGCAAACGATCAGTCGGGCGGTGACCCGTAAACGACGCTCCTGAATCTCAGTTCAGTGACCTAACCTTCGTAGCGATCCGCGATCAGACGATTGAGCGCCAGGACGCCCCAGCCGGTCGCGCCCTTGGGCGCGAAATCGGTGCCGGATTTGACGCTGGCCACGCCGGCGATGTCGAGGTGGATCCAGGGGCAGTCTTCCTCGACGAAGCGCTGCAGGAACTGCGCCGCGGTGATCGAGCCCGCGGGGCGCCCGCCCACGTTCATCATGTCGGCGACGTTGGATTTCAGCTGCTTGTCGTAGGCGGGGTCGAGCGGCATGCGCCAAGCGCCCTCGCCCTCGGACTCCGCTGCCTTCAGAAAAGCATTGCAGATCCCGTCGTCGTTGGAAAACACGCCCGCCTTGTGGTGGCCGAGCCCGATGATGATCGCGCCGGTCAGCGTGGCCAGGTCGACCATTCCGCAGGGCTTGAACCGGTCCTGCGCATACCAAAGCACGTCGGCCAGAACCAGCCGTCCCTCGGCGTCGGTGTTGATCACCTCGACCGTGTCGCCCTTCATCGACTTGACCACGTCGCCGGGACGCTGCGCCTTGCCGTCGGGCATGTTTTCGACGAGGCCGACGAGGCCGACGACATTGGCCTTGGCCTTGCGCAACGCCAGCGCTTTCATCACCCCGGCCACGACGCCCGCACCGCCCATGTCCATGGTCATGTCTTCCATGCCCGCCGCCGGTTTCAGACTGATGCCGCCAGTGTCGAACACCACGCCCTTGCCGATCAGCGCGAAGGGTTGCTCGGCATCGCTGCCCTGCCAATGCATCACCACGACCTTCGACGGGCTTTCGCTGCCCTGGCCGACGCCGAGAAGCGTGCGCATGCCGAGCCGGTCCAACTCTTCCTCGTCCAGCACCTCGACCTTGACACCGAGATCGCTCAGCCGCGCGAGCTGATCGGCGAACTCGGTGGTCGTCAGCACGTTCGAAGGCGCGTTGACCAGATCACGGGTGAAGAACACGCCCTCGGCCAGAGCGGCCACGTCGGCGGCGGCCCTGGCGACTTCGTCCGGCTTGGTGACCATCACGGTGACGCCGCCCTCGTCCTCGTCGTCCTTGGTCATATGGTCAGTGAAGGCGTAGACCCGCAAGGCCAACCCAAGCAGCACCTCATGTGTCAGTTTAAGATTGCCCGCCAAGATCATCAATTCCTTGCCGGATTTTGCCTTTCCAATGGCCGCACCGGCCTTGCGGGCGGCTGCCGCGTCGGCCTTGCGGTCGAGCTTGACCACCTGCACCGCGTCGGCCTTCATGCCGCTCGGAAAGCCCAGATCGGCGGCGTCGCCGGAGCTCATGTCGGCATAGGCCTTCGACCCCACGAACCGGTCCAGCGCGCCGCGGGTCAGCCGGTTCACCCGCCGCCCGGCCTGGTCGAGCTTGCCCTTCTCGTCGCTGAACACCACGACCCGGCCCTCGGCCTCGGCGATCGCCTCGACGTCCAACTCTACGATCTGCGGCTTCACGGGTGTGGTCATCGTTGCTCTCCAGGCACTGTTTCGCCCTACCTAGTCGCTTGGCCGGGGCTTGGCCAGTTATCAGTTCCCAGAGCCCGCCCGATGCGGTAAGTTCCCGAAAAAAGAGGCAGTTCGAGGCGGCTTTGGCGCGGTTCGACCGATATATCCTGTCGCAGCTGATGATGCTGTTCGGCTTCTTTTCGCTGGTACTGGTGCTGGTCTACTGGATCAACCGGGCGGTGGTACTGTTCGACCAGCTCATTGCCAACGGCCAGTCGGCGGGTGTTTTCGTCGAATTCACCGCGCTGACCCTGCCCAACGTGATCCGCCTGGTGCTGCCGATCGCGGCCTTTGCGGCGTCGATCTACGTCGCCAACCGCCTGACCTCGGAAAGCGAGCTTTTGGTGGTGCAGGCCTCGGGCTTTTCGCCCTACCGGATGGTGCGGCCGGTGCTGGTCTTCGGGCTGATCGTCTGCGTCTTCGTCTCGATCCTGACCCATTTTCTGGTGCCGCTCAGCGTCACGCGGTTGAACGAGCGCCAGGCGGAGGTGTCGGAAAACATCACCGCGCGGCTCCTCAGCGAAGGCCGGTTTCTGCATCCCGCCGTTGGGGTGACGTTCTATATCCGCGAGATCCCGCCGACGGGAGAGCTGCGCGAGATCTTCCTCAGCGACGCGCGCGATCCGGGCCGCCGGGTCACCTACACCGCGCGCCAGGCGCTGCTGTTGCGCCAGGACGAGGGCCCCAAGCTGGTGATGTTCGACGGCATGGCGCAGGTGCTCGACGCCGACGGGCGGCTCTCGACCACCAGCTTCGACGATTTCGCCTACGATATCGGCGGGCTGATCGAGGTGCTGGGTCCCACCGACCGGTCGGTGAAGGAGCTGACCACGGCCGAGCTGATCTGGCCCACCGCGGCCGGCGTGCGTGAGACCGGGCAGACCCGCGCGGTGCTGATGTATGAAGGCCACGGCCGGATCAGCCAGGCGCTTCTGTCGGTGGTGGCCGCCCTGGTGGGATTTGCGGCGATGATGGTCGGGCATTTCAGCCGCTTCGGCCATTGGCGCCAGATCATCGGCTCGCTGGTGGCATTGATCGTGCTGAAATCGGTGGACAACGCCATGGCCGACGCCGCGCGCAGTTCCGCCGCGCTCTGGCCGCTGGCCTATGGCGCCACGGTGCTGGGCGGGCTGATGACGCTTGCCCTGCTCTGGGTGTCGGACCGGCCCGGCCTGTTCCAGCGCCGCCCGCGGGAGGCCGGCGCATGATCCTCTACCGCTATTTCGCCCGCCGCTTCCTTTTGGCCTTCCTCGCCGTCTTCGGCGTGTTTCTGGGCATCTTCATCCTGATCGACATGGTCGAGCAGATCCGCAAGTTCGACAGCGACGCGGTGGGCTTCGTCGAGATCGTCAAGCTGACGCTTCTGAATGTGCCGCAGGGGCTTTACCGCATCCTGCCGCTGATCATGATCCTGGCCACGCTGACGCTGTTTCTGCAGCTCGCGCGGACCTCGGAACTGGTGGTGACCCGGGCAAGCGGGCGGTCGGCGATGCGCAGCCTGGTCTCGCCGATCCTGGTGGCGATGCTTCTGGGCGTCTTCGCCGTCGCCGTCTTCAACCCCATCGTTGCGGCCACCTCGAAACAATACGAGATTCTGGCCAACCGCCATTCCGGCGCCTCGACCAGCGTCTTGTCGATCAGCCGCGAGGGGCTGTGGCTGCGCCAGGGCGGGCCCGAGGGCCAGACGGTGATCCGCGCGCTCCGGGCCAATCTCGACGGCACCGAGCTCTTCGACGTGACCTTCATGGGCTTCGGCCCCGACGGCGCGCCGCGCTACCGGGTCGAGGCCGCGGCGGCGAAGCTGGCCGTCGGCATGTGGCAGGTGCAGGATGCCAAGGAGTGGCGCATCGCGGCCTCCGACAACCCCGAACGCGACGCGATCCGGCACGCGACCATGACGATTGCGTCGGATCTGACGCTGGACCAGATCCGCGACAGCTTCGGCACCCCGGCCTCGATCCCGTTCTGGGAGCTGCCGGGCTTCATCGCCCAGCTCGAACGCGCCGGGTTTTCGGCCCGCAGCCACAAGGTCTGGCTGCAGATGGAACTGGCGCTGCCCCTGATGCTGGCGGCGATGGTGCTGGTGGGCGCGGGCTTTACCATGCGCCACACCCGGTTCGGCCGCACCGGCACCATGGTGATGGCGGCGCTGCTTCTGGGTTTTGCGATCTATTTCTTGCGCAACTTCGCCCAAATCCTCGGCGACAGCGGCCAGATCCCGGTTTGGCTCGCCGGCTGGTCGGTGCCGGTCGCCGCGCTGCTTCTGTCCCTGGGGATCCTCTTGAACCTGGAGGACGGCTGATGCTCCGCCAGGTGCTTCTGGCCGTCCTGGTCGCCGTCGCCGTGCTCTGGCCGATGCGCCCCGTCGCCCAGGTCGCGACGCTGATCGCCGACCGGGTGACCTTCGACGGCCAGGACACCGTGATCGCCAACGGCAATGTCGAGGTGCTCTATGAAGGCCAGCGCCTGTTGGCCGATCAGATCACCTATGACCGCGCCGCCGACGAGCTTGCCATCGTCGGTGACATCACCCTGATCGAGGAAGACGGCCAGGTCCTGACCGCCGACACCGCCACCATTTCGGGCGATCTGCGCCAGGGCATCATGCAGGGCGCGCGCGTCGTGTTGAACGAGCAGATGCAGATCGCCGCGGCCGAGATCAACCGCGTCGACGGCCGCTACAACCAGCTTTACAAGGCGGTCGCCTCGTCCTGCCGGGTCTGCGAAGACGATCCCACGCCGCTTTGGCAGATCCGCGCCAAGCGCGTGGTGCATGACCAGGAGGAACGCCAGCTCTATTTCGACAACGCGCGCTTCGAGGTGATGGGCCTGCCGGTGATGTTCTTCCCGCGCCTGCGCCTGCCCGACCCGACGCTGAAGCGCGCCACCGGTTTTCTGATCCCGCAGATCAAGAAGACCTCGGCCCTCGGCACCGGGTTCAAGTTCCCCTATTTCATCACCGTCGGCGATCACGCCGACCTGACGTTGACGCCATATCTGTCGAGCCAGACCCGCACTTTGGAAGGCCGTTTTCGCCGCGCATTCCGCTGGGGCAACGTGGAGCTCAACGGCGCGTTGTCGCGCGACGATCTGCGCCCGGGCGAGACCCGCGCCTATCTCTTCGGCACCGGCCGGTTCAACCTGCCGCGCGAGTTCAAGCTCAACGTCGACCTCGAACTGGTCTCGGACGAGGCCTACCTTCTCGCCTACGACTTTTCCGATAAGGACCGGCTGAGTTCGGGGGTCGAGATCACGCGGACGACGCGCAACGAATACATCTCGGCCGGGTTCGAGCAGCTCAGGACGCTGCGCGCCGAAGAAATCCCGATCGACGAGACGCTGGCGACCTTGCACGGCTCGGCCACTTACGAACGGCGGTTCTTTCCCACCGCACTCGGCGGCGAGCTGCGGCTGGTGGCCGATCTGCAGGGCTACGAGCGCGAGGCCGACAGCGTCACGCCCGCGATCCTGGCCGCCTGCGCCTCGGTCACGCCGCCGGTGCCGGCCGCCGACTGCATCGCCCGCGACGTCCTGCGCACCGGCGTCGCCCTGGGCTGGATGCGCGACTGGACCTTCGGTAACGGGTTGGTGGCCCAGGTTGCGGGCGAGGCGGCGGCAGATTTCTACGTCATCGGCCAGGACGCCTCGTTTCAGACCACGCAATCGCGGATCACGCCTGCGGCCGCGGTCGAGCTGCGCTGGCCGCTGGCGCGCCAGACCGGCAACGGCGCGCGCCAGGTGCTAGAGCCGGTGGTGCAGATCGCCTGGTCGGAAAGCTACGGCGACACGATGCCGAACGAGGACAGCCGGCTGACCGAATTCGACGAGGGCAATCTGTTGGCCCTCAGCCGATTTTCCGGCAAGGACGCGCGCGAAGAGGGCCTGCGCGCCACGCTGGGGCTGGCCTGGACCCACTACGATCCCTCGGGCCGGGAATACGGGCTGACCGTGGGCCGGGTGGTGCGCGCCGAAGACCTTGGCCAGTTCACCGCCGCCTCGGGGCTCGACGGCATGAGCTCGGACTGGCTGGTCTCGGGGCGGGTGCGGCTCAGCGATCGGCTGAGCCTGATGAACCGCTCGCTCTTCGACGACGAGCTCGACTTCACCAAATCCGAGACCCGGCTGATCTGGGCCGGCAAGCGGTTTTCGGCCGCGACCAGCTATATCTGGGTCGATGCCGAGCCCGCCGAAGGCCGCACCGAGGACGTGTCGGAATGGAACATGGACGCGGCCTACCGGATCAACCGCAACTGGACCGGCAAGTTCGACTGGCGCTACGACGTCAACGCCGGCAGCGCGGCGCAGGCCGGGGTTGGGCTCGAATACAACAACGAGTGCCTCAACATCGATCTTTCCCTCTCGCGCCGGTTCACATCCTCGACTACTGTGGCGCCGACGACGGATGTGGGCCTGAGGGTGTCGCTGAACGGCTTCGGACAGGACGGACGCCCCTATGCGCGCAGCTGCCATGTCAAGGGCTAACTGAGCAGACGAAAGCAAAACCGGATGTCCCTTTCCCGCCTTCTCGCCGCGCTGATCGTAGCGCTTCTGCCGCCGCTCGCCGCGATCGCCCAGGACAACCTCTTTGCGCCGGTTGTCCGGGTCAACGACCGCGTGGTCACGCAATACGAACTGAACCAGCGCATCCTGTTCTTCGAGGCCTTGCGCGCGCCGGGCAACATCGAGGACGAGGCGCTGGAGCGGCTGATCGACGAACGCCTGCAGCTCGACGCGGCCGAAGTCCAGGGCATCGGCGTCAGCGAGGACGAGGTGCTGGCGGGGATCGAGGAATTCGCCGGCCGCGCCGGCCTGTCGGGAGAGGAGTTCCTGCAGGCGCTGGCGCAGGGCGGAATCGACCCCGAGACGATGCGCGATTTCGTGCGCGCGGGCGTGGCCTGGCGCGGCGTGGTGCGCGGCCGCTTCGGCCCCCGCGCCCAGGTCAGCGAGGACGAGATCGACCGGGCGCTGGCGCTTGGCTCGGCCGCGGGCGGCGTGCGCGTGCTGATCAGCGAGATCTTCCTGCCGGCCAACACGCCCGCCGCCCAGGCCGCGGCGCAACGGCGCGCAGCCGAGATCAGCCAGATCACCACGATCCCCGCCTTTGCCGCCGCCGCGCGGCGCTATTCGGCGGCGCCGACGCGCGGGCGCGGCGGCCGGCAGGATTGGATCCCGGTGGGCAACCTGCCGCCGGCGATCCGCGCCCAGATCCTGACCCTGGCGCCGGGCCAGGTGACCGACCCGATCCCGGTGCCGAACGCCATCGCGCTGTTCCAGCTGCGCGCCATCGAAGAGACCGGCACGCCTGAGGCCGAGGCGGTGTCGGTCGAATTCGCCCGCTTCTTCCTGCCCGGCGGGCGCACCGAAAGCACCCTGGCCGAGGCCCGCCGGATCGCCGCAGAGGTCGACACCTGCGACGACCTCTACGGCGTCGCCAAGGGCTTGCCCGAAGAACGGCTGTTGCGCGACGTGCTGCCGGTCGAGGACCTCTCTGGCGACATCGCGCTGGAATTGGCCAAGCTCGACGAAGGCGAGGTCTCGACCGCGCTCACGACCGGCGACGGGCAGGCATTGGTGTTTCTGATGCTCTGCGGCCGCACGCTGGCGATCAGCGAAAACCTCGACCGCGAGGTGGTGCGGCAGAACCTGATCAACCAGCGCCTGCAATCCTACGCCGACGGCTATCTGTCCGAGCTGCGCTCCGACGCGATCATCCGCTATCCATGACCGCCGCTCCCGTCGCGCTGAGCTGCGGCGAGCCTGCGGGCATCGGCCCCGAACTCGCGGTCAAGGCCTGGGACGCGCTGCGGGACACGGTGCCGTTCTTCTGGATCGGCGACCCGCGGCACCTGCCCGCTGGCGCCAGCTGGACCGAAATCGCCGACCCGGGCGAGGCCGCCGCTGCGCACGCCCTGCCCGTCCTGCGCCACGCCTTCCCCGCCGCTGCCACCGCCGGGCAGCCCGACCCGGCCAACGCCCAGGCGGTGATTGACGTGATCGCCCGCGGCGTCGAACTGGTGCGCGCGGGCGCCGCCTCGGCCCTCTCCACCGCACCGATCCACAAGAAGGCGCTGATCGACGGCGCCGGCTTCGCCTATCCCGGCCACACCGAATATCTCGCCGCCCTGGCCGGCATCGACCGGGTGGTGATGATGCTGGCCTCGGACCAACTACGCGTGGTGCCGGCGACGATCCACATCGCGCTGGCGCAGGTGCCGCAGGCACTGACGCCCGCGCTCTTGACCGAGACGATCCGCATCACCGCGGCCGGCCTGCGGCGGGATTTCGGCGTCGCGCACCCGCGGATCGCGGTGGCTGGGCTGAACCCGCATGCCGGCGAAGGCGGCGCGATGGGGACCGAGGACGCCGCGGTGATCGCGCCGGTGGTGGCCGCGCTACGCTCCGAAGGCATGGACGTCACCGGTCCGCTGCCCGCCGACACGATGTTCCACGACGCGGCCCGCGCCCGGTACGACGCGGCGGTGGCGATGTATCACGACCAGGCGCTGATCCCGATCAAGACGCTCGATTTCGATCGCGGCGTGAACGTGACGCTCGGCCTGCCCTTCATCCGCACCTCGCCCGATCACGGCACCGCTTTGGACATCGCCGGCCACGGGTGTGCCAATCCGGCGAGCCTGATCGAGGCGCTGCGGCTGGCGCAGCGCATGGCACTGCGGCGGGCGGCGGCATGATCCGGCGGACGCGCCTGCGGCGCGACTTGTCTCGGTTGCGCCGCCTATGGCGTCGCGGCGGGGGGGGGGGGGGGGGGGGGGGGGGGGGGGGGGGGGGGGGGGGGGGGGGGGCGGGGGGGGGGCGGGGGGGCG
>JASJCA010000126.1 GCA_030066215.1 Rhodobacter sp. | reverse complement strand
GCCCTGAAGGCGGACGGCTACGACGTCGCCGCAACCTATGCCGGCAACGACGAAAAGGCCGCGGCCTTCACCGCCGAAACCGGCATCAAGACCTACAAGTGGAACGTGGCCGATTACGAGGCCTCGACCTGGGCGATGCCGGCGGCCGAGGCCTCGTAATCGGCCACGTTCCACTTGTAGGTCTTGATGCCGGTTTCGGCGGTGAAGGCCGCGGCCTTTTCGTCGTTGCCGGCATAGGTTGCGGCGACGTCGTAGCCGTCCGCCTTCAGGGCTTTGGAAATGGCTTCACCAATACCACGGCTTCCGCCGGTGACCAGGGCGACACGTCCCATCGTTCGAACTCCTTATCTCAGTGTCTCTTGCGGCCGGTCAGCACCAGAAACAGCGCCAGGCCGATTGTGATTGCCGCCAGCGCCAGGCTGCCGGTGACGGCCCGTTCGGCTTCGGTGGCGTCGATGCGGCCGGTCGCCAGGTCCTCGCGCAGGGTCTCGGTGGCGAGCACCTGAAACAACGCAAGGACCGCGATCGCCGCGAACGCCAACAGCCGCAGGGCCGTCAACGGGGTCCTCCCGTCAGTCGCGCTCTACGCACATGGCGACGCCCATGCCGCCGCCGATGCACAGCGTGGCGAGGCCCTTCTTGGCGTCACGGCGCTGCATTTCGAACAGAAGCGTGTTCAGCACCCGGGCGCCGCTGGCGCCGACCGGGTGGCCGATGGCGATGGCGCCGCCGTTGACGTTGACGATTGCGGGGTCCCAGCCCATGTCCTTGTTGACTGCGCAGGCCTGGGCGGCGAAGGCCTCGTTGGCCTCGACCAGGTCCAGGTCCTCGACCTTCCAGCCGGCCTTTTCCAGTGCCTTGCGGCTTGACGGGATCGGGCCGGTGCCCATGATCGACGGATCGACACCCGCCGTGGCGTAGCTGACGATCCGGGCCATCGGCTGGACGCCGCGCTTCTCGGCCTCGTCGGCGCTCATTAGCACCACAGCAGCGGCGCCATCGTTGATGCCCGAGGCGTTGCCCGCCGTTACTGTACCGTCCTTGTCGAAGACGGTGCGCAGTTTCTGCATGTCGCCAAGCGTCGCGCCGTGACGGATGTATTCGTCTTTGTCGACGACGATATCGCCCTTGCGGGTTTTGACCACGAAGGGCGTGACCTCGTCATCGAACTTGCCTGCCTTTTGCGCGGCTTCGGCCTTGTTTTGGCTGGCCACCGCGAATTCGTCCTGCGCCTCGCGGCCGATCTGCCATCGCTGCGCGACGTTCTCGGCTGTGTTGCCCATGTGGTAGCCGTGGAAGGCGTCGGTCAGCGCGTCTTTCAGCATCGAGTCGAGGAATTTCACATCACCCATTTTCGCGCCGGGCCGCAGAT
Organism: Rhodobacter sp.; assembly: GCA_030066215.1. GTDB lineage: Bacteria > Pseudomonadota > Alphaproteobacteria > Rhodobacterales > Rhodobacteraceae > JASJCA01. The sequence goes on along the minus strand of JASJCA010000126.1, from coordinate 10,608 downwards.
GCGCGACATGCGGGGCCATCGACATCGATTCCATGCCGCCCGCGACGACAATCCCGGCATCGCCGAGCTGGATATGCTGGGCGCCGAGCGCCACCGCGCGCAGGCCCGAGCCACAGAGCTGGTTGATGCCCCAGGCCGGGCTTTCTACGGGCACGCCGGCATTGACCGAGGCCTGGCGGGCAGGGTTCTGGCCCTGGCCGGCCGACAGGATCTGGCCCAGGATAACCTCGGACACATCTTCGGCTTGGACACCGGCGCGTGCCAACGCGGCCTGGATCGCGGTGGTGCCCAGATCGTGGGCGGGTGTATTAGCGAAAGCGCCGTTGAAGCTGCCAACGGCAGTCCGGGCGGCGGAGGCGATTACGACGTTGGTCATGGCGTTCCTTCCATCAGATCCTGTGACGCGCGATACGACGAAACGGTGCGTGGACAGGCGGCCTGCCCCCGAATTGTGCACGCTGGTATACGCTGCAGCGCAGCAAGGACAAGAGACATGGTGTCTCAGCCCGAGTCGAGGGAGACTTTGGAACGGGTGGGCGGATTAGACGGCCTGCAATTCGGCCTCGTCGTTCATCCAGCGCGGCCGCGTGGTCGGCGCGCCGAAATAGTAGCCCTGCATGCAGTCGATGCCCGAGTCCATCAGAAATTCGGCATCTTCGGCGGTCTCGACATACTCAGCCACCGTAAACATTTCAAAGTGTTGTGCGATCGAGATCATCGATTGCGCTAGCACCTGGTTGTCCGGGCTGGCATGGATGCCGCGGATGAACTGGCCGTCGATCTTGAGAATGTCGAAGTAGAAGTCCTTGAGATAGCGGAACGAGCTGTAGCCGGCGCCGAAATCGTCGAGCGCGAAGGCGATGCCGCGATGCTGCAGGTCGGCCATGAAGACCTGGACGATGTCGGGCACGACGATGGCCGATGATTCGGTGATCTCCAGGATCAGCCGTTCGGCGACGGTGGGATTGCCGTCGAGCCCGCGGTTCAGCGTCTGCATCCAGCGCGGATAGCCGATCGAGCGCGCCGACATGTTGATCGACAGCCGCAGGCCGGGATGGTCGGCCAGCGCCTTCAGTCCGAACTGCAGTGCCAGACAGTCGATCTGGCGGCCGAGCTCGCTGGTCTCGACGGTGTCGATGAAATCGCGCGCGGGGATCACCCGGCCGGTCTGGTCGAGCACCCGGATCAGGCCTTCGTAGAACGCCACATGGCCGGGACGGGCGGCTTCCACGACCGGCTGATAGGCCAGCATGACGTTCCGTGAGGCGATGGCCTGGCGCACCATGGTCATCGTGCCCCGGTCGCGTTCGCGGACGGCATAGGCCAGCGGGCTGTCGGCGCCGCCCTGCGCCAGGTCGGTCTCAAGCGGCGGGTTGCCCATAATCTCCTCCGTCAATCTCGCCGCCCATTTGCGCCCAAAGAAATGAAAACCACGTAAATATTCTTCTTTTGTTCTAATTCTTCGAAAATCAGCTAGACTGGAGCAAAGCCTTGGAGGGATTGACGAAAATGGGTGAGCGCTGTGGCTGGTGCGGGCAGGACCCGCTTTATGTGGCTTATCACGACAGCGAGTGGGGAGTGCCGGAATACGACGGCCGGGCGCTGTGGGAGAAGCTGATTCTGGACGGGTTTCAGGCCGGGCTGGCCTGGATCACCATCCTGCGCAAGCGCGACAATTTCCGCCGCGCCTTCGCCGGTTTCGATCCGGCCACCATCGCTGGGTGGGGCGAGGATCAGGTGGCGCATCTCTTGGCCGATCCCGGCATCGTGCGTCACCGGGGTAAGATCGAAGCGACGATCGGCAATGCACGCGCCTATCTGGACATCGAGGCGGGCAAGGGCTTTGCGGCCATGCTATGGGACCGGGTCGGCGGCGCGCCGATCCAGAACCGGTTCGCCAGCCTCGCTGAGGTGCCTGCACAGACGCATCTGTCGCAGGCGATCTCGACCGAACTCAAGGCCGCGGGCTTCCGGTTCTGTGGGCCGACGATCGTCTATGCCTGGATGCAGGCCTGCGGCATGGTCAACGACCACTTGATCACCTGCCCGCGCCATGCCGCGGTGGCGAAACTGGCCCGGCAATAGCGTTTCTGGATGACGTCGGCACTCGGTCGACACCGCGGCGTGGCGACGCTTGTTATGCCAAGCTAGCCGAATGAAGTCTCGACCACCGCCACGTCGGCGACCGTCAATGTCCCAGCCGTACCGATCACCCGCATCACGGCTTCGCCACCGACAGCAATGACAGAGTCGGCTCCGTCGTCTGTCACAGCGACATCACCGTCAGAGGCTTGGAGGAAGATCACAAGTGAATCTTCACCGGGCTGGTAGTCCTGCACAATCGCCGGACTGCCGGGTGCGACCCAAGTGCCCGCTCTGAAAGTGTCGTTGCCGCCGCCGCCGGTGGCGCTGTCGCCGCTGCCCAGTTGCAGCACATCGTCGCCGGTTCCACCGTCTATTGTGTCGCCGGTGTCGGGGTCGATGAAAGAGGTGGCGGCTGAAAAGTTCCCGGTGCCGAAGATGACGTCATTACCGGCGCCGCCCAACAGCGTGTCTGCGCCAAGACCCCCGTCCAGCACGTCGCTGCCATCACCGGCATCGAGCGAGTCGTTGCCAGCGTCGCCATCGAGCGAATCGTTGCCGGCGGCCCCGACCAGGATGTCCGCACCGTCGGCCCCAGCCAGGGCATCATTGCCTTCGCCGCCGCGCAACGAGTCGTCGCCAGCGCCGCCATCGATGGTGTCGTTGCCGTCATTGCCCAGAACCGTGTCGTCGCCCGCGTCGCCAAACAGCGAGTCGTTGCCGTCGCCGCCGCGGATGGAGTCCTCGTTGTTGCCGCCCTCGATGGTATCGTCGCCGGCTTCGCCGAGTAGTGTGTCGTTGCCGTCGCCGCCGCTGATGGAGTCGTTTAGGGCGCCGCCATCGGCGAAATCGTTGCCCGCGCCGCCGGTTAGAAGGTCGTTGCCGTCTCCGGCATCGAGCGAGTCGTTCCCCTCGCCGCCTTCGAGGAAATCGTTGCCGCCTGACGAGACCAGCGTGTCGTTGCCGGCGCCGCCGATTTCGGTGTCGTTGCCTTCGCCGCCGCGAAGCGAGTCGTCCCCTGCGCCGCCGTCGAGAACATCTTCGCCGTCGTTTCCGAACAGCGTGTCGTTGCCGGCGCCGCCGAGCAGTTGGTCATTGCCGTTGGCGCCGCGGATCGAGTCGTCGTCGTTTCCGCCAGACGCGAAGTCGTCACCTTCGCCGCCCAAGAGGGTGTCGTTCCCGTCTCCGGCATCGAGCGAATCGTTGCCAATGCCGCCGTCGAGCGAGTCGTTGCCCGCCGCACCGACCAAGGTGTCGTTATTGTTGCCGCCCAAGAGCGTGTCGTTGCCGTCACCGCCGCGGAGCGAGTCGTTGCCGGCATTGCCGTCCACGCTGTCGTCGCCCGCGCCGCCAATGACCGTGTCTTCGCCGTTTCCGCCAAACAGCTGGTCGTTGCCCTCGCCACCGCGGATCGAGTCGAAGCCGTCACCGCCTTCGGCAAAGTCGTCGCCTGCGTCGCCGAGCAACGTGTCAAAACCCGGACCGCCGACCAGACTGTCATTTTCCGTACCACCGTTCAGCAGATCGTCCCAAGCGCCGCCGTCAAGTGTATCCGCGCCCGGGCCGCCATCGAGCGTGTCGAGGCCGCTGCCGCCCAAGATCTCGTCGTTGCCGCTACCACCCAGCAGGGCGTCGAAGCCGTCACCTCCGTTGAGCGTGTCAGTGCCGTCGCCGCCGAGGAGACTGTCATTTCCCTGACCGCCGGACTGCTGGTCGTCACCCGCACCGCCATCGAGCGTATCGGCGCCCGCGCCGCCATCGAGGCTGTCGTTGCCGCCGAGGCCTTCGATCAGATCCGCAAGGTCGGTGCCGGCCAGGTCGTTTTCGCCGTCGTCACCCTGGATGACGTTGGGACCCGGATCGGGCTGCGGATCGTCGTCATCGTCGTTAGAAAAGACGTCGAGCAACAAGCCCACGATCAACAGACCAGCCAAACCCCAAAGTGCAAACATGACAGCCCCCACTGCATTTGGCCGGTCGCGCATCCGGCGATTTACCCTCGGGGGAGAGCCTGTCGATTTCCATGAGATTTGCAAATTCTCGCCATATTTGCGCGCGTTTCAGCGACAGTTCTGGGCCATTCCAAGAACTGTTTCCGAGTGTCGGACAGATTCGAATCGGACCTTCTGCCATGATCGTGGCGGAGTTGAATGATCACAAATAAATCAACCGGTTATGCACGCACCGTTTTTTTGTTGTTATGGTTAATCCTGCTGGAGTCGGAGCCCTATGCGTTTGGGCGGACTGTGACGATCTTTACGACCCCGCGCGCACTGTTTCCGAAATGGGGAGCTAAGCCCGCTTTGACGGCATGCTGCGTCTAGAATGGTCCGGATTGGTTGATCAGATCGACCCGCCCGCCGCGCCGGCGCTGCCGGCGCCGCGCGGGAGGCGCGTTCTGCAGAACGCGTCCCGCCGCCCCGGTCAGCTGCCGGCGATCAGGGCCTCGACGATGGCGCGGGAGCTGTCGGAATGCCAGTCAGCGTCGCCGCGCAGGCGCGCGATTTCCTGGCCCTCTGGGTTCAGGATCACCGTGATCGGCAGGCCGAGCACGGCCATTTCGCGAGCGAGTTTCTGTTTGGGGTCCTGATATCTTGGCAGATTGTCGACGCCGGTTTCCTCGAAGAAGCGGCGAATGCCAGCCGGCGAGTTACGGCCGGTGGCGACAGTGACGACCTCGAAGGCGTCGCCGCCGAATTCCTGCTGCAGCGCGTCGAGCGACGGCATCTCCTTGCGGCAGGGAGCGCACCAGGTGGCCCAGAAGTTCAAAAGCACATATTTGCCGTGCTTGTCGGCAAGGGTCAGTGTACCGCCCTCGCCATCGTCGAAGGCCACGTCGCTGACCGGCATCGGCGCCTCGTGGAAGACGAGCTTCTTCATGTCGCCGTCGCGCAGGGCCACCAGGTCGACGCTGTCGGCCAGGGTGGCGTTTGCGCCAAGGGCGAGCGCGGTGTAGAGGACGGCGAGGCCAACGAGACGCATGAATTCCCTCCGACGGGTGCCAAGATGAGCAAGAGCCAGAACGCCATGTGGGGCGGCCGCTTTGCCGCTGGCCCGGACGCGATCATGGAGGCAATCAACGCCTCGATCGGGTTCGACAAGCGGCTGGCGGCCCAGGACATCCAGGGCTCGCGCGCCCACGCCGCGATGCTCGCCGCGCAAGGCATCATAACGGATAGCGATGCGGCGGCGATCGGGGAAGGGCTGCTCACGGTCTTGTCAGAGATCGAGGGCGGGGCGTTTCAGTTTTCCACCGCGCTCGAGGACATTCACATGAATGTCGAGGCGCGGCTAAGCCAGTTGATCGGTGAACCGGCGGGGCGGCTGCACACCGCACGGTCGCGCAACGACCAAGTGGCGACGGATTTCCGGCTTTGGGTGCGCGATCAGTGCGATGCGGCGGTCGAGGGGTTGCGGGCGCTGCAGCGGGCGTTGCTGGCGCAGGCCGAGGCCGGGGCGGATTGGGTGATGCCGGGGTTCACCCATCTGCAGGTGGCGCAGCCGGTGACCTGGGGCCATCACATGCTGGCCTATGTCGAGATGTTCTGGCGAAATCTGGGGCGGTTTCGGGATGCACGGGCGCGGATGAACGAATGCCCCTTGGGTGCCGCGGCGCTGGCCGGCACCTCATTTCAGATCGACCGGGAGATGACGGCCGAGGCGCTAGGGTTCGACCGGCCCTGCGCGAATTCGCTCGACGCCGTCAGCGACCGGGATTTCGCGCTGGAGTTTCTGTCGGCGGCGGCGATCACGGCCGTACATCTGTCGCGGCTTGCCGAAGAGCTGGTGGTGTGGTCCTCGGCGCAGTTCCGGTTCGTGACGCTGTCGGACCGGTTTTCGACCGGGTCCTCGATCATGCCGCAGAAGAAGAACCCCGACGCCGCCGAGTTGATCCGGGCGAAGATCGGCCGGGTTCTGGGGGCGCAAGTGGCGCTGTTTTCGGTGATGAAGGGGCTGCCGCTGGCCTATTCCAAGGACATGCAGGAGGACAAAGAGCAGGTCTTTGATGCCGCCGACACGTTGATTCTGTCACTGGCGGCGATGACGGGCATGGTCGGCGACATGACGGCGAACCGCGAATCGTTGGAGGCAGCGGCGGCGAGCGGCTTTTCAACGGCGACCGATTTGGCGGATTGGCTGGTGCGCGAGCTGGGGCTGCCGTTCCGCGAGGCGCATCACGTGACCGGCAGCCTGGTGGCGCTGGCCGAGGCCAAGGGCAGCGATCTGCCGGAGTTGACCTTGGCCGAAATGCAAGGCGTGCATTCGGGTATCACCGAGGGTGTCTTCGGCGTGCTGGGGGTGCAGAACTCGGTCGCGTCGCGGACGAGCTATGGCGGCACGGCGCCAGTGCGGGTGCGCGAGCAGATCGCGGTGTGGAAGGAGAGACTGGCATGAGACGGGCGGTTTTGTTGGGGCTGTTGACGGGTCTGCTGGCGGGGTGCGGGGTCGATGGGCCGCCGGAGCCGCCGGAGCCGAAGCAGAAGCCCGGTGTGTCGGTGACCGGCACGGTCGAGGTCGGGGTGTCCGGAACGCTCTGACGGCCTAGGTCGCGAGCGGAAGGAGGCGCAGTGATGTCGGTCTTGCGGATGGTCTATCTGGCGCTGGCGGTCTGGGGTGCGGTGCACCCGATGTACTACTTCGTGCGGTACATGCGGGCCGAGGGCACCGGCTTGGGCGGTCTGATCGACGCCTGGTACGTGAACGACTCGACCACCGGGCTGACCTGGGATCTGACCATCGTGGCGATTGCGCTGACGGTGTGGATCCTGGCCGAGGTCTGGGTGCGGAAGAACTGGCTGGCGCTGGTGGCAATCCCAGCGACCTATTGCATTGGGGTGAGCTGTAGCCTGCCGCTGTATCTGTTCCTGCGGACGCGGCCAGTGACCTGATTGACCCGCTTCCGGCGCGTCGACCGGCTGGGGACATCCCCACAACACCCGCCGAGCGTATCTTCAAGGCGATGAATGAGCTGGGGTTGTTTGTGCCGCAATCGGCGGTAAGAGGCATCGAATGGACCATTTTCTCTACCGCGACGGCGTCCTGCACGCCGAAGACGTGCCAGTTCCCGAGATCGCGGCGGCGGTGGGGACGCCGTTCTACCTTTATTCCGCGGCGACGCTGATCCGGCACTACCGGCTGTTCGACGAGGGGCTCGACGGGCTGCCGCATCTGGTCTGCTTTGCGATGAAGTCGAATTCGAACCAGGCGGTGATCAAGCTGCTCGGCGATCTCGGCGCGGGGATGGATGTGGTCTCTGGCGGGGAATACGCGCGGGCGCGGGCCGCCGGCGTGCCGGGCGAGCGCATCGTGTTTTCCGGCGTCGGCAAGACGCGTGAGGAGATGCGGCTGGCGCTGGAGGGCGGGGTCCGGCAGGTGAACCTGGAATCCGAGCCCGAGATGGCGGTACTGAGCGAGGTGGCGGTGTCGCTGGGGGTGACAGTGCCGGTGACGGTACGGGTCAATCCGGATGTGGACGCCAAGACGCACGAAAAGATCGCCACCGGAAAGTCGGAGAACAAGTTCGGTATCCCGATTTCGCGGGCGCGCGAGGTCTACGCCGAGGCCGCGGCGCTGCCGGGTTTGGACGTGATCGGCGTCGATGTGCATATCGGCAGCCAACTGACCGACCTCGCACCTTTCGAAGAAGCCTATAAATTGGTCGGCGCGCTGACTGAGCAGCTTCGTGCCGACGGCCACGACATCCGTCGCCTCGACCTCGGCGGGGGTCTGGGCATCCCCTACGAGCGCTCCAACTCCGCGCCGCCGCTGCCGACCGAATTCTGTGACCTGATCAAACGCACTGTGGGGCATCTGGGCTGCGAAATCGAAATCGAGCCGGGGCGGTTAATCTCCGGCAATGCCGGGATCCTGGTGAGCCGGGTAGTCTATGTGAAGGAAGGCGAAGGGCGGAATTTTCTTATACTCGACAGTGCGATGAATGACTTGATCCGGCCGTCGATGTATTCCTCGTTCCACGAAATCGTCGCCGTGGCCGAGCCCGCGCCGGGGGTCGAGATGGCGCCCTTCGACGTGGTCGGGCCGGTCTGCGAATCGGGCGACACCTTTGCCAAGGAACGCCCCATGCCGCCCGTCGCGGCCGGCGATCTGGTGGCATTCCGCTCCGCCGGGGCCTATGGTGCGGTGATGTCGAGCGAATACAACACCCGCCCATTGATCCCCGAGGTGCTCGTCCAAGGGGATCAATTTGCCGTCATACGGCCGCGCCCCACCTTTGACGAGATCATCAATCGGGATATCATTCCCGAATGGCTCTGACGCGCTATCCCGCGCACGGGCCCTGCGGCAGTGGTGAATGAGCGGATCCAGGCCCCCCTCTGACGATGCCCTGCGGCGGCTTCGCTGGCCGCTGCGGCTGACGTTTTGGGGTCTGCTGGCAGAGCGGGTGACACGCGCGTTCTGGCCGCTTTGGAGCATTCTGCTGCTGATCGTCGCGGCGCCGATGCTCGGCGCGCACGAGACCCTGCCGCTGGAGGCGGTCTGGGGCGGCGCGGTGCTGGGTCCCTTAGGGCTGCTGGCGGCGCTGGTCTGGGGTCTCTGGCGGTTCCGGATGCCCACCGGCGCAGAAGCGCTCGACCGGGTCGACCGGACGCTGCCGGGCCGGCCGATCACCGCGCTCGGCGATGTCCAGGCGATCGGGGCGGGCGACACGGCCTCACAGGGCGTGTGGAAGGCGCATGTGGCGCGGATGGCCGAGCGGGTCGCCGAGGCGCGCGCGGTCGAGCCCGACCTGCGGATCAGCGAACGCGATCCCTTCGCCCTGCGCTACGTGGCCGTTTTGGCCTTCGCCATGGCGGTGCTGTTCGGGTCGGTCCTGAAGGTCGCCTCGGTCGCCGAGATGACGCCGGGCCTGCCCGGGGACGCCTTGGCAACGGGGCCCAGTTGGGAAGGCTGGATCGAGCCACCCGCTTACACCGGCAAGCCGTCGCTTTACCTCAACGACATCGACCGGGCGGGCTTTGCCGTGCCCGAGGCCAGCCGCCTGACGATCCGGCTTTACGGCGAGGTCGGTGCGTTGACGGTGGCCGAGACGGTCTCGGGCCGGACCGGCGAGGTGCCGAGCGCAGCGGACGTCACCCAGACCTTCGAGATCACGCAGAGCGGCACGCTGACCATCGACGGGGCCGGCGGAAGGTCGTGGGAGATCGAGGTGATCGAGGATGCCGCGCCGACGATCGAGGCAGTGGGCGAGGTCGAGCGCGGGCTCGCGGGCGAGATGCGCCAGCCGTTCCGCGCAACGGACGATTACGGCGTGGTGGCCGGGCGGGCCGAGCTGCGGCTGGACCTCGACGCGGTCGACCGCCGCTTTGGTCTGGCGCCGGCGCCCGAGCCGCGCGAGCCCATCGTGCTGGACCTGCCGATCACCATCGCCGGCGACCGGACCGAATTCGACGAGACCCTCATCGAAAACCTCGCCCAGCACCCCTGGGCGACGCTGCCGGTGCGGCTGGACCTCTTCGCCGAAGACGCTCTGGGACAGGAGGGCGGCGGCGCGCCGGTGCAGATGACGCTGCCCGGGCGGCGGTTCTTCGACCCGCTGGCCGGCGCGATCATCGAGATGCGGCGCGATCTGTTGTGGAACCGCGAGAACGGCGCGCGGGCGGCGCAGGTGCTGCGGGCGATCAGCCACCGCCCCGACGACCTGTTCCGGTCCGAGACCGCCTATCTGAAGCTGCGCGTCGCGCTGCGGCGGTTGGAGCTTTTCGCCGAATACGGCATCAGCGACGACCAGCAGGCCGAGATCGCCGAGGTCCTGTGGGACATCGCGGTGCTGATCGAGGACGGCAATCTGGCGGATGCCCGCGAGCGGCTGCGCCAGGCGCGCGAACGACTGCAGGAGGCGATGCGCAACGGCGCGACCGACGAAGAGATTGCCGAGCTGATGCAGGAATTGCGCGAGGCGATGCAGGACTACATGCGCCAGCTTGCCCAGCAACAGCAGCAGGACGGCCAGGATCAGGCGCAGAACCAGCAGAACATGCAAGAGATCACCGGCGACCAGCTGCAGGCGCTGATGGACCGGCTGCAGGAGCTGATGGAGCAGGGCCGCATGGACGAGGCGCAGGAGCTGCTCGACAGGCTTGCCGAGATGATGGAGAACATGCAGGTCACCCAGGGCCAGCAGGGGCAGCAGAGCCCCGGCCAGCAGGCGATGGAAGGCCTCGCGGATACGCTACGGCAGCAGCAGGGGCTTTCCGACGAGACCTTCGGCGACCTGCAGGAGCAGTTCAACCAGGACGGCCAGCAGCCGGGTCAGCAACCCGGTCAGCAAGGCGAACAGGGTCAGCAGCAGGGGCAGCAAGGCCAACAGGGTCAGTTGCCTGGCCAGCAGGGTCAGGACGGTCAGGGCCAGCAGTTCGGGCAAGGTCAGGGCCAGGGACAACAGGGCATGCCGCAGCCGGGGCAGGGCAACCAGCCCGGGCTGAGCGAGGAAGGCCTCGCCGACCGCCAGCGCGCCTTGCGCCAGGAACTCAATCGGCAGACCCAGAACCTGCCCGGCGCCGGTAC
>JASJCA010000054.1 GCA_030066215.1 Rhodobacter sp. | reverse complement strand
CCCCCCCCCCCCCCCCCCCCCCCCCCCGGTCGGATCGCGCGTCAGCGCGATTCGAAATCAGTATGCCTTGCCGCGCGCCGAGACCGGCCACACCACCTCGACCTTGCCGCCACGCACGCCGACATACCAGTCGTGCACGTTGCAGGTCGGGTCGCAATGCCCCGGCACAAGGCGCAGCTTGTCGTTGACCGCCAAGACGCCCTCGGGGTCCATCACCACGCCATGCTCGTCCGAGCATTTGACGTATTCAACATCGGTACGCCCGAAGATAACCGGCAGGCCCGAATCCACCGATTGCGCCTTCAGACCGGCATCGACGATCGCCTTGTCGGCCTTCGCATGGCTCATCACCGAGGTCAGGATGAAAAGCGCATTTTCCCACTCGCCGCGGTCGATCCGCTTGCCGTCCTTGTCCAAAATCCGGCCGTAATCGGCGTCCATGAAGGCATAGGACCCGCATTGCAGCTCGTTATAGACGCCCGAGTTGGACTCGAAATAGTACGACCCGGTGCCGCCGCCGCCGACGATGTCGCAGCTCAGCCCCTCGGCCTGCAACCCGTCGACCGCGTCGCGCACCATGGCGATGGCGACGTCGACCTTGGCCTTGCGCTCGTCATAGCTGTCGAGGTGCTGCATCGCGCCCTGATAGGCCTGGATGCCAGCGAATTTCAATCCCTCGGCCGCGTCAATGGCCTTGGCGATCTCCACCACCGCGGGTGTCGTCGTCACGCCACAGCGCCCGGCGCCGCAGTCGATTTCGACCAGGCACTCGATCTCGGTGCCGTCCTTGACAGCTGCCGCCGACAGGTCGGCAACATTCGCCACATCGTCGACACAGCAAATCGTCCGCGCGCCCAGCTTCGGCATCCGCGCCAGCCGGTCGATCTTGGCCGGGTCGCGCACTTGGTTCGACACCAGCACGTCCTTTATGCCGCCTCGGGCGAAGACCTCGGCCTCGCTGACCTTCTGACAGCACACCCCGACCGCGCCGCCCAGGTCCACCTGCAGCTTGGCCACATCTACCGACTTGTGCATCTTGCCGTGCACCCGGTGCCGCATGCCATGCGCCGCGGCATAGTCGCCCATCTTCTTGATGTTGCGCTCCAGCGCATCGAGATCGAGCACCAGGCAGGGCGTCTGGATCTCTGACTCGTCCATGCCGGGCAGGGCCGGCACGTCGTAGCCGACCTCGAGGTCGGCGAAATTGACCATGTCTTTCATCTCGCGTCGTCCTTTTCGTTTCGCTGCGGCCGTTGCGGCGCCAGAGTTTCGACGAAACTCTGGCCACAGGATTTCGCCGAAATCCTGCCGCCCGCCGGTCCCGTCAGGGCTTCATCCATGGCAGCTTGTCCAGATCGACATTGCCGCCGGTCACGATCACGCCGACCCGCTTGCCCGCGAACCGGTCCTTGTTCTTCAGGATGGTCGCCAGCGGCACCGCGCAGCTCGGCTCCATCACGATTTTCATCCGCGCCCAGGTCAGCTTCATCGCATCGACGATCTCCTGCTCCGACGCGGTCAGGATGTCGCTGACATAGGACGACACGAAGTGCCAGGTGAGCTCTTTCAGCGGCACCTTCAGCCCGTCGGCGATGGTCTGCGGCGCGTCGTCGGCGATGATCCGGCCGGCCTTGAGGCTGCGATAGGCATCGTCTGCCTGCTCGGGCTCGGCGGCGATGATCTCGACCCCTGGCGCGGCATGGCTCAACGTCAGACAGGTGCCCGACACCATGCCGCCGCCGCCGATCGGCGCGATCACGATGTCGAGGTCCTCGACCTGGTCCAAGACCTCGCGCGAACAGGTGGCCTGCCCGGCGATCACCCGCGGGTCGTTGTAGGGATGCACGAATTCGGCGCCGGTCGCGGCCTGCACCTCGGCAAAGACCGCCTCGCGCGCGGTGGTCGAGGGCTCGCATTCGGTGATCGTCCCGCCATAGCCGCGGACCGCGGCCTTCTTCGCCTCGGGCGCGGTGCGCGGCATCACCACGTTGCACGGAATGCCGCGCCGTCCCGCGGCATAGCTAAGCGACAGCGCATGGTTGCCCGAGGAATGCGTCGCCACGCCCCGCGCAGCCGCCTCGTCCGACAGCCCGAAGACCGCGTTCGACGCGCCGCGCACCTTGAACGCGCCGGCCTTCTGGAAATTCTCGCACTTGAAGAACAGCTCCGCCCCGGTCAACTCGTTGAAATAGCTGGAGGTCAGGACCGGCGTGCGGTGGATATGCGGCCGGATACGGTCATGCGCGGCCAGCATGTCGTCATAGGTGGGTATGGTCAGGGCCATGTCCTTCATCCGCCTCACTCCGCTGCCAAGGCCGCGGCGCCGCCGCCGTGGCGATAGAAGTCCTGCGCCGCCGCGACGCCCGAGCCCAGCCGCACCGGCAGCCCCAGATCGGCCATCGCCATTTCCGCCGTCGCGATGCCAGATAGCGCCATCACGTCGGTGATCGAGCCCAGATGCCCGATCCGGAACACCTTTCCGGCCACCTCGCCGAGGCCCACACCGAAGGCCACGTCGTAGCGCTCGGCGGCGTGGGTGACGAGCGCGGTGGCGTCGAACCCCTCGGGCGTTCGGATCGCCGTGACGGTGTCGGAATAGAGCTCGGGGCGTTCGGCACAGGGCTGCAGGCCCCAGGCCGCGACCGCCCGGCGCACGCCCTCGGCGATGCGGTGGTGCCGGGCGAAAACACTGTCCAGCCCTTCCTCCAGCAGCATCTCGGTCGCCAGCTTCAGCCCATTCAACAGCCCTACCGCAGGCGTGTAGGGATAGCCGCCGCCGGCATAGGCGGTCAGCATGTCGCGGAAATCGAAGAAGGTGCGAGGCAGGGTGGCCGCTTCCATCGCCGCCAGCGCCTTCGGACTGACCCCGACGATGGCGAGCCCGGCCGGCAGCATGAAGCCCTTCTGCGATCCGGCGACGGCCACATCGACGCCCCAGTCGTCCATCCGGAAGTCCATCGAGCCGATCGAGCTGACCCCGTCGACCAGCAAGAGCGCGGGGTGCCCTGCGGCGTCGATCGCCCGCCGCACCGCCGCGATGTCGCTCTTGACCCCCGTCGCGGTCTCGTTGTGGGTGGCCAGCACCGCCTTGATCTTGTGGGATTTGTCGGCCGCCAGCACCTCGGCATAGCGGTCAGCCGGGCAGCCTGCCCCCCAGGGAGCCTCGACGATGTGCACGTCCAACCTATGGCGCTGGCAGAGGTCGATCCAGCGGTGGCTGAACATGCCGTGCCGCGCGGCCAAAACGGTGTCGCCCGGGCTCAGCGTGTTCGAAATCGCCGCCTCCCAGCCGCCGGTGCCCGAGGCGGGGAAGATCACCACCTCGCCGGTCGTGGTTTTGAGCACCCGCTTCACCCCGCGCACGGCGGGCGCGAAGATCTCGGCGAAGGCGGACGACCGGTGGTCTAGCGTGGCCATGTCGCAGGCCTTGCGGATCGCGTCCGGCATGTTGGTCGGGCCGGGAATGAAGACCGGATTCTGCGACATCGCCGCCTCCTCTGACGAAACTAGGCTCGTGTCTAAAGCCACCGACACCGCCATGCAATTTTTTCGAAATGTTTTTTCATTTAGTGAAAATTGCCTCTTTCCTATATCTTCTCAGAGGTTTATGTTTTTTCACGATGCGGTTTCGTATTTCAAACCGCCAGATTTCACGACGAGGACCGGCCATGGCCACAGACCCCAAACGCCAGCGCGGGCGCCCCAAGGCGTTCCACGACAAGACCGAGCAGAACACCATCCAATCGCTCGATCGGGCGATGACGGTGCTGGCCGCGCTCGCCGCGCATGAGGGTATCACGCTCTCGGATCTCGCCGCCGAGATGGGCCAATCGCCGGCCACGCTCTACCGCGTGCTGACCACGCTGGCGCAGCACCGGATCGCCGAATTCGACGAGGTCCAGCAGCTTTGGCACGTGGGCAGCGGCGCGTTTTCGATCGGGTCCGCGTTTTTGCGCCGTAGCAGCGTGATCGAGCGCGCCCGCCCCGTGCTGCGGCAGTTGATGCAAGACACCGGCGAGACCGCCAATCTCGGCGTCGAAAGCGGCGCCCAGGTGATGTTCGTCAGCCAGGTCGAGACCCATTCCACGATCCGCGCCTTCTTTCCTCCGGGCACGTTGTCGCCGATGCATGCCAGCGGCATCGGCAAGGCGCTACTCGCCTTCTGGCCCGACGACCGCCTGCAGAAATGGTTGCGAAATCAAAAGCTTGAGCGCTTCACCGGAACCACCATTATGGCCGCGCCCGCGCTCCTGGCCGAGCTTCGCTATATCCGGTCGCGCGGGCTGGCCATCGACAACGAAGAGCGCACTGCCGGCATGCGCTGCGTCGCCGCGCCGGTCTTCAATGTCTTCGCCGAGCCGGTGGCGGGGATCTCGGTCTCGGGCCCAGTCAGCCGGATGGACGACGCGAACGTGGCGCGGTTCGGCGGGTTGGTGCGCGATGCGGCGGTGCGGCTGACCGAGGCGGTCGGGGGCCAAAATCCAGTGTCTGCAGAACGTCGGTAAAACGTCGGTATTACGTCGGTACTGCAGTGCAGCATGGCCTAGCGCGGCGTCAGCTTCTCCAGCGCGGCGCCGTCGTCCCAGGTGCCGTGCAGTTCGCCGTCGTCCATGACGACGTAGATCACGGGGGTGGCGGCGCCCCAGTCGACGGTGACGACGCGGGCCTCGATCGTGCCCTGGCCGCGGAACGTGTCGGTGCCGACGGTCCAGGTGAACTCGACGGCGTCGCCCTGCTGGGTGATCTCGACCTGGCCCCGGTATTTCGAGCCGTCGGCGTTCAGGCCGGCGGCAGTGTAGGCGCCGTCGATGCCGGGGAGGCGGGTCATGTCATCGCCGCCGGCCGATTTCTTGCCCTGGGCAAGGGCCGGAAGGGCGAGTCCGGCGAGCAGGCCGGTGAGGATGAGGCGGCGGGTGAGCATGGCGGTCCTCCTGTTTGAGATCAGTCTGCGGGAGGAGGGGCGGGGTTGGCAATCCCTCAGTATGTCCAGATCTGAGTAGGAGGGTAAGGTATTGGTTTCGTTGATGATTGCGGTCGAACTTTGCGGATGCCTTGACGTCAGATTTAGGGGTTCACATTCTCAACAGCTCCGGCAGCAAACCGAAAATCCATCGGTTATTGGACACTCACGGATTAGAAATGCTTTGAGTGGTTGCTGGAGGTTGTTGCTTAGACGCTTGTGAAATACTCCGAAAGTACGGCGCGACAAATATCCCAAAAAGAAAAGCTATGATAGTGATGAAGAAGCCGCCGCGAACCAACCAGTTTCTGTTGCTTGTAACTCTTTGTTCGACTCTCTTTAACTTGAGATCTAGTTCATCTATTTGATCTGATAGCTGGTACGCCGTAAGATGCTCACCGTCAATCTTATTTATCACTTCGGATGTGATGTGAAAATACCCACTCTTTGGAGCGTCCTCTTCCAATATCGGCGAACTTAGATCACACATCCAAATCGAGAAGATGTCATCGCCTCTTGAAAGATTAACTCGTGTTGGACCTGAGTTGAAAATTGCAAATATGAGTTTGCCCTTATAGCCCGGATCTACATGGAAACCTGAGACATTCACGAGTCCATAAAACTTTGTCCCCGCCCTCACGGAAATGAAGCCAATGCAACCAAGCGGCAGATTCACAACTTCCTCGGTAATGAGAAACGCAAATTGGCCGGGTTTGATAAAGAAAGACTCTTTTTCAGCCAATTCCCGAACTTCTGAGCCCTCGGCCTCTGCCAAATAGACTTCACTACCAACAGCAAGGCGGTAACCCGCCTCATCAACTCTCTCCCTATTCCATGGTAGAATTATGCCGTCTTGGTCCGACAGCATCAACCATTCGTTGCGACCCCAGAATGCCAAAAATCAATCACCTACGTAGAAAGCCCGCGCCGCAAGTTCATTTCGACGACGTGAAAGTGCTTCCAGAGGGTCCGTTTGAAGATTTTTCAAGAAAAGAAGCGACAGCTTAAAGAGCGTTGAGTTACTATTCTCAAACATAGATTTAATCCCATCAAACTCCGTATGATCTATCTTTTCGCATGCATCACAGAATTGACCAGCCGATGAAACGTAGACCTCAAATTGATTGTTTGGAATGCGCTCATCATCATCATCATCAGGCATTGCCAAATGCTGATGCAAGGTATTGGCGGCACTGAGGCTCACCAATAGAGAATCCACCGCCGTCTGCTGTTTCGATTTCTTTTCTTGATCTCCACGAGCCAGGCGTCCGGCATACTTCGCGAAGTGCAAACCGTAGTGTTTCAAACGGTCAGATTTATGAAGCGACAGGATATCGAAGTGGTTTCTTTTGTCATGCCCGTACTGGGCTTTTTGCCAAGCCAATGCCGCTTCACACTGTGAGTGAGTCATCGGCCGATCTCCCTGTGCCGCTCAGTTTGCCTGTTTCTTCAATGGTAGTCCAGTTCTGCTGTGGCAATCAATATCTAGATAGAAATTTCCTGAAACACGCCATATATGTACACAATTGCTACCCCTGCAGGCTCCGTACCCCAATCTCCCCCTCAACCCTAGCCTTCATCGCCAGCGCGGCGGCGTGGCTCGCGGCGGCGGTGGTGTAGTAGGGGATCTTGTCGGTCAGGGCGACGTTGCGCATGGACCGTGAGTCCTCGACGGCCTGGGCGCCCTCGGTGGTGTTCATCACCAGATCGATCAGCCCGTCCTTGATGATGTCGACGATGGTGCGGCCGCCCTCGTAGGCTTTGTTGACGACCTGAGTCTCGATGCCCTCGGCCGAGAGGAACGCCGCGGTGCCGCGGGTGGCGGTGATCTGGAAACCCAGTTCGGTCAAGATCCGGGCGGTCTCGATCAGCTCCGGCGTCTTGTCGGCGTCCTTGATCGAGAAGAACACGGTTCCCGTGCGCGGCAGGTCGGTGCCGGCGCCGAGCTGGGCCTTGAGGAAGGCGCGGGGGAAGGAGCGGTCCCAGCCCATGACCTCGCCGGTGGAGCGCATTTCGGGGCCGAGGATGGTGTCGACGCCGGGGAAGCGGTTGAAGGGCATGACCGCCTCTTTGACGCTGAACCATGGCATCATCGGGTCGGCGAGCGTCATCGGGTCGGCGAGCGGCAGGGTGGTGTCGTAGCTGGCGGTGGCGTCGTAGGCGGGGCGTTCGGGGAAGTTGCTGAGCGGCTCGCCGGCCATGAGGCGGGCGGCGATGGAGGCGATGGCGCTGTCGGTGGCCTTGGCGACGAAGGGCACGGTGCGGGAGGCGCGGGGGTTGACCTCGATCAGGTAGACCTGGCCGTTCTTGACGGCGAATTGCACGTTCATCAGGCCGACGACGTTGAGCGCCCTCGCGAGGGCTTCAGTTTGGCGTTCGAGTTCCTGGATCGTGTCGGCGGACAGCGAGTGCGGCGGCAAGCAGCAGGCGCTGTCGCCGGAATGCACGCCGGCCTCTTCGATATGCTCCATGATGCCGGCGATGTGCACCGACTGGCCGTCGGAGAGGCAGTCGACGTCGACCTCTGTCGCGCCGGCGAGGTAGCTGTCCAAGAGGACGGGGCTGTCGCCTGAGACCACGACGGCCTCGGCGATGTAGCGCTCGAGCTGGGCATGGTCGCGGACGATTTCCATGGCGCGGCCGCCGAGGACGTAGGACGGGCGGATCACCAGGGGGTAGCCAATGGCGTCGGCGGCTGCGATGGCCTCTGCGTCGGTCGAGGCGATGGCATTGTTCGGTTGGTGCAAGCCAAGATCGTGCACAAGCGCCTGGAACCGTTCGCGGTCCTCCGCCCAGTCGATGGAATCGGGGCTGGTGCCGAGGATTGGAATGCTCGCTTTGTGCAAGGCATTGGCGAGTTTTAGGGGCGTTTGGCCGCCGAATTGTACGATCACTCCATGCAGCGTGCCGTTTTCCTGTTCGACGCGCAGGATCTCCATGACATGTTCGAACGTGAGGGGCTCGAAGTAGAGCCTGTCGGATGTGTCATAGTCCGTGCTCACGGTTTCGGGGTTGCAGTTGACCATGATGGTCTCGTAGCCGGCATCGCTGAGCGCGAAACAGGCGTGGCAGCAGCAATAGTCGAACTCGATGCCCTGACCGATCCTGTTGGGGCCGCCGCCGAGGATGACGACCTTTTTGGCGTCGCTCGGCCGCGCCTCGCATTCGGCCTCTCCCATCACCGGGGTTTCGTAGGTCGAGTACATGTAGGGCGTCTGGGCCTCGAACTCGGCGGCGCAGGTGTCGATGCGTTTGAACTGGGCGGTGACGCCCAGGTTGCGGCGGGCGCGTCTGATGTTGTCCTCGTCGCGGCCGGTGAGTTTGGCGAGGCGGGCGTCGGTGAAGCCCATCATCTTGAGGTGCCTCAGCCCGGCTTCGTCGAGGGGCAGGCCGTTCTTGGCGATCTCAGCCTCGGCGTCGACGATTTCGCGGATGCGGGCGAGGAACCAGGGGTCGAAATAGGTGACGGCCTGGATCTGGTCGTCCGAGAGGCCTTCGCGCATGGCCTGGGCGATGCGGCGCAACCGGTCGGGGTGTTGGGCGGAGATGAATTTGATCAGCGCGGCGGGGTCCTCGCCGAGGTCGGGCACGGCGATTTCGTCGAAGCCGGTAAGGCCGGTTTCCATGCTGGCCAGCGCCTTTTGCACCGACTCGTGGAAGGTGCGGCCGATGGCCATGGCCTCGCCCACGGATTTCATCGCAGTGGTCAGGTGCGGCTCGGCGCCGGGGAACTTCTCGAAGGCGAAGCGCGGGATCTTGGTGACGACGTAGTCGATGGTGGGCTCGAAGCTGGCGGGCGTGACCTTGGTGATGTCGTTGTCGAGCTCGTCCAGCGTGTAGCCGACGGCGAGCTTGGCGGCGATCTTGGCGATGGGGAATCCGGTCGCCTTGGAGGCGAGCGCCGAGGACCGCGACACGCGCGGGTTCATCTCGATCACCACCATGCGGCCGTCTTCGGGGTTGATCGCCCATTGCACGTTCGAGCCGCCGGTTTCGACGCCGATCTCGCGCAAGACCGCGATCGAGCCGTTGCGCATGATTTGGTATTCCTTGTCGGTGAGCGTCAGCGCGGGGGCCACGGTGATCGAGTCGCCGGTGTGCACGCCCATCGGGTCGACGTTTTCGATCGAGCAGACGATGATCGCGTTGTCGGCCTTGTCGCGCACCACCTCCATCTCGAATTCTTTCCAGCCGAGCAGGCTCTCGTCGATCAAGATCTGACTGACGGGCGAGGCATCGAGGCCGGTCTTGCAGAAATGCTCGTAGTCTTCGCGGTTATAGGCCACGCCACCGCCGGTGCCGCCGAGGGTGAAGGCCGGGCGGATGATCGCCGGCAGGCCGATGTCTTCCAGAGCGGCCATGCATTCGTCCATCGAATTGGCGATGGTGGCGCGGGGGTTTTCGAGGCCGATCCGGGTCATCGCCTCGCGAAACAGCTTGCGGTCCTCGGCCATTTCGATGGCGGCGCGCTTTGCACCGATCATTTCGACGCCGAATTTGTGCAGCACGCCGGATTCTTCCAACGCGAGCGAGGTGTTCAGGCCCGTCTGTCCGCCCATCGTCGGCAGCAAAGCGTCGGGGCGTTCCTTTTCGATGATCTTGGCCACCACCTCGGGCGTAATCGGCTCGATATAGGTGGCGTCGGCCAACCCCGGGTCGGTCATGATCGTCGCCGGGTTCGAGTTGACCAGGATGACGCGGTAGCCTTCCTCTTTCAGCGCCTTGCAGGCCTGGGCGCCGGAATAGTCGAATTCGCAGGCCTGGCCGATGATGATGGGGCCGGCGCCGATGATCATGATCGACTGGATGTCGGTTCTTTTCGGCATGCCCGCGCGCCCCATCTTTTGCGGATCGGCGCGGCCCGGCAGCAGGGGCGCGCCCAAATTGCCGCGGTTATAGTGAGTGCTGGCGGGGGCGCAAGACCGCTGGGGCTCGACGCCGGCGCGCGGATGGCTATCTAGGCGGGCAATGGCGAGCGATGTTGAGATCCCGGCCCGAAAACCCCGCGCAGGCGCCCTGCGGCGGCTGGAATTCGGCGCGCTCTATCTGGCCGCGCCGGTGGCGATGGCGGTGCTGTTGCCGCCGTCGATGATGTTCTCGATGCTGTTTCTGGTGACTGGCGTGGGCATCGTCCTATTGCACGTGACCGAAGGCTTCCGCTGGCGCGACCTGGTGGCTGGGGTGGGGCGGATCGACTGGCGATTCGTGGCGCTCTTCTGCCTGGCGACGGTCGTGGTGGGCGCGGCGGTGATCTGGCTGACCCGGCCCGAGGCGTTTTTGTTCCTGATCCGCCAGAACCCGGGTTTGATGCTGGCGATTGCGCTGCTCTATCCGCTGGTCTCGGCGCTGCCGCAGGAGGTGGTGTTCCGGCCGCTGTTCTTCCACCGCTACGCCGCGCTTCTGCCCGTGGGCGTGACGGCGCAGGTTTTGCTGAACTCGGCCATCTTTTCGCTGGCGCATCTGATGTACTGGAGCTGGATCGTCGCGGCGATGACGTTCTCCGGCGGGCTGGCCTTCGCCTGGGCCTATCGGGTGCGCGGAAACTTCCCCGAGGCGGTGGTGCTGCACAGCCTGGCCGGCGTCATCGTCTTCGCGCTGGGGCTCGGCGTCTATTTCTATTCTGGCAACGTGGTCCGGCCGTTCTGACGGTGCCTTTGGCCGGTGAAACTTGGCTTGGTGGCATCCGTGATCACGGTCTTGGCGCGGACTCAAGGCCGTAGGCCGCCGCGCCATCGCCGACCCGCCCCGGTGGGGCGGCGATTGGTCGAGCCTCGCGCTCCGCTTGATGCCCTACGGACTCGACAGCAATAAAGCACGACCGATCAGACGTCGGATCGCCACCCCGCGGGACGGCGATGGCGCGGCTCATCCCGTGGCAGGTAACGCCTCTCGACCCCGCTCGGCCGCGATCTACTCGGCGGCGTGGTGCATGCGCTCTGCCTCTGGACCCCGGTAGAGGTAGTCGCGGGTCAGGGGCACGGCCTCTTGCCGCCGCGCCAACTGAAATTGAAAAACGCATTGGTTATTGTGGCGGAAGGTCATTTCCGAGGCGATCAAGTAGAACCGCCACATCCGGCAGAACCGGTCGTCGTAAAGCTCCGCCACCCGGTCGCGATTGGCGGAAAACCGTTCCTCCCAATTGCGCAGGGTCTCGGCGTAGTGCAGCCGCCAGACCTCGATGTCGCAGGTGTAAAGCCCTTCGCGCTCCACCGCTTTCATCACCTCGGATAGCGACGGGATATAGCCGCCGGGGAAGATGTATTTGGCGATCCACGGGCTGGTGTGGCCTGGCGGCGAAGTCCGGCCGATGGTGTGGATCAGCGCGATGCCGTCGTCGGTCAGTCGTGCCCGCACGTTGTTGAAATACTCGCGGTAATGCGGAACGCCCACATGTTCGAACATGCCGACCGAGACCACGCGGTCGAACCGGTCGGTCACCGTGCGGTAGTCGGCGAGCCGGAATTCGACCCGGTCCGACAGCCCTTCGGCCTCGGCCCGTGCGGTGGCGATCTTGTGCTGCTCTTCCGACAGGGTCACGCCCAGCACCTGGGCGCCGTGATCGCGCGCCAGCGTCAGCCCCAGGCCGCCCCAACCGCAGCCGATGTCGAGCACCCGCATCCCCGGCTCGATCAAAAGCTTGCCGGCGATATGTGCTTTTTTCTGCGCCTGGGCCGCTTCCAGCGTGTCGCCGGGATCGCGGAAATAGGCGCACGAATATTGCTTGTCGGTGTCGAGGAACAAATCGTAGAGCGCGCCGGACAGGTCGTAGTGATGTGCCACGTTGCGCTGCGCGGTGCCCATCGGGTTCCATTGCCGCGCCGTGCGGATCAGCGTGCGCAAGCGTCCGAGCCAGATTTGAATGCCGGTGTTGCGCCCCCTACTGGTGTTGCGCAGAACCACGGCGAGAAAGCCGCGCAGGTCGTCGTCGTCGATGGTCAGGCCACCGTCCATGTAGCATTCGCCGACGGCCAGTTCTGGGTTCAGGATCAACCGCCGCATCGTTGTCTCGTCCCGCAGCCTAATATGCGCCGGCGTGCCGGTGCCGTCGCCATAGCTTTGCGACGTTCCGTTCGGATAGGTGACCGTCAATGCGCCCCGCTGCACGATGGTGCGGGCCATACGGTCGAAAAACGACTCCCACATCGGACCCCCTTCGGCGCCAATATGCGCCATCCCTGAGGCTCGGGCCGGGCGTTGTGCCTCTCTCGCCCGAACATTGGCCAGTTAAGCGAGGTTAATTTGCCAAAACATCAAAGGCTTGTCTAGAAAATCGCTGGATGTGCCCCGCGACCGGCGGAAACGGTCCGGGCAACGGGCGCCGGCGGCGCGGCTCACTTGACTTCGCCCGCCAACCCTTGTGTATCGGCGCGACCGTCGAACCGCCGCCGAGAGGGCCCCGAAATGCACGCCTATCGCAGCCACACGTGCGCTGATCTTCGCAAGAGCCATGTGGGCCAAACCGTCCGCCTGGCGGGCTGGGTGCACCGGGTGCGCGACCACGGCGGCGTCCTGTTCATCGACCTTCGTGACCATTACGGGGTGACGCAGGTGCTCTGCGACCCCGACTCGCCGGTTTTCGAGGCCGTCGAGAGCGTGCGATCCGAATGGTGCATCCGGATCGACGGCGACGTGAAGGCGCGCGACGACGAGCTGGTGAACCCCAAGCTCGCCACCGGTGAGATCGAGGTCTTCATCCGCGATATGGAGGTTTTGGGCGCCTCGGACGAGCTGCCGCTGATGGTGTTCGGCGACCAGGACTACCCCGAGGAGACCCGGCTGAAGTACCGTTATCTGGACCTGCGGCGCGAGGGGCTGCACGACAAGATCATGCTGCGCTCTGCCGTCGTGAAGGACCTGCGCGAACGCATGTGGGCGCAGGGCTTCACCGAGTTCCAGACGCCGATCATCACCGCCTCGAGCCCAGAGGGCGCGCGCGACTTCCTGGTGCCGTCGCGGCTGCACCCGGGCCGGTTCTACGCGCTGCCGCAGGCGCCGCAGCTCTTCAAGCAGCTGATCATGGTCTCGGGCTTCGACCGCTATTTCCAGATCGCGCCGTGTTTCCGCGACGAGGACCCGCGCGCCGACCGCGCGCCCACCGATTTCTACCAGCTCGACCTTGAGATGTCGTTTGTCGAGCAGCAGGACGTGTTCGACGCGATCCAACCCGTCGTGCAGGGCTGTTTCGAGGCGTTCGGCAATGGACGGCGGGTCGATTCCGTCTGGCCGCACATCAAGTTCGCTGACGCGATGCGGTGGTACGGCACCGACAAGCCGGACCTGCGGAACCCGATCAAAATGCAGGATGTCAGCGAGCATTTCCGCGGTTCCGGCTTTGCGATCTTCGCGAAACTTCTGGAGCAGGAAGGGACGGAGATCCGCGCGATCCCGGCCAAGGGCGGTGGGTCCAGAAAATTCTGCGACCGGATGAACGCCTATGCCCAGCAGCAAGGATTGCCGGGGATGGGCTATATCTTCTGGCGCGACGGGGCCGAGGGGATGGAGGCCGCGGGGCCTTTGGCCAAGAATATCGGCCCGGAACGGACCGAGGCGATCCGTCAGCAATTGCATCTCGGCAAGGGCGACGCCGCATTCTTCCTCGGCGGCAAGCCCGCGGCCTTCGAATCGGTCGCAGGCCGGGCGCGCATTGTGATCGGCGAAGAGCTCGGACTGACCGAGACCGACCGTTTTGCGTTCTGCTGGATCGTCGATTTCCCCATGTACGAAAAGGACGACGAAACCGGCATCATCGACTTCTCGCACAACCCGTTTTCGATGCCGCAAGGCGGGGTGGAGGCACTCGACGGCGACCCGTTGCAGGTCCTGGGCTGGCAATACGACCTGGCCTGCAACGGCTATGAACTGGTGTCGGGCGCGATCCGGAACCACCGGCTGGACGTGATGTTCAAGGCCTTCGGGCTGGCTGGCTACAGCGCGGAGGAGGTCGAGCGGAGGTTCCCCGGGCTGGTGACGGCGTTCCGCTATGGGCCGCCGCCCCATGGCGGCTGCGCGGCGGGGATCGACCGGATGGTGATGCTCTTGGCCGACGAGATCAACATCCGCGAGGTGATCATGTTCCCGATGAACCAGCGCGCCGAAGATGCGATGATGAGCGCCCCGTCGGAGCCGACCAACGAACAGCTGATGGAACTTGGGCTGCGGGTGTTGCCTCAGGACTAGGCGCGACGCTGCCTCAGGGTGAGGGCGCAGGCCTTCGATCTCGTCAAGGCCGCATCGGCGGGTCGTCGGAATAACTTACCCGATGCCATCGGGACGCAAGCGCACTTTGTCTTGGGCCATCCTCTGGACCCGATGCGCCCCGGCATTTGTGCCGACCGCTATTTATATCGCGGTCCTGGGGGCGCATCCGCCTTTTGCCCCGGGGCGCGAGCCCCAGAGGGAGCGTAGCGCCGCCTGTATAGGTGGCCTTGCCGCGCCGAAGGGGCGGCGGTCTTGTGGGGGCAGGACGCCGTGGCGCTTGCGATTGGCATTGCGGGACTGGAGTGCGGCCGCCCTCGGGACGGCAGGCGGGTCGGCACTGCGCGTGGCGCGCTCAGTCTGGCCAATGCCGTTGTCGGCCGAGCCGCCGCCACCCGCGCCCGTTTCGGCAAGCGTTAACGCCTGACGCAACGTCCTCAACGGCTTGCCGCAAAGCGGCTAAACTTTCTGCCACGCGGAATGTTTCGCGCGCGAAACATCTGGGCCGTTTGGTGTCGAGCCCTAGGCGGCATTTCAATCGGATCGGCTCAACAGCGGCGTCTGCGTCGCGTCTCGGCGGCTCTCCATCTGGCGCAAGCACCGAACCCAGTTCACTACGGGGTGCCGAACACCCGTACGGCGTCAAAATGAGCGCAGGATTCGGCGACCGCGGGGCATGGCATGGCGCTTGGCGGGCCCGGCTTCTCCTTGCGGTGGCGGGGCCAATCGCGGCTTTGGTGCGCGCGGTCTGGGCTAGAGGTTCCGGCGGTCGGCGAGTGGCGTTTGGTCCGCGTCTTCGGCGCCGAAAAGTTCCGTCTTGGTCAGAATGGTCGCCGTGATCGCGGCGCTGAGCGACAGGACGCCGACCGTAAACACCGCCCAGTCCACGACGTTGCGGACGCGCTGCATCAAATCGCGTGACGGATCGGACTCATGCATGGGCGGCAGCCTTTCGATAGTCGGTGGGTTCCAATTCTTGTGCAGGAAAGTGGTCTCAATGAGGTTCAAACCGGGCGGAATTGCCGGAGTTTTGGCAATGGCGGGGCGAGGATGGAGGCAGGGCGCGTTGGCGGCGTCGCGGCGTTGGCCGAAGACCCCAACGCCACGCCCATGCGCATGGGTCGGTCCGGGCCAATCCGGCCTCAGATCGCTGCCCGGCCTTCGAGCCGTTCCTGCAGCATCCCCGCGACGCGGGCAATGTCGGATCGGATTCGCCCGCCATCGGCACGGTTGGCGGCAAGCGTCGAGGCGGCCTCTTCCAACGCGTCGTCATTGGCACTGCGGGCGACACCGGTCAGAAACTGTGCCACATAGTCGATCGTTTGATCGTCATCCGAGGCGGTGAGAACGTCCGCGATATGGGCGAAGTCGTCGCGCAAGGCCACGGGATCGGGCGACACGGTTTCCGCCGATACCAGGCGCAGTCCGGGCGGCCGTTTGTCGAGCGGCAGGTTGTCGATCACCGCCTTTTGGAACACCGCGAGGCTTTCGATCGGCTTCGACAAGACCCCGTCGGCGCCGGCATCGACGGCCGAGACGAAGTTGCGGTCGTCGCCGCTGGTGGCGAGGATCACCGGAATCCGCTGCGCCGCGTTCGCCAGATTGCCGATCAGCTCCAACCCCGATCCGTCGGGAAGGCCAAGATCGACGATCACGACCGTGGGCAAGTAGACCGAGAGGTGCCGGCGGGCGGCACGCAAGCTGTCGGCGCGGCGAATGCGGGCGCCGGATTTCAGGCAGAGAAGCCGCACCGCCTCGCTCGCGAAACGGCTGTCCTCGACCACAAGGATGGTCATGCCGATAAACGGCCGTGCGGCTGTGGGAGCGGGGCCCAGGGGAAGCGGGTCAAGATTCAAAGGCATGGCGCAAGCTCCTGTCGAGTAGCTTCCCCAATTAAACCCCGGCCGAGGTGAATCCCCGGTTAACCGCGCGCACTGCGGCTTCGCGCCGCTTGCGCGGGGCGTAGGTGCGCTTCATATACGCCGCCGAGCAGCGATGGAGGCCAAGGCATGATCGGACGTCTCAACCACGTGGCGATTGCGGTGCCCGACCTAGAGGCGGCGGCGGCGCAATACCGCGAGACCTTGGGCGCCAGTGTCGGCGATCCGCAGGACGAGCCGGACCATGGCGTGACGGTGGTGTTCATCGAACTGCCGAACACCAAGGTAGAGCTGCTCTACCCCTTGGGAGACGCCTCGCCGATCAACGGGTTTCTAGAGAAGAACCCGGCGGGCGGCATTCATCACATGTGCTACGAGGTCGATGATATTCTGGCCGCGCGCGACAAGTTGAAGGCGGATGGCGCGCGGGTCCTGGGCGACGGGGACCCGAAGATCGGGGCGCATGGAAAGCCGGTCCTGTTCCTTCACCCAAAGGACTTCAACGGCTGCCTTATCGAGCTGGAGCAGGTCTGATGGGCATCACCTCTGCCCTGGTCCTGTTCGCGGTGCTGTGGTTTCTGGTGCTGTTCATCGTTCTTCCCTTGCGGCTGACGACGCAAGGCGATGTGGGCGAAGTGACGCCGGGCACCCAGGCCGGGGCGCCGGCAGAGCTGAACATCCGGCGCAAGTTCAAGATCGTGACGGTGGTGGCGGCTGTGCTGTGGGTGGTAATTGCCGGGGTAATCTTCTCGGGCGCGATCTCTGTCCGCGACATCGACATGTTCAACCGGATGGCTCCAGCCGCTGAAACAGGTGAGTAAAGGTCGCCACGCCTAGGATCGGGATGACCAGATTCAAAAGCGGCACGGTCAGTGGGATCGCCATAAAAAGTCCAGCCAGCCAGACCGCGGCGACATTGCGGCGATAGGCGGCCTTGGCCGCTTTCCGGCCGATGCGGCGCATGGCGACGAGTTGAAAGTACTCGCGGCCAAGAAGGTAGCCATTGAGGCCCCAGAAAATGAACGGCGCCGCGGGGACAAAAAACACATAGAGGACCAATGCCAGCAGGTTCGCCGCGATGATGATGGCGAGGAAATTGAGGCTATCGGTGAGCGCCTCGGTGAAGGGCAGGCGGGGCACGTCCGGCAGGTGCGGGTAGTGGCGGTCTTCGACGGCTGCGGCGACGTCTTCGAGGAAGATGCCGGTGAAAGCCGAGGCGACCGGCACCATCAGGAATACCGACAGGATCAGCATCAGCAGGATCGACGCGCCCGATAGCAAGTCGTCGACCCAGGTGACCTCGCCCAGGATCGGCAGGGTGACGGTGTCGGGCGCGAGCCAGTTCACCAGGCCGAGGAACAGGGCATAGACGGCGAAAAGCAGCGCGATGGTGAGGCCGAGCCCGAGGAACAGGACGCGGCGAAACCGCGGGTCGCCGATCTGGCCGATGGCCTTGAGGAAGTCGCCGATGATCACCTGGCGACCCACGTGGTGATCGCGTCGAGATCGGGGCGCGGGCGCTCGGGTGGTTTGGCGGTTTCGGTCCCGAGATGTATCAGGCCGGCGATGGATTCGTGGGGCTCGAGGCCAAGGCCTTCGGTGCGGAAGGTGGGTTCGTGACTGGCCCATCCAGTCAGCCAGTTGGCGCCCCAGCCGGCGGCGAGTGCGGCGTTCAGCAACGCAAGGCAGACAGCGCCGGCCGACAGCGACTGTTCGATTTGCGGGATCTTTTCCGACGGTTTCGGACTGGAGACCACGGCGATGGCGAGATCGGCATTGGCATATTGCGCGACGCCCTTGGCGGTTTGATCGTGGTCGAGGCCGAGGGCATCGCCCCGGGTCTGGGCGAGATCGGCCAGCCTTTGCAAGGCGGGTTTTTCCAGCACGACGAACCGCCAGGGCTCCAGCTTGCCGTGGTCGGGCGACCGGGCGGCGGCGGTGAGCAATGTCTTGACCGTGTCGTTGTCGGGGACCGGCGTCGTCAGCGTCTTGGCGGGCCGCGAGCGGCGGGTCAGCAGGAAGTCGAGTGCAGCGGGATTCGGATCAGGCATTTCGGGTCTTCGGTTTGGTTTTTCGCGATGTCGGGGCTGGACGCGCCGGGGTCAAGGGGCCAGGCCGAAATGCTGAACGAGATCGGTCAGGATCTCGGAATAGGCGGCCTGCATGCGCGCGTTGGGCTGGCGGATGCGCAGGGTCTCGGCCTTGGGATCGGGCGCCTCGATGCTGCTGCCAGAGAGTTCCTGCAGCACGGCATGGGCGCAGAACGGGACATAGGCCTCGGAATAGCCGCCCTCGTGGACTAGCACGAGGCGGCCGTCGCAGAGCTCGTCGGCGGCCTGCATGATGAGACGGGTGAGCATCCGGAAGGTCAGCGCGCTGGCGGTCATCTGGGCGAGCGGGTCATAGGCGGCGGCGTCATAGCCGCAGGCGACGACGATCGCCTCGGGCTGGAAGGCGCGGAGCTTGGGCAGGACCAGCCACTGCATCGCCTCAAGATAAGTGGCGTGGCCGGCGCCGGGGGGAAGCGGGATGTTCATGTTGGTGCCGCGTGCCGAACCCTCGCCGAGGACGTCCGGATCGCCGGTGTCGAGCGGGTAGTTGTGCTCCTGATGGATCGAGATGGTCAGTACATCGGCGTCTTCGAGGAAGATCGCTTCGGTCCCGTTGCCGTGGTGCACGTCCCAGTCGACGACGGCAATGCGCTGTGCCTGTCCAGCAGCCTGGGCGGCGCGGATGGCAATGGCGATGTTGTTGAAGAGACAAAAGCCGTTGGGAAAGTCGGGCAGGCAGTGGTGGCCCGGGGGCCGGGAGAGCGAGTAGGCATTCTTGTTGCGGCCGTCGAGAACGGCGGCGAGAGCGGTAGTGGCGAGGCCAGCGGAAAGGGCCGCGATCTCGAAACCGCCCTGGCCGAAAGGCGTGCGCATGCCGAGCTCGCCGCCGCCGGCATCGGAGAGACGTTTGAATACGTCGAGGTAGCTCGGCGGGTGCACCCGTTCGAGGGCCTCGCGGGTTGCCTCAGGGGCGGACTGGGCGTCAAGCTCGTGGATCAAGCCGGTCACGTCGATGAGGTTTTTCAGCCGCCGTTTGGTTTCCGGGCTTTCGGGCAAGCCGCCCGCGGCCAGCGGCTGCACAAGGTCGCCGAGGGAGAAGGTCAGCGCGTAGTTGCCGCCAGAATGCCAGAAGGTGCGTTCGTCCCAGAAAAAGCCTGTGCGGGTCATGACGCCTCCTGTCAGTGGTCCATCTGCTTATGCCGCGAGGGGAGGAGATGGCAAATGTCCGATTTGCCCCGTGCTTCGACGCCGCGTCCCTCGGCTCCTTCATCTGGCCAAAAATATCTCGGGGGAGCGCCGCAGGCGCGGGGGCGGCGCCCCCAACCCGCACGCAGTGCAAAACCGGCGTGCCGCAGGCACACAATTTGATGGCGGCTCACTCGCCGTAGGGCACCCAGATCGTCTTGACTTCGGTAGCCGCGACGAGGAAGGCGCGGCCTTCGCCCTCAGGGCCACTCCAGTCGCAGTCGCGGCCGTTGTTGACCCAGGTTCGTTTGAGGTTCCCGGCCGCTTCACGCTCGATGGTGGCAGAGAGATCGGAGGAGGAGAAGCTCCAGACCGCCTCGACATCCATGTGCCCGGCGAGATGCGGGGCGAGATCCTGGTGCACGCCGGTCAGGATGTTAACGACACCTGCAGGCACATCCGAGGTCTCCAGCACCTGGTAGAAAACGGTGGCAGCGAGCGGGTAGGGCTCGGAGGCAACGGCAACGATGCGGTTGCCCATGGCAATGGCCGGGGCGATGAGCGAGACGAGGCCCAAAAGCGGCGCCTCGTCGGGGCAGAAGGCGCCGATGGTGCCAACGGGCTCGTTCATGGCGAGCGCGATGCCGCGCAACGGCACGCCTTTTGCCGCGCCGTCGTACTTATCGGCCCAGGCGGCATAGGTGAAGAGGCGGCGGATCGAGGTCTCGACCTCCACATCGGCCGTCTTCTTGGTGACCCCCGTCAGATCCTGAAGGCTCGATGAGAATTCCTGAGCGCGGGCGGAGAGGTTTTCGCCGATGTAATAAAGGATCTGGGCGCGCAGGTGCCCGGTGGTCTTACCCCAGCTCGCCGCCTTGCCCGCGGCCTCGACGGCGTTGCGGACGTCTTTGCGATTGGCCAGCGGCATGTGGCCCAGAAGCTTGCCCCGCTTCGACCAGACGGCGCGGGAATAGCCGCCGTCGGGCCGTGCCTGCTTGCCGCCGATGTAGAGCTTGGCGGTACGGTCGAGGCCGTCGGCGGCGCCGTCCGCCGGGGCCTGTACCGGGTCGATCTTGGCGCGCTTTTTGGGGCGGCCTTTGGGCTTGGTGTAGGCCAACAGGCCCTCCCAACCGCCCTCGCGCCCGAAGCCGCTCTCGCGCACGCCGCCAAAGCCTGCGGCGGCGTCGAAGAGGTTGGTCGCGTTGACCCAGACCACGCCCGCGGCGAGTTTCGGCGCGATGTCGAGGCCGAGGTTTATGCTTTCCGTCCAGACGCTTGCGGCCAACCCATAGCGCGTGTTGTTGGCCAGCTGCACCGCCTCGGCGGGGGTGCGGAAGGTGGTGCCGACGAGAACGGGCCCGAAGATCTCCTCCTGCATCAGCCGGTCCGAGGGGGCGAGGCCGGTGATCAGCGTGGGCGGGTAGTAACAGCCCGTGTCCGGCAGCGGGATTTGCGCTTTGTAGACCTCTCCTGCGCTGTCCGCGACCATGTCGGTGATGGTCTGCAGCTGCACGGGATCGACGACCGCGCCGATGTCGATGCATTTGTCGAGCGGGTCGCCGATGCGCAGCGCGTCCATGCGGCGGCGCAGCTTGGCGTAGAAACGCTCGGCGATGCCTTCCTGCACCAAAAGCCGCGAGCCGGCGCAGCAGACCTGGCCCTGGTTGAACCAGATCGCGTCGACGAGGCCCTCGATGGCCGAATCTAGATCGGCGTCGTCGAAGACGATGTAGGGTGATTTGCCGCCGAGCTCGAGGGTCAGGGATTTACCCGACCCGGCGGTGGCCTCGCGGATGTAGCGGCCCACGGTGGTGGAACCGGTGAAAGCGATTTTGTCTATATCCGAGTGGCTTACGATCATCTCGCCGGCGTGTCCGTCGCCGGTGACGATGTTGACGACGCCCTTCGGCAGGCCCGCCTCGCGGCAGAGATCGGCAAAGAGAAGCGCGGTGAGCGAGGTATATTCGGCGGGCTTCAGCACCACTGTGTTGCCCATTGCGATCGCGGGCGCGATCTTCCAGGCGAGCATCAAAAGCGGGAAGTTCCAGGGGATGATCTGGCCGCAGACGCCGAGGGGCTCTCTGTCCGGCAATTCGGCGTCCTGAAGCTGCGCCATGCCGGCGTGGTAGTAGAAATGCCGTGCGACCAGTGGGATGTCGATGTCGCGGCTCTCGCGGATCGGTTTGCCGTTGTCGAGGGTCTCCAACACGCTGAGAAGGCGGGAATGTTTCTGGACCAGGCGCGCGACTGCGTAGAGGTATTTGGCACGCTCGTGGCCTGTCAGTTGGGCCCATTTCGGTTGGGCACGGCGGGCGGCGGCAACGGCGGCGTCGATATCGGCTTGGGTGGCTTGGGAAAGTGTGGCGAGGGTTTCGCCCGTCGCGGGGTTTCTCGACAGAAAACCGTCGCCGGGCTCTGTCATCTTGCCGTCGATGAAATGGCCGTAGCGATCGCCGCCATCAACGAGCCAAGCGAGTGCCTCGGCAGCGCTTTCAGGGGCGCGGCCGTAGTCGAGGGTGTCGAAGATCTCGGGGACGTTCATTGACGGGCGCTCCGATTGCAGCTGAGGGCGTTTTCCTCAAAGGAAAACGGGCCGGACTCTTGCAAAGAGTCCGGGTGCGGGCGGTTAGGACAGTGCATGCCGGTACCCGGCCGAGTAGCGGCCCGTGACGTGGTGTTCGAGCTGGCGTTCGATGTCGCCCAGAAGCGACGAGGCACCGAAGCGGAAGAGGTCGGGCTGCATCCAGCGGGTGCCGAGCTCGTCCTTGAGCAGGGTGAGGTAGGTCAGCGCGTCTTTGGCCTTCGAGATGCCGCCGGCGGGTTTGTAGCCGATGCGATAGCCGGTCCGGTCGTGGTAATCGCGCAGGGCTCGGATCATCACCAAACTGACGGGCAACGTGGCGTTGATCGCTTCTTTGCCGGTCGAGGTCTTGATGAAATCCGCCCCGCCCAACATGCAGACGAGGCTGGCGCGGGCGACGTTGCGCAGGCTTCCCAGTTCACCGGTTGCGAGGATCGTCTTCATATGCGCGTCGCCGCAGGCCTCTCGCATCGCACGGGTTTCGTCGTAGAGCGCCTGCCAGTTGCCGGTCAGCACGTGACGGCGGGAGATGACGATGTCGATTTCCTTGGCACCGGCTTTGACGGATTCGGCGATCTCTGCGAGGCGGATTTTGAAGGGCGAGAGGCCGGCGGGAAAGCCGGTGGAGACTGCGGCGACGGGGATGGTCGTGCCCTTCAGCGCGTCGACCGCCGTCTCGACCATATCGTGGTAGACGCAGACCGCGCCGACGGTGATGGGCGGCATCTCGAGCGCATCGAGCAGGTCCTGGCGAACGGGCTGGCGGGCTTTTGCGCAGAGGCGGCGGACGCGGCCCGCCGTGTCGCCCCCTGCAAGTGTAGTGAGGTCGATCAGCGTGATGGCTTTGAGCAGCCAGGCGGCCTGGTGGTCTTTTTTGACGGATCGGCGGCCAGGGAGAGTATTGGCGCGGCGTTCGATAGCCGAGGTGTTGGCCTGGGCCGACATCACCCAGTCGAGGTCAAGATCTTGGCCCGGATTGCGCGGCTCTTTAACTTGCGGCAATTGGCTTGGCGCTGCCACGGTTGCGGTCGTCGGGCGGATGTCGGTTTGCTCCATGCCGTCCTCCCAGGCGGTCTGTCTGAAGGTCGCACGGGGCGGCGCAGGACGCAAGTTGGCGCGGCGGGAGTGCCGCACGCCGACGCGGGTCGCGCTGGACTGGTTACTCTGCCCCGTCGCCTTTGGCTACGCGCGCGTGCGCCGGACGGGAGGCGGTGCGTTTCTTCGAGTATCGCGCGAAAAAAAGGGAATATCGTGGCCCTTGCGAAAATGACTGGTCGGGGCCGGTGATAACGGGGGATTTGCCGCCTGCTGTTTCTTGGCGTGGCCAAGGTGCCCGGCAGCCCCGACAGCAAAGATAGTCGATAGCGCGAAGCGGTCCGCACAAGCTGTGCATCACCCGCGGGAGTTGCGCCAGGGCAACGCCGTTCTGGCGGTTTTTTAGTCCAATCTTTTGCGTCTCAAGCGCCATGATTTGGACATAATTCACTTGTTTGGCTTAGGCGCGCGAAATTCCGCTTCACCATTTTCAGAGGTTCACCATGGCAACGATACGCGGCACGAATTCAGCAGATATCCTGACCGGCACCGTCGATGCAGACGAGATCATCGGCCGCAAGGGCGATGATCTGCTTTCGGGATTAGAGGGCAACGACACGCTCAAAGGAGGCTCGGGTGCCGATACGCTCCAGGGCGGCCTAGGCGACGACTCGCTTTTGGGCGGCAGCGGCACCGACAGCCTGGACGGCGGCGAAGGGTCCGACACGCTGAAGGGCGGGTCCGGCAACGACCGGCTGTTCGGCGGCGCGGGCGACGACACCATCAACGGCAACCGTGACATCGACACCGCGGTCTTCACCGGCAACCGCGACGACTACGTGATCACCCAGCTCGACGGCAACAGCCTACGGATCGAAGGACCGGATGGCACCGATATCGTGCATAACGTCGAATTCTTCGAGTTTGCGGATATGACGCAAAGTTTTGCAGAGGTGATTCTACCGCGGACCGTCAATTTGACCGCAGGCACGCTGACGGTGGACGATACGACGCTAGAGCCTGAGCAGGTGATGCAGGTGAGTCTCGACATCATCTCGACCGGGACCATCGCAAGCGGCGAGACCACAATGCGCTTTGTGGTGATGCCCGAGGCCGACCCGGACGCACAGCATTTCTTTGCGGTCACCAAGCCGGTTGAGGCATTGGCTGCGGGCGAGACGGTGACGATTTCGAGCGGGCTGGCCAGTTGGGGGCTGCAGGGCGGCACCTATTACGTGGGCGCCATCGTCGATCCGTCGGGCACCCTGGCGGAGGCAGACGAGACCGACAATGTCGCGAGCTGGGTCGAGATCACTATCGCCGAGTGGCAGATGGACCTGGCGCTCGATGCGTTTTCGGTCAATGGCGGGCAACCGGTGCTCGACTTGGATGCGGGCGACACGCTGGACTACGACCTGACGGTCAGCGCCGCCGGGAATGTGCGCGATCAGGGCTTCATGGTGACGCTTTATGCCTCGACCGATGGGACTCTGTCGGCGGACGACATTCCGCTGGTCGACCTGTACGAGACCGTCGCGATGGAAGGGACTGTGTCGATCACCGGGTCGACGAGTGCGGCGATCCTGGGGTCGGGCGACTATCAGATCATCGCGGATCTGACGCCGACGAGCCAAGAGGCCGGCCTGGACGATCCAGCCAACAACACCGCTTTGACCCCGCTGACGGTCACCGGCGGATCGGGCGGCGGCGATCCATTCTGGAACCTCAGCCTCGACGCCATCGCGGTGAGCGACACCTATGAGCATCCGGACGCAGCGGGACAGCCGAATATCGAGTTGAGATACGACAACTGGCTGCTGATCGACTTCACCATCAGCAACGAAGGCACATTCGGCGCGAAGGACTTCAAGGTCGATTGGTTCCTGTCGACCGATGCCGAGATTTCCGGCGACGATTTCTCGTTCTCAGGCGACTACGGCTCGGTCCAGCAGGGCGAAACGGTGGTGATTTCAGAGTACCTGCAGCTCAGCGAGCAGTTTGTTCCAGCGGGAGACTACTACGTGATCGGCTATGTCTATGAGGCCGGCTACGACCCCTATAGCGGGCCCGAGCAGACCGAGGCCGACAATGTCTTTGCCACTCAGGTGAGCTTTGTCGGGGGCACGACTTTCGGCACGCCGGGCGACGATCTTGTGGTGGGCACCTATGCCGATGAGTTCTTCGACATGGGCGCCGGCAACGACACGATGATCGGAAGCGCAGGCGACGACGTGTTCCTGGGCGGCGACGGGTTCGACACCGCAGATTTCTCGGGCAATGCGGAGGGTGTAGAGGCCTATGACGCGAGCTATTCCGGTACTCCGGGTGTGGTGACGGTCGAACCGCTGTTGGGGTATCCCGGCGGCTATGATCCGTACAATACCGACCGCACCGATCTCGAACAGGTCGAGGCGCTTATCACCACCGCGTTCGACGACCAAATCTTCATCGAGAACGGCTCGATCCGGTCGATCGTGGCGGGCGCCGGGAACGACGAGATCATCGGCTCGGTCGGCGACGACACCATAGATGCAGGCGACGGCGACGATCTGATCGGGGCCATCGGCGGGGACGATCTAATCTTCACCGGGCAGGGCGCGGATATCGTATTCGTGGATCGGCAGGGCGATGGCGGCAGCGCCGTGGGCGAGGGTCACGACGTGGTGGCGGATTTCGATCCATTCCAGGATCAGCTTTTCGTCGAGTACGACTTCGGCGCGCCGCCCTATGACCCGTTCGCCGACCTGACCCAAACGGCCGAGGGCGCGCGGCTTGACTATGCGCCGGGGTCCTCGGTCTTGCTGCTCGGGGTCGATCTGGCTGACCTGAATCCGAGCAATCTGGCGGCCTACGAGGAGTACGTGGCGCAGTATTGA
The DNA here is from genome assembly GCA_030066215.1 of Rhodobacter sp. Lineage (GTDB taxonomy): Bacteria > Pseudomonadota > Alphaproteobacteria > Rhodobacterales > Rhodobacteraceae > JASJCA01. Next base: position 5,919 of record JASJCA010000054.1, on the reverse strand, counting down.
GGGCGGCACGGCCGCTCAGCGGACGGGGCCGCCGGCCCCGTCCTTTTTTGGTCGGCGATGGCGCGGCGGTGCGGCAGCCTTGATGCCGCGCCCTGGGCGTTTCGTCGATGGCGGCTCGCGCCTAACTCCGCACGCACCGAAGCCCAGCCCGACCTACAGGAACCGGACCAAGACCCATGCCACGGCGGCGAGCTGGACGAAGTTGAGCGCGACGGAAAGGCCGTGCAGCCAGGCGAAGCGGCGTTCAGCGCCGGCGTCGGTGGCGGCGTTGATGGCGGGCATCAGGGCTTGGCGGGCGATGATCGCGACGGTGGCAGTCGCGGCCATGAGACCGGCTGCGACGGGATCGCTCGGCGCCAGCAACCCGGCGGCCAGGACAGCCGTGGCCAGGATGAAAAGGTAGTACCAGGGGAAGGCACGGCGCAGCATCCTGCCGGCAGTCGGCGCGTCGAGGCCGGTGAACAGGAGCGGCGCCAGGCCGAAGCTGTAAAGCGTCATGCCGCCGAACAGCAGCGCGGCGGCCAGAAGAGCGGCGATCTCGGTCATGTCAGGTCCGGCTTGCGGGCGGTGCCCATGTAGATGATGGCTGTGCCGGGCAGGCGGCCGAAGGTGAAATCGCCCCGCCGCGTCAACCCGCGCGGCCCGAGCCCGGTAAAGCGGCCGACGGTGAACCCCGCGCCAGTGAGCGCCGCCCGCAGCTCTCGCGGCCGGATAAAGAGGGCCGGGTCGTGGGTGCCCTTGGGCAGGAGCTTCAGCACATCCTCGGCCAGAGTGATCACCGCGAGGCGGGACAGCGGGCTGCGATTGATCGTGTCGAAGAGAAACAGCCCGCCGGGCTTCAGCACCCGGTACACCTCGGCGACGACCCGGGTCAGGTCCTCGACGTGTTCCAGCACGTCGACGCAGACCACGGCGTCGAAGCTGGCCTCGGCGTAGGGCAACGCCTCGCCGACGCCGACGTCGTAGCGGATGGCGCGGTCGCCGGCGTGGGCCCGGGCGGCGGCGATGGCCTCGGCCGCGGGGTCGATGCCGGTGACGCGCGCGCCGCGGTCGTCGAGCGCCTCGGCCATGAAGCCGCCGGCGCAGCCGAGATCGAGCACCGCCTTGCCGCGCCAGTCGACGAACCGGTCGAAATAGGCCAACCGCCCGGGCACCATGTTCTTCAGCGTCCGGACCCAACGGATCTCGTCGGACCACCATTGATCGGCGACGGCGTCGTAGATCGTCAGGTCGTTGCGGGTGCCGTCAGGCATCTTTGCGGCTCCTGAGGTTGGGCAGGCGGGGGATCCAGTAGGGCACGCGCGCCTGGTAGGTGCGGAACCGGTTGCCGTAGAACCGCGCGAACCGGCGCTCCTTAAGGCGCGGGGCGAGGAGGCAATAGGCAGTGTAGGCTGTGGCGAGTGCCACCTGGTCGGCGGTCCAGGTGGGCATGGTCCAAAGCGTCAGCGCGAACCCGGCGTAGATCGGCTGACGGATCACGCGGAAGAGCCCGGTCTGCGGCATGTCGGGGAAGACCGGTTTGATGCCGCGGGCCAGCGCGGTCCAGCCGAGCCAGCCGCCCTGCACCTCGGGCCCGGCGTCGAAACTCGCCTTTGCCAGGATCAGCCAGCTTGCCGCAAAAAGCGCGCACATCAGCCAGTACGCGGCGCCCTCGGCCTGCCAGAGGACGATGCCCGACGGCGTCCAGAGGGTGAAGAGCGCCAGAAGCTGCAGCGAGGCGATGAACGCATAGGTGGTTGTGGCGAGAGTTGTACCAAAGGGCTCGGGGGCAAGACGGGCAAGGACGCGGCGTCCGCGGTCGGTGAGCAACAGAGAGTGGCCGAGCGGGAATTGGAGCAGAAGCGCGGCGTTGGCGAGCAGCGCCCAGGGGTAGGGCACGGCGCCGAAAGCCTGGGTGAGCCCGGTGAAGAGACCCCAGACCATGGCGAGGCCTGCCAGCGCGAAGGTGCCATGGCAGAGCGCCCCGTAGAGGAGCGCGAGCGGCAGGTGTCTGGGCGCAGGATCGGCCATTGCGCAGAGATAGGCCGGGGGCGGCGGCTGTCAGCCGGCGGGTCTGTGACAGACCGTCCCAGCGCGCTTGGGCCTTGTGAAGCGGGCGGACGACTTCTAGGCTCGCGCCGGATTATTCACAGGGAGTGCGGAACGATGCGGAGGATGAATGCGGCGCTGGCCGCGGCGGCTGTGGCGGGTCTGGCGGCGGGTGCGGCGCCGGCCGAGGGGCTGAAAGTGGGCATGATCACCACGCTGTCGGGCGGTGGCGCGGCGCTTGGGATCGACGTGCGCGACGGCTTCATGCTGGCCTTGAAGATGCATGCCGCACAGGGACGCGCGCACGGCATCGAAGTTGTGGTCGAGGACGATCAGCGCAAGCCGGACGTGGCGGTGCAGCTAGCCGACAAGATGATCCAGTCGGATCAGGTCGATGTGCTGACCGGGATCATCTGGTCGAACCTCGCGATGGCGGTGGTGCCCGCGGCCACGGCGCAGGGCAAGTTCTACCTCTCGCCCAATGCCGGCCCCTCGGCGCTGGCCGGCAAGGGCTGTCACGAGAACTACTTCAACGTCGCCTGGCAGAACGACAACCTGCACGAGGCGGCAGGCGCCTATGCCAGTTCCGCGGGGCTCGGCAAGTCGTTCATCCTGGCGCCCAACTACCCGGCCGGGGTTGACGCGCTGACCGGCTTCAAGCGGTTTTTCCAGGGCGAGATCGCGGGCGAGGTCTATACCAAGCTCGGCCAGACCGACTACGCCGCCGAGATTGCCCAGATCCGCGCGTCGGAGGCCGATTCGGTGTTCTTCTTCCTGCCCGGCGGCATGGGCATCGCGTTTTTGAAGCAATATGCCGGCTCGGGCGTCGAGCTGCCGGTCGTGGGTCCGGCGTTTTCCTTCGATCAGGGCATCCTGCAGGCGGTCGGCGCCGCGGCGCTCGGCGTCAAGAACACCTCGCAATGGTCGAAGGACCTGGACAATTCGGCGAACAAGGCCTTCGTCGATGCGTTCAAGACCGAATACGGGCGGCTGCCGTCGCTTTACGCCAGCCAGGGCTTCGACACCGGCAATCTGCTGATCTCGGCGGCGGCGAAGGCGGATGTGTCGGACGCAGACGCGTTTCGCGAGGCGCTGCGGGCGGCGGAATTCGCAAGCGTGCGCGGCGACTTCGCGTTCGGACCCAACCATCACCCGATCCAGGACATCTACGTGCGCGAGGTGATCCAGGAGGGCGAGGTGTTCACCAACCGAATCGTCGCGACCGGGCTGACCGACCATGCCGACGCCTATGCCGGCGATTGTCAGATGTGATCCCGGGGACCCAAATGTGCGCTTCCGCGCGCGGCTTTTCCGCCAGCCGCAAGGCGACGCCGGACAGTGGGCGGCAGCGCGGGGTGCGGGGCCGGGACCATGAGTATTTCTGACGAGAAGAAGCGGGCATGTCGGCGCTTCTGCTGATCGAGCAGGTCCTGAACGGGCTGCAATACGGCGTCATGCTGTTTCTGATGGCGGCCGGGCTGACGCTGGTCTTCGGCGTGATGGGGCTGATTAACCTCGCGCATGGGTCGCTTTATATGGTCGGGGCCTTCGCCTGTGCCGCGGTGGCGGCGGCGACCGGGTCGTGGTGGCTGGGGCTGGCGGCGTCGCTGGCGGCGGCCGCGGCGGCGGGGGCGGTGGTGGAGCTTGCCGTGATCCGGCGGCTTTATGCGCGCGATCATCTGGATCAGGTGCTGGCGACCTTCGCGCTGATCCTGATCTTCTCGGAAGGCACGCGGTGGGTGTTTGGGTCCTTCCCGCTCTATCTGTCGGTGCCTGGGCCACTGGCGGGGGCGGTGACGCTGCCGGGCGGGATCGAGTATCCGCTCTATCGGCTGGCGATCATCGGTGTCGGCCTGGCGATCGCCGCAGGCCTCTTTTGGCTGATCGGGGCGACGCGGCTTGGCATGCGGATCCGGGCCGGCGAGGCCGATCGCGAGATGATCGCGGCCCTAGGCGTCGATATCGACCGGCTATACACCCTGGTCTTCGCGCTCGGCGCCGCGCTGGCGGGGCTGGCGGGCGCGCTGGTCGGCACGATCCAGTCGGTGCAGGTCGGCATGGGCGAGCCGGTCTTGATCTTGGCCTTCGTGGTGATCGTGATCGGCGGGATCGGGTCGATCAAGGGCGCGCTGGTGGGCGCGCTTCTGGTGGGGCTGACCGACACGTTGGGCAAGGTCCTGTTGCCGGCGGCCTTTGGCGCGGTGATGGCGCCGTCGGAGGCCAACGCGGTTGGCTCGGCGCTGGCCTCGATGCTGATCTACGTGCTGATGGCGGGCGTCCTGGTCTGGCGGCCACGGGGGCTTTTCGGCATTGCGTGAGGTCTGGGTCAACGGCGCCGTGCTGGGGCTGCTGGTAGCGGTGCCCCTGGCGGCCTCGGCGGCGGGGGAGCCCTTCGTGATCACGCTGGCGACCAAGGTTGCGATCTTCGCGCTCGCCGGGGTGGGGCTGAACCTGGCCCTCGGTTTCGGCGGGCTGGTGTCCTTCGGCCATGCGGCATTCTTCGGCATCGGCGGCTATGCGGCGGGGATCCTGGCGAGCCATGCCGTGTCGGTCGAGCCGCTGACGACCTGGCCCGTCGAACTGCCCGGCAGCCAGCAGATGCTGGTGATCTGGCCGGTCGCAGTGGCGGCGAGCGCACTGGCCGCGCTGGTGATCGGGGTGCTGTCGTTGCGCACCTCGGGCGTCTATTTCATCATGGTCACCCTGGCGTTTGCACAGATGCTGTTCTACTTCGCCATCTCCTGGCCTGCCTATGGCGGCGAAGACGGGCTGTCGTTCTACGTCCGCAACGGCTTTCCCGGCGCCAACACTTTCGACCCGCTGCAGTTTTTCGTGATCTGTTTTGTCCTGCTTTTGGGCGGCTTGTGGCTATCGGCGGTGCTGACCCGGTCGCGGTTTGGGCTGGCGCTGGAGGGGGCGCGGCAGAACCCGGTTCGGGTGGCAGCGGTGGGCATCCGTCCCATCGGCGTACGGCTGACGGCCTTCGTGATTTCGGGCGCGATCACCGGGCTCGCCGGCGCGCTCTATGCCGATCTCAACCGCTTCGTGTCGCCGTCGATGCTGAGCTGGCAGACCAGCGGCGAGATCATGATCTTCGTGATCCTCGGTGGCGTCGGGCGGCTCTTTGGGCCGGTGGCCGGGGCCGGGCTGTTCATCCTGCTGGAGCATCAGTTGGGCGGGGTCAGCGAGTATTGGCAGGTGTTTCTGGGGCTCTTGCTGCTGGCTGTGGTACTGTTCGCAAAGGGCGGGCTGATCGGGGTGCTGAGCCCGAGGCGGGCGCATGACTGAGGTGCTGGCGGTCGAGGGCGTTTCGAAGCGGTTCGGCTCGGTGGTGGCGAGCGACGGCGTGTCGCTGGATCTGCGGCCGGGCGAGATCCATGCGCTGATCGGGCCGAACGGGGCGGGCAAGTCGACGCTGATCAAACAGATCGCCGGAGAGATCGCGCCGGATGCCGGAAGAGTGCGGTTTCTGGGCCGGGACATGGCGGGGCTTGACCCCGCGGCGCGGGCGCGGGCGGGGCTGGCGCGGTCGTTCCAGGTGTCGAGTGTGGCGCCGGACTTCACGGTTCTGCAGAACGTGATGCTGGCGGTGCAGGGGGCCAGCCAGCATGTGTTCCGGTTCTTCCGCCCCGCCCTGCGCGACGCGACATTGACCGACCCGGCGAAGGCGCTGATCGCGCGCACCGGGCTGGAGGGGCGTGAGCGGGTGTTGGCGTCCGACCTCAGCCATGGCGAACGGCGTAAGCTGGAAATCGCGATGGCGCTGGCGCTGCGGCCCAAAGCCTTCCTGCTCGACGAGCCGATGGCGGGCATGGGCGCCGACGGGGCGGCGGCGCTGGCGGACCTGCTGGAAGAGCTGCGCCACGAGGCGCCCGTCTTGTTGGTCGAGCA
>JASJCA010000053.1 GCA_030066215.1 Rhodobacter sp. | reverse complement strand
TCGGCTGAAGGACATCCAGCAGATGCAGTACTCGCCCTGGGGCACGTCGTTTCGGTTCCTCAGCTCCGAGGACGGCCGCGCGCCGGACGCGGGTACCCTGATCAGCGGCCGAATTGGGTCATGAAGCAGAACCCGATGCCGGCGCTGATCAGGGTACCCGCGTCCGGCGCGCGGCCGTCCTCGGAGCTGAGGAACCGAAACGACGTGCCCCAGGGCGAGTACTGCATCTGCTGGATGTCCTTCAGCCGATCGTCGCGCAAGGTCGCGATGGCGCCGATATTGAGCCGGCGGTCCTGTTCGTCGCTCAGCGACGAGCCGCCGGCGGCGGTGCCCTTGGCGACCGGCTTTTTCGGCGTGGGGCCGACCGGTTCGACCAGGGGCAGATTGCCGGGCTGGGGCAGCGCGGCAGCGAAGCGGTCACCGGGGTCGGGAAAGATCGGCCCGTCCAGTTCAGCCACCTTCGCAGTGGGCAATTCGGCGCCGTTCCGGGCGAGCTTGAAGCGGCTCTCGTGCCGCCCGCGCATCAGCCCGCTGAGGGGCGCCGCGTAGACCGCGTCGGTCAGGAAATCCTGCAATTGGGCGTCCGAGAGGCTGCAGTCGATCTCGACGGTCAAGGCGACGTTTTCGGCCCCGCCCACCATCGTGCGCCGCTGCATCGAGCCTTGCATTGTGTAGAAATTGTCCTGGATCAGCCGCAGCTTGCCGATCTCGACCCCCCGGATCCGGGCAAGCGCGAGGATCTCTTCCAGCACGCTCGCGGCCATGCCCGCCGACAGAAAGGCCAGCGGGCAGGGTGCGGCGTCGTGGCCGTTGAGATAAGGGCCCTCGTCGCTGACCAGCCGCCAGGTCAGACCGGTCCCGGCCGACCGCACCAGCGCCTCTTTCTGGAACCCGCTTAGCGCGCGCACCCAAGTCCGCCAGGCCGCGCCCAGGCGCGGTGCGGGGGCGTCAATGCCGACCGTGCCGGCATTTGCGACCTGGAAGAATGGCGCGAGGCCGGAGGCGCCGATGATGTCTTCGCCGAGTTTCGCCATGCGGTCGGGATCCCTCGTCTTTCAGGTCGGCTCATGCGGCGCGGCGCAGCCTAGTCCGTGTCCGCCTTGCCGCCGGTCACGGTCTCGTCGAGCGCCTCGCCCATCTGATCGCCGATCTTCTTCAGAAGCGGCAGCTGCACCGCCATTTCCATGATCGAGTCGATGGCGGCGGCGACGGGCGGGCGCGAATTGCCGTCGCCCGAGGTGCCGCCGAGCCCTGTGACGTGATTGACGTTGATCGACTTGATCTTTTCGGCGGGCTTGACCATTTCGCCGACGATTTTCGGCATCGCCTCGAGCCGGGCCTTTTCCAATTCCATCGCCACCAGGCTCTCTGAGCGGCTGTTCTCCGCCTCGATCCGGGCTTTGTCGGCTTCTGCTTCCGCGAGCCTCACCGATTTTTCGGCCTCTGCGGCCTCGCGCCGGGCCGCGGCCTTGTCCTTGGCGGTCGCCTTATCGCTTTCGGCGGCGATGGCGGCGCGGGCCGCGGCGGTCGTGGCCTCGGCCTCGGCGGCGATGCGGGCGAGATCGGCGCGGCGTTCGGCCTCGGCCGTGGCGCGGGTGGTCTCGACGGCCTCGGAGGCTTTGATCGCTTCGGCCCGCGCGGTGTCGGCCTCGGCCTGGGCGCGGCTTTCCTCCTGGCTTTTGGCGGCGACGGCGATCTGGCGGTCCTGCTCGGCGATTGCCAAAGCCTGCTCGCGTTCCACTTCGGCGGCCTGGATGCGGCGTTCCATCTCGATCCGGGCCTTGGTGGCGGAAAGTTCGCTGTCGGCCTTCTTTTGCGCGACCTCGGCGATCTGTGCCGCAGCCAGCGTTTCGATTTCCTGCTGCTGGGCGATTTCGGCGCGCCGCTCTTCCAGTTCGATTTCAAGGCGCTTCCGTGACGCCTCCATCGCGGCGCGGCGCACGCTGACCTCGCTGTCGGCGTCGATCTCGGCGCGCTCCTTCTTCGACTTGGCGATCACCTCGGCGAGCTTGCGCATGCCGACGGCGTTGAAGGCGTTGTTCTCATCGAGGTTCGCAAACGGCGTTTGGTCGAGCGCGGTGAGCGAGACGTTGTCGAGCTGCAGGCCGTAGCGTTCCAGCGACTCCTCCAAGAGTGCCCGCACGTCCTTCACGAATTGCGCGCGGTTCTCGTGCAGCTCGTCCATCGTCATCTTCGCCGCGACCGAGCGCAGGGCGTCGACCATCATCCCGTCGATCAGCCCGCGCAACTCGTCGCGCTGGAAAGTGCGTTTGCCGAGCGTCTGCGCGGCGCGGGTGATCGCGTCGGCGTCGGGCTTGACCGAGACATAGAATTCGGCGCCCACATCGACGCGGAGCCGGTCCTGGGTGATCAGCGAGGCCTCGCCGCGGCGGTCCACGTCCAGCCGGAGTGTCGCCATGTTGATCCGGCTGATCTCGTGGAAATACGGGATCGCCAGCACGCCGCCGTCAATCACCACCTGGCGCCCGCCGACACCAGTGCGCAAGAGGCTGACCTCGTTGGTCGCACGTTCGTAGAACCACGCCGCCAGCGCGACGACGATCGCCAGGACGACGAGAAGAAGAATGATCCAGCCGATGGCGCCCATCAGAGTGCCCTCCCTATAGTATGCCCTGCCGCCTCGCTGCGTGAGGGCACGTCAAAGCCCGTGCATGCCGCACAGGATGTTCGAAGACATGCCGCCGTCGGTGGGGATGTTGGTGCCCCGGATCCAATGCGTCATGTCGGATAGCAAAAACGCGATCACCGGCGCGATGTCCTGCGGGGTGCCAGGCCGGTCCATGACCTTACGGTCTTCCTCGGCCCGCGCGCCCAGGGTTTGCAGAAAGTCGCCCAGGATCGGCGTGTCGACCGGGCCGGGGCTGACGGCGTTCATCCGGATGCCGCGGTCGCGCCAGGTCCAGCGGTTCTGCATCGTCCAAACGATCAGCGCCTCTTTCGAGAAGAAATAGCTGCGCCCGTCCTCGCTGGAGACGCCCCAGCGGGTGATGAAGTCGTGCACGTTGTCGAAGGTCAGGTCGTCGGCGGCCTGGATTGCCTCGACCGCCTTGGGCCAGCCGAAGCCTGCCAGCGAGGCGACATTCACGATGGACGCGCCGTCGTTGAGCTTGGGGATCATCAGCCCGGTCAGGTGCTTCAGCCCGATCAGATTAACTTTGAGCAGCCGGTCGGCGGGCTGCGTCGGCGGCAGACCGGCGTTGTTGACAAGCCCGTCGATGCCGTTCGGCAGCGTGTCCGCCAGCGCCTCGATGGTGCGCTGATCGGAAAGGTCGGCGCGGTAGAACTCCTCCACATGGTCGAAGTTCTTGTTGAGGTCGACGCCCAGCACCTCGGCACCCTGCTCGGTGAGAACCCGGGCGGTCTCCCAGCCAATCCCTGAGGACGAGCCGGTGACGACGATGCGTTTGCCTTTGACGAGGTCCTGCATGGCTTAGAACACCGGCGGGTAAGGCCGGCCCCCTCTGTCGAGCGTGATCCAGCGAGTCTCGGAAAAGGTCTCCATCGCCCATCTGCCGCCATGCCGGCCGACCCCGCTGGCCTTGGTGCCGCCGAAGGGCGCGTGCGGCTCGTCGTTGATGCAAGAGCAGTTGACGTGGCACATGCCGGTTTCGAGGTGTTGGGCCATGGCCAGCGCGCGCTCCTCGTTGGCGGTGATGATGCCGCTGGAGAGCCCGTATTCCGTGTCGTTCGACATCGCGATGGCCTCGGCATCAGTCTTGAAGGGGGTCACGACGGCGACGGGGCCAAAGGTTTCGTCGCGCCAGATGTCCATGTCGGGCGTCACATGGGTCAGGATCGTGGGCTCGACGAAGCGCCCGGAGATGCCGCCCCCAAGCGCGACCTTGGCGCCCTTGGCGATGGCGTCGTCGAGCTGGGCCTGGACACGGGCGACCTGGCGGTCGTTGATCAGGGGGCCGATGACGTTGGATTTGTCGGCGGTGTCGCCTGTTTTGAGCTTGGAGACGCGGGCCACGAATTGGCGCAGGAACTCGGGGTAGAGTTGTTCTTGCACCAGGACCTTTTCGACGCTCATGCAGATCTGGCCCTGGTGCATGAAGGCGCCGAAGCTGGCCGAGGACGTGGCGCGGTCCATGTCGGCGTCTTCGAGCACGATCAGGCTGTCCTTGCCGCCGAGCTCGATGCAGCACTTTTTAAGATGCGCGCCGCATTTCGCGGCGATGCGGCGGCCGACCGGTGTGGAGCCGGTGAAGCTGATGCCCTTGACCAGCGGGTTGTCGATCAGCTCGTCGCCGACCTCCGGCGTACGCTCGCGTGAGGCGGTGATGACGTTGAAGACGCCAGGCGGAATGCCGGCCTCTTCGAGGATCTCCGCGAAGAACAGCCCGCCGGCATAGGGCGTCTCTTCAGAGGGTTTCAGGACGATGGTGTTGCCGAAGGCCATAGCGAAGGCGAAACCGCGCGAGGTCAGAATTCCCGGGACATTCCAGGGGCTTATGACGCCGACGACGCCCATCGACACACGGATGGCGGTGGAGACCTTGCGGTGCTCGGAGGGGAGGACTTCACCGATGGAACTGTAGCAAAGGCCGGCGGCGGCGCGGAAGGTTTCGGCGACGTGACCGGCCTCGAACATCCCCTTGCCGTACCAGCCGCCGCCTTCGTATTGCGCCGCGGCGACATAATCGGCGGCGCGGGCCTCCCAGACATCGGCGATCTTCAAAATGAGATGTGCGCGTTCCTGGAAGGGTCGGTTCGCCCAGTCCGGGAAGGCGCGGTGGGCGGCTTCAATCGCTTGTTTCGTCTCGGAAATTCCGGCGTTCGGGACGCGGGCCCAGACGCTGCCATCATTCGGGTTCAGGTCGTCGAACTGGCCCGCGCCGGGGACCCACCTGCCATCGATATAGAGGCCCTTGATCTGTGGGGCGGTGGTGGTGGCATCAAGCATGTCAGTCCCTCTCAAACTGGCCGGATGGGCGGCGGCGGTAGACCTCGACCCGGGGCCGCCGGTAGACTTCGATGACCGGCGGCGGGCCCTCGATTTCAGTGTCTGTATTACGTCGGTATTTCGTCGGTATCGCGTCGGTGTCGCTCGCGGCCGTGGGCGGGGCGGCGGGGCGCTTGCGCGCCTCGGCGGCGGCGCGTTCGATATCGTGCAGGACGGATTGCAGCCGGGTGGCGTTGCTGGAGTCTGTGGCTCGCGGCGCCAGTGCCGCTGTGGGAGGAGGCGTCTCGGATCGCTTCGCCGCGCTCTGGACTAGGTCTTCGATGGAAAGGCCGATCTGCTGATCAGCGGTGCGCTGCTGTAGGGGGCGCGCCTCGATGGTGGGACGGGCCGGTATAGGTTCCGCTGCGGCGGGTTCGGGCGTCTTGACCTTCGCGGCGGCGCTGCCCGCGCCGAGATAGGCCTTTTGCACCGCCGGGTCGGTGGCGAGCTTTGTCGCGCTGTCCTCATGCACGATGCGCGTGTTTTCCAGCAGGTAGCCACGGTCGGCGATGGCGAGGCTCTGCTTGGCGTTCTGCTCGACGAGCAGGATGCCGATGCCGAGGGCCTTCACCTCGCGCAAATTCTGGAAGAGTTCCTTGCAGAGCAGCGGCGAGAGACCCAGCGAAGGCTCGTCCAGCATCAAAATCTGGGGCGCCGACATCATCGCGCGGCCGATCGCGACCATCTGCTGCTCTCCGCCCGACATGGTGCGGGCGATCTGGCCCTGGCGTTCCTGCAGCTTCGGGAAGAGCCTGAGCACGCGGTCGAGATTGCCGGTTTCATCGGCGCGGGCGCGGTTCGCATAGGCGCCGAGGGTGAGGTTCTCGCGCACGGTCAGGTCGCCGAAGATCCCGCGCCCTTCGGGCACCAGCGCCACGCCGCGTTCGACGATTTCGTCGGAGGTGAGGCCGAGAAGCCGGTGTCCGTCGAGCAATATGTCGCCGTGGACCTGGCCCTCGCAGATGCCGGAGATGGCGCGCAGCAGCGTGGATTTGCCGGCGCCGTTGGCGCCAAGGATCACGACGATTTCGCCGGGGCCCACGCGCAGCGAGACCTCCTGTAGCGCGGGGTGCTGGCCGTAGGCGGCGGTGAGATGGCGGACCTCAAGCATCGCGCCGCTCCGGTCGGTGCTGCAACGCCCTTCGAAGGGCGTTGCGGGAACGCGTTTCGAAACGCGTTCTGCAAGCGTTTTCGAAAACGCTTCGTTCAAGCCGCTTCGAAGCGGCTTGCCGCGCCGTGTGCAGGGGGAACGCACTAAGCATCGTCATCCCCCAGATAGGCCCGGATCACTTCGGCGTCGTTCAGAACCTCGTCGGGCGTTCCTTCCGCGATCTTCTTGCCGGCCGACATCACCACGCAGCGGTCGCAAAGGGCGCGGATGGCGTCCATGACGTGCTCGACCAGAACCACGGTGCGGCCCTCGTCGCGCAAGTTGTGGATCAGTTCGATGCCGGTCTCGAGCTCGGTGGGGTTCAGCCCGGCGAGCCACTCGTCGAGCAAAAGCACCTCGGGTTCGCCGGCCAGCACGCGGGCAAGTTCGACGCGTTTCTGGTCGATGTAGGTGAGCTGGGCCACGGGGGCGTAGGACATCGCCTCGAGCCCGACACGTTCCAGCATGGCATGGGCGAAGTCCTCGGCGTCGCGGCCCCAGCGGCGGCGGTGCCCGAAGACGGCGCCGGAGAGCACGTTTTCGATCACGTTCAGCCCCGGCAACAGGCGGACGAGCTGAAAGGTGCGGCCCACGCCCTCGCGTGCGATGGTCTGCGCGGGCATGTCGGAAATCCGGCGGCCCTTCATCGAGATGCGGCCCGCGGTCGGTTTGAACGCGCCAGAGATCATGTTCATCATCGTGGTCTTGCCGGAGCCGTTGGGGCCGATGACACCGACCATCTCATGCTCGGCCACGTCGAAGGACATCGACGAGACGGCAACCAGCCCACCGAAGCGCTTGGTCACGCCAGAGACGGAGAGGACGGCGCCAGAATACCTCATGCCTCGCGCTCCCTGAGCCGGGCGCGGAGTTGTTCGATCCGTCCGACGACGCCGTTCGGCAGCACGTAGACGATGAGCAGAAAGGCGAGCCCCATGAAGAGGAAGGACTGGTTCGGGAACTGGACCCCGACCCATTCCCAGATGATCGTGAAGGGGATGACGCCGACGAGCGGACCCCAGAGCCGGCCCGCGCCGCCCAGAAGCGCCATGATCACGACGAGGAAGCTGAGTTGCGGCGAGAAGACCTGGTTGGGTTCGATATAACTCCAGCGCGGGGCGATGATCGCGCCGACCAGGGCGGCGAAAAAGCCGGTGGTGGTGAAGAGGATGACCTTAGCGGTGGCGGTGTTGATGCCGACGTGGCGCGCGACGGTTTCGTCATTGCCGATGATCCTGAGCGCGAAGCCGAGGCGCGAGCGGTTGATGAGCCAGCCGAGCAGATAGACGACGGCGGCGACCGCGAGCAGCATCCAATAGATGTGCTGGTCGCGCAGATCAGTGAGGACGTAGAGGCCACGGGAGCCAAGGAAGTTGTTCTGGATCCAGCTGATGAGGTTCCGGATCATCTCGGCCAGCCCCAGCGTGAATATCACGAAATAGACGCCGGAAAGCCGCAGGGTGGCGAGGCCGATGAGCATGGCAAGCAGCGCGGCGACGACGGGCGCAACGACCAGCGGGACCCAGAAGGCGAGCTGGTAGTCGCTCATCATCGAGCCGACGAGGTAGCCGCCGATGCCGAAGAAGGCGCCCGTGGCGAGGGAGATGTAGTGGGTGGGGCCGGAGAAGAGCGCCCAGGAGGTGGCGAGGGCAAGGTACATCATCGCGGTGACGGCGATGGAGAGCCAGTAGCCGTTGGCCACGAGCGGGACGAAGGCCGCGAGCATGGCGAAGAGCGCCGCGAGGAGGAGTTCTTGCCAACCCGACGGCTTCATGAGCTGACCCTGCCGAAGAGGCCCTGCGGGCGGAAGAGCAGGATGAGGACGAAGATCAGGTAGGCGGCGGCGAGCGTGAGGCCGGGGTCGACGAGGGTGGCGACGGCGGTTTCGACCAGGCCGAGGATGGCGGCGGCGACGATGGCGCCGCGGATTTCGCCGACACCGCCCATGATCACGATGATCAGCGCCTTCATGGTGAAGACGACGCCGATCGAGGCGTCGAGTGTGATGAAGGTGGAGATCAGCGCGCCGCCGACGGCGGTGATGGCACCCCCGAGCGCAAAGGCGAGGGCCGACATCCGGGGGACGTTGATGCCGACAAGCCCGCTCGCCTCGGTCGAGACGGCGACGGCGCGCACGGCGACTCCGGGCCGTGTGTGGTTGAGCCAGAGATAGAGCGCGCCGCCAATGGCGACGGCGATCAGAAAGGCGACTAGGCGGTTCAGGGACGAGGTGGAGCCGAGGATGGAGATCGGCTCGGAGAGGTATTTATAGGCGAAGAAGCCGCCCTCGATCGAGACCATGATGCCGATCAGGATGAAGGACATGCCGAAGGTGGCGAGAATGGCATCGACCTCGAGCTGGCCCTGGTTTTTCGACCGCCGCACCAGGGGCGTCAGCAGGAAGCGATAGATCAGCCAATTGCCGACAAACGCCACGGGGATGACCAGGATCACGGTCAAAAGCGGGCTGACCTGCGACGTGGTGAAGAGCCAGAAGGCGGCCAAAGCGCCCAACACGAGAACCTCGCCATTGGCCAGGTTCATGATCCGCGCGACGCCGTATTGCAGGTTCAGCCCCATGGCCACCAGCGCATAGGTGCCCGACAAAAGCAGGCCGGAGACGAGGATGTCGAGCATGCGGCAACCCTAAAGGAACCGGGCGGGAGCGGACCCCGCCCGCCCCTGTTCTACTCGACCCAGCCGTCCTTGAGGCGCACCGGAACGGCGCCCTCGACGCCGGTGCCCTTGACGCCCCGGAACACGCCGTCCTGCCACTGGCCGACCGACCAGAAGGTGTGGCTGACGTTGTTCTCGAAGGTCAGCGTGCCCATTACCGTGTCGAAGGAATTGTCCTTGATGTACTGGGTGACGGTTTCCTTGTCCTTGGTGCCCGCGCCCTCGATGGCCTGCTCTAGGATTTGCAGCGCCGCGTAAGTGTTGGCCGAGGCCCAGTAGTCGGCGACCTTGCCGGTGACGTCGAGATGCGCCGCGCGATAGGCGGCGATCGCGGGGTCGTCGACATTGGTGCCGCCGGCGCCCAGCACGTTGTTGATCTTGCCGCCATAGGCGTCGCCGAAGGCCGGGAAGCTGGTGGCCACGGCCGAGTAGTAGACCGAGACGTCCAGGTCCTCGATGATCGCCTGTTCGGCCAGCCCGAAGCTGTCGGGCGGGTAGGACCAGGCGACGAAGGCCTTGGCGCCCGAATCCTTGGCGCCCTTCATCACCGGCGACAGATCCGGCGTGCCGAGCGGGTAGGACTTGTCATAGACCAGCTCGAACCCGGCCTCGGTGAACAGCTCGCGCGCGCGGTCGGCCAACTCGATGCCGAAGGCATCGGCGACGTTGACCATGGCGATCTCGTTGCCGATGGCGCCGGCCTCGCGCTGTTCGACGAGGATTTCCTTGACCCCGTCCACAAAGGCCGTGGTGGTCCCCAGCGTGAAGAACAGGTTCGGATAGCGCTCGGTCAGTTCGTCCATCTTATCGGTGATCGCCGAGACCGCGATCATCGGATAGCCATAGCGGCCATAGATCGGCGCCGCGGCTATGTTGAAGCCGGTGCCGTAGGGGGCGACGACGAAATCCACCTGGTCCTGTTCGGCCAGGCGTTGGGCCAGCTTGATATGCTCGCCGGGGTTGGTCTTGTCGTCGTATTCGATGAGCTCGATCATCATCTGGGTGCCGCCGACATCGAGCCCGCCGCGGGCGTTCACCTGTTCCACCCAAAGCTGGATGTTGGGCCATTGCGTGACCACAGCGCCGCCCGCTAGAGGCCCGGTCTTCGGCGCGATGGCGCCCAGCTTGATGACCTCGGCCGCCTGCGCCGCCCCTGACAATGCCAGGCCGGCCAGCGCGGCGGTTGCCGCCAGATTGAACAGTCGTCTCCGGATCATGATGTCCTCCCTTTCATCATTTTCCCGCCCTTGCGGGCTTCTTGTTCGGCGTACCTTATCTGACAGAGCACCATTTGCAGCAACGGAATCGCCCTTCATTTCGTATCCATAATCAGCCTTTTTCGCAACGAAAATCAGAAAATCTTGTCAAACGGCCCTATTTTGGATACGTAAACGGCGCCAATCTGGCGGAAGGAATGCGTGTGACCGATCAAACCACTCTCGATAGTGCCGAGACCTCGGACAAACGTGTGCTGGTGCAACTGCGGCGCATGATCATGGACGGCGCGCTGGCGCCCGGCGACAAGATTAGCGAGGTCAGCGTCGCCAAGCTGTTTGCGGTGTCGCGCACGCCGGCGCGCCTGGCGCTCCGGACGCTCGAGGTCGAGGGCCTGATCAAGAAGCGCGACGGGCGCGGGTTCACGATCCAGGAATTCGATCTCGGCGATGTGTCGAAGGCCTACGAGGTGCGCGGCGTGCTGGAAGGCCTCGCGGCGGCGACGCTGGCGCGGCGGGGCATGCCCGAGGACGTCGCGGCGCGGCTGCGCGAGGCGATCGACGCAATGGACCGGGCGATGGCCTCGGACGCGCCGATGGCGGTTCGGGTGTCGCGCTACCAGGACGGCAACATGGCGTTTCACGAGACCATCATGCGCGGCTGCGGCAACGAATTCGTGGGCTTCGCCTTCGACCGGATGAGCACCTTGCCGATGATCCAGCTCGGGACGCTGGTGTTCAACGCCGAGAAGCCGGACGAGGAGCTGATGCGCCTGCGCTTCGGCAACATGCAGCACCGCCTGATCCTCGACGCTATCGACCGCCGCGACCCGCAGCGGGCCGAGGCCCTGATGCGTGAACACGCCAACCAGACGCTGGTCTACTCCACGCTCTTTGCCGGCAGGGACTAATAGGCGGCCGGCGCCTGCAGGGGACACCGCAAAACTTGTGATCGGATTCGGAGGCGCCTTGCAAAGAACGTTTGCGCCGCTTGCCTGTGCAAGGCGATTTCGTAGAGGTCCTATCCGGCCGTAGCAACGCACCCTCAATGACCGGGGCCCTCCATTGCAGTCGAATTCGGGATTCCGCGTGACTTCAACCCAGCAGTTCGATTGGTGAGAGAAATTGTCTCGGGCCCGACCACGATTGGCGAGAATTCGCTCGTTCCAGACCTTGTGTAAGACCAGTAGGAACCCATGCGTGAATCTGTGCACGCAAGTGCCAAGCGGCGACGTCACACAGCCCGGTGCGGCGAAACTCCCAATGGCCGTCGTTCGCGGACCAAATCCGAAATGCACTGGATCACCAAACGCCGCTCTGCGCAACACCAAATCCAGCCTAACCGTCCAGAATTTTTGGACTACTTCCGACCGTATGACCGGCCGCCTCTCTTCCAAAGTCGTCGTTGGTTGGTTTTAGAAACTTCGCTTCAATGCGCCGGCGATTTTCGATTGGCGGAAATATCCTATTGATCGTGCAGTCATCTCCGGCAAACGTAGGAAGCCATTCGAGGCGGAGACCGACAACCGCATGATCGAACTTCGCATAGTCATCGGTGTGCGGTGCGCAATGGTCGGTTCCCCAAGCGAAGACTGATCCAATTTCGCCCATACGGCACACGACAAGATAATGTCTTCACATTGTGACCGCAGTTGTCGTCAGACCGTTCGATCACGCCCGTGGTTCGAGATCAAATACTGGGAGAGAATTCAGTCGGAGGAGGAAATCGTTCCATTGTTTGATCACCAGCAATATCTCGTCACAATCTCCTTAGGTCAAAGAGTCCTTTATTTCAGTGGTGACGTTGGCTCTACGGGTAGAAAAAGCGCGGTTCTAGCCCAAAGTCGACGCTCTAATATGGCACTGCATACGACAGGCATGGCGGAAAATCGCCTTTTGCTATTGTTTCGGGCCCGCAAACTTGGGTCCCAATAGAACCTGTATTCCCACATAAAAAAAATCCATATAACAAAATTCTTCATTATTTTTTCAAAAAAGCCCAATTCATATTGGTTATCCAGGTCAAATGATGATAAAAATATTGAAGAACATAAATATTTGCTAGAACCATAACTCATTTACATTGTCCAAGCCTAATTTCTCTGCGTAAGGCCTGAACACCAATCTTCCGCACCATTGGGAAAATTTGAGCCAAAATCGACAACTCACCCCGCGTTCCAAGCTGAAGGGTCCGCGGCGCCCTTGGGCGAAATTGCAATCCGCTTGAGCAGCCATTAATAGGGAAGTCGTACCCGTCGGTCTTGGCGCGAGACGCAGGGCCAAATCGTCAAGATTGGCGGTCGAAAGAACCAACTGACGCTGAAGCAAGATGATTGAAAGCGAGAAATCTGCGGAGGAGCGATACAGGACCGAGCGCCTGATATCGCGCGTACGTCGCGATTTCGAGGAGCATCTCGACGCTGAGATCACGCGCTTGGAGCGCCGGGGGCAGTTTTTCCGACTGGTCGTGAGCGGATTGAGTATTCTGGTGGGCGCGCTGATAGCAGCGTTTGCTTTCATGTATGTCGGTCAGCGCGAATTGGACGCCGATTTATCGGCGACAGTTGCCAGAGTTGCAGATCTGGAGGCGGCCGACCTTCAGCTTCAATCTAGGGTCGACGCATTGTCGCAGGGTCTAGAAATTATAACCGCCAATCAATTCAATCTCCAAGATAAAACGATCCCTACCATATTGGGTCAGCTGGATAGCTCTCAATCAGAATTGGCAGTGCTGCGTTCTAATTTGAAATCTATTACTGAGGGCGCTGGCGATATCGCTTCTCTATTGGAACAGTTAACGAGTTCTCAATCGCAACTGGAGGAGCTGAACTCTAGGATAAGGTCCATTGCCGAGAGCACCGACGATATCCCTGCCCAACTTGGCTTGCTCACGCGCGACGCCCAGAGGAATGCCGAGAAGGCGGAGGAAATGGACGCCGTCCTGCTTGAGTTGCGAAATGAGATCGACGCGCTGACGGTCGCGCTTCGGGCAGTGGAATCGCAGACGGCTCTTCCCGATTCCAGCCAGTAGCCTGCGGAGTGATCCACAGCGCCACATGTCGTTGTGCGCCCCCCCCAGATCGATGCTGAGACTGCCAGAATACTTGAGGCGCAGTCGGTACCGAAAACTTTTTTCCGTCTTGTGTTCCATTTGGGCTAATATGCGCCCAGACGGGGAAGACTGTCGGTTGTAGAATGGCATCTGACAACGATGGCAATGAATGGCTCACGACAAGGTGGGTTGGAATCAAGGCCCGCGCCTCGTTAAAAGATCTATTCCCGCGCTGGAAAGACTTAAACGAAAGATTTCTTGCCAAAGGTTTCTCGTTATCTCGCTATCGCTTTGAATGGTGGTACCAACAAGGAACGGTTGCCTTTCTTATCGGCCAAGACTTCGAGCCTGAGATCGAGGAGCACGACAGGCTGAGCCGTTATATCCATACCTCGTATCGAGATCTTGTTAGATCGATACTACCGCGTCTTAATCAACAAGATGTAGAATTATTTGTAGAATCCGTTTCAAAAGAAGATCTGGAGACAGTTTTAAAGGAGGTAGAAAAAGTTGGGCAAGAGAAATACTTCAAGTGGGGTTATTTCGAGAAGAATAGAAACCATTTTCCGGAACGCCCTCAATTCAAGGAACTCTTCGACTGGGAAACCGGCCCAGCGCGCCCCGGCGCGAAAGGAAACCAAGTAACCCAAAGAATAGAACTCCGAAGCTGGAAGAAACCAAAAGTCGACCGCTTATCAATCCGACGTCCCCCAGGGCCGATGCTGCAGCAAAACGTCTTTTTGAACTACCCGAAAGATTGCCGAATTGGGCACCAACTCGACGACTTCTCCGTTGGGATCGCTGAAGACTCAAACTGGAACGGAGTAACTTGTATCGCCGGGGTGCGCGGCAGCGGGAAGTCCACTGTTCTCAATCGTATCGAGTGGTACTGCCGGAACTGGTACAAAGGCGAGCGCCGCCCGCTTTTGGTGCGCTTCGATATCGGCATGGCGTTCGAGTATGAACGTTTCTCTCGCGATCTGGTGGACCAACTGTGCCGAGAGGCCCGAACCTATTGTCGAGAACGTCCGTTTGGACTCCGATTTCTAGGGATCTACGAGGGTGTAATTGCCTTTGGCAAATTCGCGCGCTGGTGCCAGACAAACCTCGTTTGGGCGCTCATGATCTTGGTGATCCTGTTTGCGTTGATCGGCATCGCGCAGTTTTACGGGTACCAAGGGTTTCAGAAAGATGTGGGCCCGATCCGGCCCCATGTCGCGCGCGCCGACCTATCCGACGTCGGGAACCGAATATCGACACGGTTTGAGGACGGCTCGGTGGTCGTCTGGAGCCTAATCAATGACAACCGATGGTCGTTTCCCGCGCAGTCGGTCGACGTTACAGCATCGTCGTTGGCGCCATCGGGGGATTACTACGCCATCGGCGCGGCCGACGGGAGAGTGACCTTATTGCCGACGCAGTCGGACCGCAACGGGAACACCGTCAGGATAGAAGCGGAAGCACCGATCACAAAGGTCCGGCTGTCAAGCCAAGGCCGTTATGTGGCTGCGATAGACAAGCGCGGGATAGGCCACATCAACACGACATCGGGCGCGGCATTCCCGCTGACATTGGAACTGGTGCAGGGTCAGCAAACCGTTCCCATCCGGCAAATCTTATTCTCTCCATCCGAAGATTTCGCGGTGGCAGTGACGGACCAGAGACCTCTGTTCTATGACTTGTCGGCTGAGATACAGCCACAAACCGACGTTGAAGACGGAAAATTCGACCTCGCGGGAGGATCCTATGACTTCACAGGAATAGGTTTTATCGGATTCGTCAGCGGCTTAAATAACGTATTTGTCGCTCAAGGCTTTAATCCACGCTCACGCACCCCACCGCCCCCAGATGCAGAGTTGTCTATTTGGAATCTCGAAGGCACGCAGACCTCTTCACCCAACGCCGCGAAACCCATCGACCTGAAATCGACCAAAGACTACCGGATCTTGCCGGACGCGACGTTTGTCGCGGCATGGGCGGCCAACATTCCTTCCGATCGGGAAAAGGCGACCGGTCCATTTGATGAGAAAGACAAAGAGATCGACCTTGTTCTGATTGATAGTAAGGGACGCTTGAGCACGATCGACCTTTCCGAATCCAAGTTCGAGCGTCCGTCCGATTTGAGTCCGAACCCTGTCGAAATTCAAAGCGCCATCGTCTCGGAAAACCTGGAAACACTTGTGACAATCGCCGTCCCTGACGCCAACGATGACATCAACACGGCAACGCTTTGGAGTTTCCCGCGCGAGGAACAGCCGAACGGTTGGGAATTCGGCGAACCGGTCGACCTGGAAAGCGCGGGCGCGAATGCTCAAGAGGTCGCCTTTATCGACAATGACCAACGGATTGTGGTGCTTGGTTCCGATGGGCGCGCACGGACCTACAGCGCGGAAACGGGTAGGCTCCTCAAGGTCGATGCATCTCAGGGCGGCGGGCCTCTGGCTCTTCCACTGTTGGGGGATCAGGCTCCGAAAGAGTTGCACGCCATCATTCTTATCTTTTCGGCGATCGTGGTTTTCGGCCTTGTCCACGCGGCTCGGTCTTCGATTCCAAATTGGCCTTACGCGGGCCGCTGGTCCGATTTCGGAAATGGCTTGCGCCAGGTTGCGATTATCGGGCTATGCGTCATCCCGGGATTAATGGCATTTTGGGCGGTGTTCTATTGGATCGTGCGTTATGATCTGCCGACGGTGGCTCTTCCAGACTATGTTCCCATCCCCGGGATCGACTGGGCGTTCTCTACTATAGCGGCCAAGTGGGAGGTCAGCGCATGGACGTGGAACTTCCTGTTGCCATACGTCATCACCGTCGTCTGCGTTTCAGTTGCGATAGTCTTACTGCCACGCTGGTGGACCCACTACCTGTACTTCCGACGGCTGACGCAAGAAATCAAATCACAGAGCGAGCCGAACTTCATCCCGGTACCCTATCTTGGCGCCCTAATGGCCCAGGTGCTTCCCAAAAACGAGGATGCCGAGGATCTCGACAAGATCAGCATTCCGTTCCTCCAGCAGCGCACGAAAACCGTGCTGGAGCGTTGCGTCGAGGCCTTCGGAAGCGTCGTCATTCTTGTCGACGATGCCGACGTCCTGCCGGCCAACCAGTTCCATCACCTTCTGCGAGTCCTTCGTCCCGCCAGCAAAGTGTCGAATGTGCGCTGCGTCGTGGCCGTTCCGGAGTTCGTGTATGATATTTTCAAAAGCCCTAATCTCGGGGATGCCCATTCCACGGTGCGCGACGTAGTATTCCTTGGCGATCACAATATCTTTTTGCCCAGGATCGATAGGCCATTCATACAGCTCATAAACAACCAAGGCCAACTGCGAAGAGCGTTGGCTGACACCCTTTTGTCGCGGTCCCTCATACGGGTGGACTATTCGGATGAAGATGCACAGCCCGAGACGGCGGAATTCGCCAAGGACGCGCTGTCCCATTGGGGCCTGCAGGACGACGCGGACCTGACGCACAGGCAGAGGTTTTTTCTGGAACGCGTCGACTTTAGCCGGCGCGAGTTGATCAGGGCGATCGAGGCACGCTTGCCGTTGTTCGTGCGCTCTTTCCAAAGCAATCTCGAACTGGATTTCGCCGGCGAGGCCGACGAAGAAGAGAGACAAAAGAGGATATTCAAGGAAAAGATCGCGTTCGAAGAAAGCGAACGGGCGTTCGACTGCGACGTGAAGTCGAACGCCGAACGGGACGCGGCCAGGCGGCAACTGCTCAACGGCGCCGATCCCAGCCCCGATCAGGACAATCAGATGGGACTCAATGCGAACGGGCCGGCGATGGATGATGCGCCTGGAGAGAACGGCGGTCCTGCGCCGGAGGAACCCCCCGCCGGTGGCGACGGCGACGCTGACGAAATCGCGCAGGACATCGGCGCCGTGGCGCCGGACGGGCCAAACGCGCAAGATCCAGAACCCGCGCAAAACTCGGATTTGGAGAAAATCAGGGGAATTGGGCCTGTATTGGCCGAAAGGCTCAGAGACATAGGGGTAAATCTCGTGGCTGAGGTCGCCGCCTGGTCACAGGAGGACATCGAACGGATCAGTCGGGAAATCGGCGTGAGTAGCTCCAGGATTGAGAAATGGGTCGAGCACGCGCGGGAATTGACAGGCCGATAACGAGCACGCGAAAAGGTCCATTGAATCCAAAACCCGGGCGTCATGGAGGTGCCTTTCGAAACCTATTTTCGGGTGCAGCATTGACAGGCCGTGCAGCGCCTCTCTTCGATGACCAGCGGCCGCCTTTGGCCGCGGACACGAGGTAGCCGACGCATACCGAGGGCCCCACCTGTTCGCATTCATGACCCGCAGTCATCGGGCGGCGAGTGGCTGGATCAAAGACCGCCCCGAACCGCGTTTGCGTCCCCTCCTCCTGGCGCGTGCTGAGGGGGCCGCGGCGCGGCCGGCGTCCGGCAGCCGGGTCGCTCGACTTGGAACCTCGCCGCCAAACGCACACTCTGGGTGCCGTTGCCTGGCGCGGCCTGCCACCTATAACTTTGGGAATGGCCCAGAAGTCCGGACATCGATGACCCAGGTCGCGTGCGACACCGCAGCGACTTTCTTCGGGGTTTCACGACAGCGTGATCACCATACCGAAGACGTTGGGGTATCGTGACCTGATGAGTTGAGCGCGCCCAGACGGCGCGAAATCCAGCAAGCTATGACCACGAATATCGGAGCTAGTGATGATCGAATTCACACTTAACGGAAAAACGCAGCGGGTCGATGTCGATCCCGATATGCCATTGCTTTGGCTGCTGCGGGACGAACTGAAATTGACGGGCACGAAATTCGGATGCGGTGTCGCGTCGTGCGGGGCCTGTACGGTGCATATCGACGGCGAGGCGACACGGTCGTGCCAGGCACTGGTCGGCGACCTGGACGGCGCCGCGGTCACGACGATCGAGGCGATCGACTCACCCGCCGCGCAGGCTATCCAGGCCGCCTGGGTTGAGCTTCAGGTGCCGCAATGCGGCTATTGCCAGTCCGGCCAGATCATGTCGGCGTCGGCTCTGTTGACCGAGACTCCGCGGCCCACCGACGACGACATCGACGCGGCGATGGAGGGCAACCTCTGCCGCTGCGCCACCTATGCCCGTATCCGCAAGGCGATCCATCGCGCCGCCGAAATCATGGAGGCCTAAGATGCTGCATTACCTGAACTCCAAGCTGCCCGCGCCGCAGCCCACCCGGCGCACCTTCCTGAAGCTCTCTGCCGGCGCCGTCGGCGGGCTTCTGATCGGTACCGTGGTGCCGCACCGCTCGGTCGCGCAAAGCGCGTCGATGGGCGACGGCATCGCAACGCCTTTCGTTCACATCACGCCCGACAACCGCGTCGTCGTCATTAGCAAGCACCTCGACAAGGGCCAGGGCGCGGCGACGGGTCTGGCGACGCTGGTCGCCGAGGAACTCGACGCCGCTGTTGAGCAGGTCGAGGCCGAGCACGCGCCCTCGAACCCCGAGGTCTATGCCAATCTGCTCTTCGGCGTGCAGGGCACCGGCGGATCGACCGCAATGGCGAATTCTTTCGACCAGTACCGGCAGGCGGGCGCCACGGCGCGCGCCATGCTGGTCAACGCCGCCGCCGCCGAGTGGGGCGTGCCGGCGGGCGAGATTAGTGTGGCGAACGGCGTCGTCTCGGGCGGCGGCAACTCCGCCAGCTTCGGCGAACTGGCCGCCAAGGCCGCGATGCAGGAGCCGCCGGCGGAGGTCACGCTGAAGTCCCCCGACCAGTGGGTCTATATCGGCAATCACTTCCCACGGGTCGAGCTGGCGCAGAAAACCCGCGGCAGCGTCGGGCTCTTCGGCATGGATGCGCAGCCCGATAACTGCCTGATCGCCGTCACCGCCCGGTCGCCGCGCTTCGGCGCGACGCTGGCCTCGATGGACGCCGCCGACGCACTGGCGATCGACGGGGTCGAGGCGGTGCTGCAGATCCCGCAAGGGGTCGCGGTCCTGGCCGCCAACACCTGGACCGCGATGCAGGGCCGCGAGGCGCTGGCGCTGGAGTGGGAAGACGGCTCGGGCGAGACCCGCGGCACTGACGAGATCCTCGCCGACTTTCGCGCGTTGATCGACGAGCCCGGCCTGCCCTCGAATCCGCGTGGCGATGCGGCGGCCAAGCTGGCCGAAGCGGCGCAAGTGATCGAGGCCGAGTACGTCTTCCCCTACCTCGCCCACGCCCCGATGGAGCCGCTCGACATGACCGTTCTCTACGACGGCCAGTCGGCCACGTTCTGGGGCGGGTCGCAGATCCAGACCATCGACCACGGCACCGCCGCGGGCGTCCTCGGCCTGGAATTCCCGCAGGTCGCGATCAACACACGGTGGGGCGGCGGGTCCTTCGGGCGCCGCGCGACGCCAGACGCGCATCTGACCGCCGAGACCGCAATGATCGGCAAGGCCTGGCTCGACGCGGGCAACGCCGCGCGGCCGATCAAGTTGGTCTATGCGCGCGAAGACGACATCAAGGGCGGCTACTATCGCCCGATGGCGCTGCACCGGGTGCGCGCGGGGCTCGACGCCGACGGCAACATCTCGGGCTGGGAGCACCGGATCGTCAGCCAGTCGATCTTCACCGGCACCGGGTTCGAGAGCTTCGTCGTGCATAACGGTGTCGACCATTCCACGGTCGAGGGCATCGACGACACCACCTATGCCATCCCTGATCTCCACGTCGACGTGCACCATCCCCAGGTCGGCGTGCCGACCTTGTGGTGGCGCTCGGTCGGGCACACGCACACGGCCTATGTCATGGAGACCATGATGGACGAGCTGGCGCAAGCCGCGGGCCGCGATCCGGTGGAGTTCCGCCTGGCCTATCTGGGCGACGACGCGCGTCTGGCTGGGGTGCTGCGTCTGGCCGCCGAAAAGGCTGGTCCGACGGGGCCCGAGGGCACCCATCGCGGCGTCGCCGTGCACAAGAGCTTCAACAGCTACGTCGCCGAAGTCGCCGATGTGCGGATCCGCGACGACGGTACGCTGAAGGTCGAAAAGGTGACCTGCGGCGTCGATTGCGGCGTGCCGATCAACCCCGACAACATCGTGGCCCAGATCGAGGGCGGCATCGGCTATGGCCTGTCGGCGGTGCTGCGGGAAGAGATCACCATGACCGGCGGCGAAGTCGATCAGGAGAACTATCCCGACTACGAGCCGCTGCGGATCACCGACATGCCCGAAGTCGAGGTCCATATCGTCGCCTCGACCGAAGCCCCAACCGGCATCGGCGAGCCCGGCACGCCGCCGATCGGCCCCGCGGTCGCCAACGCGGTCTTTGCGGCAACCGGCCAGCGCCTGCGTGACCTTCCGTTGACGAAGCACGGATTGGTATAAGTTGCGTCATGGACGGGCCGCGCGGCCCGTCCAACCGCTTGGCTTGCGCGAGGGCTTGAAAGAGGGCCGGCCGCCGATCCGAGTTGGGTGGGGTCAGGGGCAGACCCACCTTGCGCGGCTGGACTATGGGTTTGCGCGGTCCAGTCACCGGGATCGCCGGATAGGATTGCACCGCGGTTGCAAGCGGACCGTTAGCGCTTGGGGAATTCGATCGACGTCGCGGGCACCGTTCGCAGGGCCAACACCTACAAATACCGCGCGAACCTCTGGCCTATTGCGAGACCCGGGCCTTTGCCTCGGCGGCCGTGCCGTAGGTCGGAAGATCTGCGGAGGTTTTGCCATGCGCCGCAAGGAGCGCGTCGCGGACGAAGGCGATGTGGGCAGTCTCCTCGATAATCTCGGCGAGGTATTGCGCCTTGATCAGCGTCGGCCCGACGCCGATGGTGCCGTGGTTGGCGAGCACGGCGGCGACGACCTTGGGATCGCGAAAGACCGGGCTGATTTCGGCCTCGGTCTGCGGTCCGCCGTTGGGCGACAGCGGAATCAGCGGCATGCGTCCGATCTTTTCGATGGTCTGCACGGTGAGACACGGAATTTCGATCCCGGCGCTGGCGTAGCCAGTGGCCCAGGGGCTGTGGCAATGCACGATCGCCTGGATGTCGGGACGGATGCGGTAGAGGTCGAGGTGAAAATCGAGGTCCTTTGAGGGCTTGAAGGGCGAGGGCTCGATCGTGCCGTCGAGATGCACGATCTGCAGGTTGTCCCGGGTGCATTCGTTGAACCCGACGCCGGAAGGTTTGATGACGATCGCCTCGGCAGAGCTGAGCTTGACCGACAGGTTGCCGCCCGCATTGGTCTGCAGGCGCAGATCGAAGCAGCGTTTGGCCGACCAGATCAGGGCGTCTTTCTTTGCGTCGATGTCGTTTTGGTCCATGGACAGCCTTCAGAGATGTAGTTTCAGTGCCTCGATGACCCGCGCGGCGGTCTCGGGGCTGTTGATGTGGTGTGGGATCGGTTCGACGGTGTAGTGGCGCGCCGCGTCGGCGAGGGCCGCGAGGCAGACCTTGCGCATGGCGGCGTCCTCGATCTCGCCGTCCGGGCAGTCGCGGTGCGAGAACCCGCCCATCGGGACAATCACATGAACCGGCCCGGTCGCCGCGTTGAGGTGGGTCGCAAGGGTCTCTGCCGCCTGGACCATCTCGGCATGGGTAAGCTTTACATGGGTGAAGTAGCCGGAATGCTGGTAGTGCGGGCGGTCGAGGAGAGGCGGCGGCACGGTGGCGAGCGCGCCGAGGCCCAGGAAGTTGAGCGCGCCGGGTAGGACGATCTGCGGCAGGTGTGCTGCGGCGGTGAAGCGAGTGGGCATCGGGACATGGGCGCCGGAGAAGAGCGAACGCGTGAGTTCGTGGCAGGTCAGGTCGATTACGGCCTTGAACGCCCCGGCCTCTGCGAACCGGGTGTAGGCCGCACCGCCGTAGCCATTGGCGTGGAAGACCGTGGTTTCCTCGCCGATCTCCTTCAGCCCGGCAACCAAGGCATCTGCCGCGCCGCCGGTGGCGCCGAGCGCGGTGAGGCCGATCGAGGGTGTTTCGGTGAGGCTTGGCCGGGGCGTTTCGCAGAGGCCGGCGATCATCGCGGCCACGTTGGTGAGGACTTGGCGCAGGGTCGGGTTGAGCCCTGCGATGTCAGCGAGTGTAGGGACCAGGATGATCGCGTTGTCGGCAAGCGCGGCCCGCGGGTCGAAGGGCAGCGTGGTGATCAGGAGCTTCGGGAAGTCGAAGGGCAAGCCATGCAAGGCACGCAGGATGATCTCTCCCCCGGTGCCGCCGCCGAGGCCGAGGACCGCCTGGACCGACCCATCGAGCAGTGCGCCGACCTCTCGGCCGGTCCGCGCGCCGACCTCTTCGATAGCATCGATCTTTCGCGCCCCGTCCCAGACCTCTCCGCCGGAGCCCAAAGAGACGTCGACGATCTGGCATTCCACGCCGTTGCCCTTGAGCGCGTCATGTAGAAAGGCCACCTCTTCACGCTTGGTCTCCAGCGTCGCCAGAAGCACGACCTTTGCGGGCATCGGGTCAGCCCTTGACGGCCCCGGCGGTCATGCCGGTGATGATCTGGCGCGAGGCGAGTAGCGTGAAGATGATCGGTGGGATCGCCAAAAGCATACCGGTGGCCATGATCACGCCCCACTCGACGTTGAACTCGCTCATGTTGTTCACGATCAGGATCGGCACCGTCTTTGTGTTCCGGTCCGAAAGCGCCGAGGCCAGCAGGTACTCGTTCCACGCAATGCGGAAGGTGAAGATGGCGGCTGCGGCAAGCCCCGGCTTGATCAACGGCAACACGACCTTGAAGAACACCTGGAACGGCGTGGCGCCGTCGACGCGCGCGGCTTCCTCAAGCGAGTAGGGCACTTGCACGATGAAGCTCTGCAGGATCCAGATCACGAAGGGCAGGTTCATCGCGATGTAGATCAGGATGATGCCGGAATGGGTGCCGGCCAGGCAGACATCGCCGCGGCCGCCGAAAACATCGCGGATGAAGCCACCGACCAGCGTGGCCTTGTCGATGCAAAACTCGTTGTTCCAGAGCCCGAAGACCGGGACCAGCAGCACGGCGGGCGGGACCATGCGGACCATGAGCGTGGTCAGCGAGGCGGTGTCGCGGCCGATAAAGCGGAAGCGGACCAGCGCGTAGGCGGCCATGCAGCCGATCACTAGGGTCAGCACCGTCGAGATCAGCGCGATAATCAGCGAGTTGATAAAGGCGCCGCCGAATTTGAGCGAACAGAAATCGAGGTGGTCGAGCTCATAGGGCAGCACGTCGCAAAGTGCGGTTTCGTAGTTCTGGATCGTCGGCAGGAACAGAAGGCCCGAGGTGCCAGAGATGATGTCGACATCGAGCTTGAACGAGTTGATGAACATCAGCGCGATGGGGCCGACGGACATGAAGATCAGAACGGCGAGCAGCGCGTAGAAGGCCGGGTTCTGGCGGTCGTAGTCGGACTTGGCCATCACATGTCCTCCTCTGCGGCGGCACGGATGCGGGCCTCGCGCGCCTCTTGAATCTTGGTGTAGGCGAACATGGCCGCGGTCAGGATCAGGAGCAGGATCAAGAGGTAATTCGACATCGCGGCGGCGACGCCAAGCTCGCGGAACTCCGTGGCGGTGCGGGAGATTCGTAGCGCGAGGATTTCCGTCGAAAGGCCCGGACCGCCCTCGGTCATCACCAGGATCACCTCGAGCACCTTGAAGGCGTCGATCAGGCGCAAGAGGCAGGTGACGATCAGGACCGGCATCATCAGCGGGATCTTGATATGCCAGATCTGCTGCCAGGGCGTGGCGCCGTCGATCCGGGCGGCCTCAAGGGCCGAACGGGGCAGTGACTGAAGCGCGGCCAGGGCGAGAATGAAGATGAACGGCGTCCATTGCCAGATATCGGCGATGATCACCGACATCAGCGCGTTCTGGCCGAGCCAGTCGACGCCCTCGAGCCCTATCGATTTCAGCCAGCGATTAAACGTGCCGACCGTAGGGTGATACATGTAACGCCACATCAGGCCGACGACGACCGGCGCGATCATCATCGGCAGGATGAAGAGCGTGCGCAGGACCGACATGCCCCGGATGTTGCGGTCGAGGAGCAGCGCAAGGCCGACGCCGATGACCATCTCGACGCTGACCACGATGACCGCGAAGCGCAGCGTGACCGACAGGCTCTCGCGGAAGGCCGGGTCGTAGAACAGCGTGATGTAATTCTTGAAACCGACGAATTCGGTCTCGCCGATGGTCTGGGCCGGGTTCCAGTCGCGGAAGCTGCCCCAGACCATGTAGAGAAGCGGATACAAGAGCGCGATCACCATGACGATCGCGGCGGGCGCCATGAAGGCGTAGGGCGTCATGCGATTGAGGGTCGCGCGTTGCACCTAATCTGCCCTTCTGTGTGACGCCTCGGGAAAGGGGCCGAGCGAGTGCCCGGCCCCCAATTGGCTTACTGCCAGGTGTAGTAGCCGGCCTCTTCCATCACCGCACGGGTGCGTTCGGCAACGCCATCGAGCGCCACCTGGATGTCGAGGTCTTCGGTCAGCACCTTGCTGAGCGTCGTGCCCAGATCGGCGTTGATTTTGCCCCAGACCGGGATGATCGGGCGCCAGTCCGGGTCGGCATGCTTCAGCGCCTCGCCGAAGGTGGCCATGTGCGGGAACTTGGCGTTGACGTCCGCGTCGGCATGGGTCGAGAAGCGCGACGGGTTGCCGCCGGCCAGCGCCACCAGCTTGTCGCCATGCTTCGAGGTGAGCCACTGCATCAGAAGGAACGCGGCTTCCTTGTTTTCGGCGTTCGACGGGATGCCGATGCCGAAGCCTCCGGTCTGGCTGCCGCGGCGCACGCCCATTGGGTGCATCGCCCAGCCGACATTGCCGACGACTTTTGATTTCGACGGATCGTCGATCTGGCCGGCAACCACGGTGGTGTCGAGGAACATCGCGGTGTCGCCGTTGAGGAAGCTGCCCAACGCCTCGCCGAAGCCAAAGCTTGCCGCGCCCTCGGGCCCGCAATCGACGATGGTCTTCAGTGCGTTGGCGGCTGCAACACCGGCCTCGTTGTTGACGATCGGGTTCCACTGATCGTCGAAGACCCGGCCGCCGAGCGGCGCGAGATGCAGAAGGAACGCGTGCGAGGCATGGTGGCCCGAGGCCGCGCGGCTCGACAGCCCGCCCATGCCCGGCTCCAGCTCGGGGATCTTACAGGCGATCTCGAGCATCTCGTCGTAGGTCTCGGGCACTTCGAGCCCATGCTTTTCGAAGATGTCCTTGCGGTAGCCCAGGATCGACGTCTCGGACCCGTAAGGGATGCCGAAGAGCGAGCCGGTCGGCCCCTCCAGATACCCCTTGTCGCCACCGGCGAAGCCGATGTTGTAGACGTAGCCGTCGATCAGGTCGCTGGAATCGTAGTTGGGATCGGCCAGCTTGGGGTTCATAAAGTACTTGGCCAGGTTTTCCAACTGGTCGGCGTAGACATAGTCGGCCTTGGAGAACACGACATAGGCGATGAGGTCGTACTCGCCCTCGTCCTGCGCCAGTTCCAGCGTCTGCCTTTCGCGCATCTTCAGATAGGGCAGTTGGTCGACCTCGACCTCAATGCCGGTTTCCTTGGTGAATTCCGGCAGGATCTTCATCACCGCGTTGTAATGCGGGTGGGCGGGGAAGTTCACGATCAGGGTCGTGCCTTCGTAGTCCGCATACGGGTTGGCCATCAGGGCCGTGGCGGACACGGCCATCCCGGCCGCCGCCAATTTCAGGGTCTTCAGCATGTGGTTCCTCCCTCTCGCTGAATGCGTTTAGATCGCGTTTTCGGATTCCTTATCAAAGAGATGCACGCCCGCCGGGTTGACCGAGAACCGCAGCGTCTCGCCCAAGGGGATCGGGGTTTCGGATTTCAATTCGACCACGACCTGTTGGCCGCCGCAGTCGCACATCAGGACCGACTGCGCGCCGATATATTCCGACACGATCACCCGCAGCTCAAAGCTGTTTTCGTTGGCGGCGTCGGGGTCGAAGCTGAGGTCCGAGGGCCGGATACCGACGGTGATCTGCTTGGCGCGGTGCGCGCGCACGGCGTCGGCATGCTCGCCGTCCAGCGCCAGCTCGAACCCCTTGCCAGTGACCCAAACCGTTCCGTCGCGTTCGACGATGTCCGCATCCAGGAAGTTCATCGGCGGGGTGCCGAGGAAGCCCGCCACGAACTTGTTGACCGGGCGCTTGAACAGCTCTTCGGGCGTGCCCTGCTGTTGGATGTAGCCGCCGTGCATGACCACGATCCGATCGGCCAAGGTCATCGCCTCGATCTGATCGTGGGTGACGTAGATCATGTTCTTGTGCACCCGCTGGCGCATCAGCGCCAGTTCCGCGCGCATCTGGCCGCGCAATTTGGCGTCGAGGTTGCTGAGTGGCTCGTCGAACAGAAAGGTCGCGCTGTCGCGGGTCAGCGCGCGGCCCATGGCGACTCGTTGGCGCTGGCCTCCTGACAGCTCACCGGGCTTGCGGTGCAGATAGGGCGTGAGCCCCAGGACTTCGGCAACCTCTCGCACTTTCTGGTCGATCTCGGCCTTGGGCCGCCTTTCGAGCCGCAGCGCGAAGGACATGTTCTTCGCCACGTTCATATGCGGGTAGAGCGCGTAGTCTTGGAACACCATCGCCAGGTCGCGCTCTTTCGGCTCCAGATGGCTCACCGGTTTGTCGTTGATGTAAATTTCGCCGTCCGAAACGGTCTCTAGCCCCGCAATCATCCGCAGGGTCGTGGACTTGCCGCAGCCCGAGGGGCCGACGAGTACGGTGAACTCGTTCTCTTCCATCGACAGATCGATCCCATGCAACACCTCGACGGCGCCATAGCGTTTGACCAGATTGTCCAGGCGTATGGTTGGCATCGAATCCCGACTCTGTCCCCATCACATTTTATGTATACAAAGTAGATTGTAAATATGCAATATGGCGGCAATGGTTGAAAAACGGCCGTGCCATATGGTAGCGGTCGAGTGTGCCCAGCAACCGAGAGGACCGACATGGATCGCCAGGCGCCGTCCGGAAAAGGCTCCAGCGCCCACCGCATTGAAGCTGCCTTAATGGAGGATATCGCCGCCGGGGCCCTGAGC
Source organism: Rhodobacter sp. (assembly GCA_030066215.1). GTDB lineage: Bacteria > Pseudomonadota > Alphaproteobacteria > Rhodobacterales > Rhodobacteraceae > JASJCA01. The sequence goes on along the minus strand of JASJCA010000053.1, from coordinate 4,655 downwards.
CCGGGCGAGCGGTTGGACGAGACAAGCCTGGCCGAACGGTTTGGCGTGTCGCGCACCCCAGTGCGCGAGGCGCTGTCACGGATGACCGCCCAAGGCATCCTGGTCGCGCGGGACAAACGCGGCGTTCAAGTTGCCGAGTATTCACGAGAGCAACTGGCACAAATCTTTGAAGCCATGCATGAAATCGAGGCCGTCTGCGCACGGCTCGCCTCGCAAAGGTTGACACTGCTGGCCCGGTCCGAACTGGAGGCGGCGCAGAAGCGTTGTGTCGACGTTGCCGAAGCAGGGGATTTCGCAGAGTACTTACGCGCCAATGAGGCACTGCATCTGGCCATCTACAAGGCGACAGGCAACCCGTATATCGCCGAGCTTGCGTCGGATTTCCGCCGCCGGACAGGTCCGTTTCGCGCCAAGAAATTCGCCACCCACGAAGATCTGATCGCCTCTGCCAAAAGCCATGAAGAACTACTCAGCAGCATCTTTTCCGAGGATTCCCAGACCGCATCCAAAGGCATGCGGGACCATATGACAGCAAGCTTTATGCAGACCTTGGCGGCCAATTGACGGGACCGGCTGCATAGTTCTCAAGGGTTTGAAACCCCTCTTGTCGGCAAAATCTATAGTTTGTATACAAACTAGGAATCACGGCGATTGGAGGCCGGCATGGGCGTGGCAGAGACCAAGATCTATCCGATCAATACCGGCTGGCTCGAGGCCGACCTCGGCACCTACATCTTTTGGAAGGGTCCGGCGGGCAAGAAGATCTGGAACCCGGTCTATTGCCACTACGTCGACACCGGCGAGCACAAGATCCTGATCGACACCGGGCTTTGCGACGAGGAACGCGCCACCAAATACCACCACAAATGCGACAAGCGCGGCTGTCTGCAGGTCCACGAACACCTTGAACAGAAACTCGGCGTGCACCCTGACGAGATCGACGCCATCGTCTTCACCCATCTGCACTGGGACCACGTGCAGAACATGAAGAAGTTCAAGAACGCCCGCTACATCGCGCCCAAGGGCGAGATCGAGATGGCCTACAATCCCTTGCCGCTTTACTACCGCACCTACGAATGCGGCATTCTCGACATCGAACCGGCCTATGCCGGATGCGTGTTCGAGGCGGTCGAGGACGAATGCGAGGTGCTACCCGGCATCACCATGTTCCACACCCCCGGCCACTCGGTCGGCCACATGGCGGTGACGGTGGCCACGGCCATGGGCGACATCGTGATCGCCGGCGATGCGATCTTCCAGGAGCGCAACCTGGAGCCCAACCCCGCCGAAATGTGGCGCCATTGGGTGCCGGCGCGGTTCGTGGATTCGGTAGCAGGTTGGAAATCGGTCGAGGAAATTGACAAGCGCGCCGACTACGTGCTGCCCTGCCACGACAAGGAGGCCAACGCCCGGTCGGACGTCTTCCCCTACGAGGGCATGCCGATCCGCAAGCGTCGCCAGCCGATCCCGGGCTACCAGTTCTATTTCGGCGACATGCCCGACGGCATGGCCGACAAGGCCGCGCCCGCGATGAGCAAGGAAGAGGCAGAGGCCTATATCGCCGGTCTGGTCCCGCCAACCCCCGATCCGGTGTGATGGTCCAACGGATCGGCAGCCTGGCAGAGATCGCGCCCGCCTACGACGCCATCGTCTTGGACCAGTGGGGCGTGCTCCATGACGGGACACACCCCTATCCCCACGCGATTGCGGCGCTCAAGGACCTGCACAAGGCCGGGCACCCTTTGGCGGTGCTTTCGAATTCCGGCAAACGGTCCGACCACAACCAGAAACGCATCGAGAACCGGGGCTTCCCGCCCGGTCTCTTCCGCCAGATCATGAGTTCGGGCGAGGCGCTGTGGCGGGATATCGCCTCGGGCAAGCTGCCGGAACGTGTGTACTTTGCCGTCGAACGGCGCCCGAGAGAAGCGCAGCAATGGGCGGAAGGGTTGGACATTGAATTGACCCCGGACATGGGCCGGGCCGAAGCTGTCCTTCTGATGGGGCTTCCGGACGGATCGTCGCTGGACGACTGGCGGCCAATGCTGGACGAGGCGCTGGCCCATCGGCTGCCGGTCTATTGTTCAAACCCCGACCGCGCGTCAGTCCGGTCGGGCGGCGTCTATGCCATGCAGCCCGGGGCCCTGGCCTACGCCTATGCCGAGATGGGCGGGCAGGTGAGCTTTTACGGCAAACCCTACCTGCCGATCTTCACGGCGCTGCAATCGGCGCTAGGACAGCCCGACCACGTGCTGATGGTCGGCGACAGCATGGAGCACGATATCGGCGGCGCGAACGGCGCAGGGTGGGACAGCCTGTTCGTCTGCGGCGGCATCCACAAGCTGGAGCTCGGCAGCGATGAGGTCTGCGCCAGGATCGACGAACTGGCCGCGTCCAAGGGGGTCACGCCGCCTGCCTTTGCGATCGAGGAATTGAAGTGACCCGACCCGAGCAGCTGACGCCGGAGTTCCGCGCCCTTTCCGCCAAGTTGGGCCAGGATCCGCTTCGCGTGCAGGGGCCGGGCGGGAATACCTCGATCAAAGACGGCAACGTGATGTGGATCAAGGCCTCGGGCACCGAGCTGGCCGAGGCCGAGACCAGCGACATCTTCATCGCCGTCGACCGCAAGGCCGCATTGGCAGAGGTGCATGGCGCCGGCGACGGCAGTTGCAAGGCCACGGTGATTGATCCGACCATCTCCTTGCGCCCGTCGATCGAGACAACCTTTCACGCGGCGCTCGATTGGCCGGTTGTGGTACATACCCATTCGGTCGCCACGATCATGCACGCGATCTCGCCCGAAGGCCGCGCCGCTGCGACGGAAAAGCTCTCTGACCTGCCGGCCCTATCGGTGCCCTACCGCAAGCCCGGGCTGCCGCTTACGCTAGAAATCCTACGCCGGCTGACGCCCGAGACCCAGGTGATCATCCTGGAAAACCACGGGCTGATCTGCTGCGGCCGCACGGTGGCGGAGACCAATGAGCTGATCGAAGAGGTCGAGCGTCGGCTGAGCCTGCCGGCGCGCGATCTGAGCGGTGAGGTCGACCGTCCGGCGCCCGATGGGACCGAGTGGGCGACCCGTGCGACCGGCCTGGCCACCGACCGGCGCTGTTTCGATCTGGCGCGCACGGGGTCCTACTATCCCGACCACGTGGTGTTTCTGGGGCCCGCCTTACCGACATCCGGCGCAGACCCCGAACGCCCGGTGCATCTGGTCGAAGGCCACGGCGCGGCGATCAGAACCGACGCCACGGCCTCGCAACGCGCCATGCTGCAATGCCTTGCCGACGTTTTCGCGCGCCTGCCTGAGGATTGGACAGTCGAGCCCATCGGGCCCACCGCCGAGGCTGATCTGCTAAACTGGGATGCCGAGAAATACCGGCAGGCATTGGCCGAGCGCAGCTAAAGCCATGCTGGCGCTTGGCATCGACATCGGTACATCGGGCGTCCGCAGTGCAGTCCTGGACGGCGCCGGAAAGGTCCGATCGACGGCCCGCGCGGCGCATATCGACCAGGACTCCGACAGCATCGACGCCGAAGGCTGGTGGACGGCTGTCCAACACTGCCTCACCGCACAGATCGCAGCGCTTCAGGACGCTGGCCTCGACCCCAATGACATCCGCGCCGCCGCAGTCGACGGGACGTCAGGCAGCATGGTTCTGGTCGACGAGGCGATCCGGCCGGTCACGCGGGCGCTTATGTACGACTCATCCGGCTTCGAGGCCGAGGCGCAGGAAATCAAGGCCCACGCGCCGACCAACCACATCACGCATGGTTCGAATTCGGCCTTGGCACGAATGCTGCGACTGCAGTCCGAGGATGTCGAGGGGGCCGCCAGAACGCTTTGTCATCAGGCCGACTTCGTCCTTGCGCGCCTAACGGGCGCCTTGGGCGTCTCGGACCAGAACAACGCACTGAAGACCGGGTATGACCCGGCGGCCGAGGCCTGGCCGGATTGGTTCGACAAGGCCGGCGTGCGAACCGATCTTTTGCCGACGGTTCACGTGGCCGGCGCGAGAGTGGCCCCCATCGACCCGCATCTGGCAGAGGCGTTCGGCCTGTCCTCTGATCTGATGCTTCACGCCGGCACCACCGACAGTATCGCCGCCTTCTTGGCCACCGGAGCATCCGAACCTGGGACCGCGGTCACCTCGCTTGGGACGACGCTCGCAATCAAGCTCCTCAGCCCTGTGCGCGTCGACGACCCCTCGATCGGGCTCTACAGCCACCGCGTTGGCGGTATGTGGCTTGCCGGAGGTGCCTCGAACACAGGCGGCGGGGTGCTGCGGACGTTCTTTGACCCGGGCAAACTGGCCGACCTCAGTGCCCGTATTGACCCCAATGAAGATAGTGGTCTCGATTACTACCCACTGAGCCGACCGGGAGAGCGGTTTCCGATCAATGACCCGACCCTGGCGCCGCGGCTCTCACCCAGGCCCGATGACGATGTCCGGTTCTTGCATGGCCTGTTGCAGGGCATGGCGCGGATCGAGGCGCAGGGATACCGAGCGCTCGCCGAACGCGGCGCTGGCATGCCGCGTGTGGTCCTCACCGTCGGCGGGGGCGCAGGAAACGCCACCTGGCGGCGTATCCGGGAAAGAGAACTCGGAAGCCCGGTCAGAACCGCCGACCACGATGAAGCGAGCATCGGGCCTGGG
>JASJCA010000125.1 GCA_030066215.1 Rhodobacter sp. | reverse complement strand
TCAAAGGCCTCAAGGCCGCCTGAGCCAGCGCTCGGACGCAGTCCTTTGCTGAGCCGTGCCCCCTCGCCGGCCCGCGGGGTGGCGAAAGGACCTTTGATCGGGTGCACTTTTTGGCTGTCGAGTCCGTAGGACCTCAAGCGGTGCGCAAGCATCGACCAATCGCCACCCCACCGGGGCGGGGCGGCGATGGGCACGGCGGGGCTGCGCCCCTTGATTCCGTGCCCGGGGCAGTTCGCTGCCTTCTGCTATGGGGCAGACCGCAGGTCGGCGAGGGGGCACGGCTCAGCAAAGGACTGCGTCCGAGCGCTGGCTCAGGCGGCCTTGAGGCCTTTGAGGTCGGCGATCAGGCGCGGGATATTCTCTTTGAACCGATAGAAGCCGTGAGTGGCTTGGGGCCAGGCGCGCTGGTCGGAGGGGCGCAGGACCTGGATCACCGGAACCTCGGTCAGGTCCGCAAGTGCGGCGATCCGGTCCGCGGCGGGACCGACCGGGGCGTAGGGCAGCACGATCTGGTCGAGGCCGTTTTCCCCGGCCCAGGCGGCGATCGCGACGGGGTCCTCGGTCGGACTCGTGACGGGCCCGAGGCGGTCCGAGAACCGGGCCACTGCGTCCTCGGCGGCGGCCGTGGTGAAGGCGACGACATGCGGGCTGACGGTCAGCGGGCTGCGCGCCCCGGTGCCCAAAAGCACGGCGGTGGCCGCCGGCCGCAGCCCCTGGGCAAAGAGGAACCCGGGCGACAGATCGTCCTCGGTGAGCAAAAGCCCGGTGCGCTTGCCAGGGTCCCAGGCACCGCTTTGCGGCGGATCGCTGTGGGGCGGGTTCGGCAGGCCCTCGACCGGCGCGGTGACCGGCGTAAGCTGGTGCAGCGGATTGAACCGCCCTTCGGTGTATCGTGCGATGTTCGAGGCGGTGGCGGTGTAGGTCTTGCCCGGCGTCTGCAGCCCGGCGACCCAGCGCCAGCCCAGCGTGTTCGAGGCCGGGTCGCCGTCGAGCAGATGGCGCAGGAAGAAGTCGGCGCCAAGCTGCCAGGGCAGGCGCAGGGTGAAACACCAGATCGAGGCGAACCACATCCGGGCGTGGTTGTGCAGATAGCCGGTCTCGGCAAGCTCCTGCGCCCAGTGGTCGAAACAGTCGATCCCGGTCATCCCCCCGCAGGCCTCTTCCCACCGTGTCCGCAGGCCGGCCTCGGTCTGCACCCGGTTCAGCGCGCCGTTCAGAGAGCCCTGGTAAACCCGCCAGACCCCGGGGCGCATCTCGAGCCAGCCCTTCCAGTAGGTGCGCCAAAACACCTCTTGAACGAACTTCTCGGCGGTGGACGGCGCGAAGCGGGCCAGAACGGCGCTCAGCACCTCGTCCTCGGTGATCAGGCGGTGGCGGATGTAGGGCGACAGGCCCGAGACATGCGGGTGGCCGGGCAGGTCGTAGTTGCGCTTGGCGGCATAATCGCGCCCGGCCTTGGGCACGAAGGCGTTCAGTCGGCGCAGCGCTTCGGTGCGGGTCGGCGGAAATTCGGTCATGGTGGCGCAATTAGGCCGCCTGAGGGGGCGATCAAGCGGGCGCGGTCACGCCGGAACGGGCATCCTGCCGCAGGCCCGGGCGAAGCGGATGTGCAGCACGTAGTCCCAGCCGGTGACATAGCCGGCGCGGATCGCCGTGGCCTCGGTGCCGAGCGCTTGCCAGCCCGAATGCACCAGGGTCACGCGGGTGCCGTCGGCAACCGCCACGAAATCGACGCTGACATGGCTCGCCTGTGCCTCGGACCGGCCCACGTGCCAGGTCATTCCAAAGCGGATGCCGGGCGTGTAGTCGGTGACCCGGCCCCAGGGCGCCGTGCTGCCGTCAGGGCGGGTTTCGCGCACCTCGCCGCCGACCTCGGCGGGAATGTCGACGGAGCGGGCGGGCTGCCCCTCCTCCTGCGCCGACAGCGAGTGGCTGTCGAGCGGCCACCACTCGGCGATGTCGCGGGTGAAAAGCGTGAAGGCGCGGTCGGACGGCAGCGGTACGGTGACGGTTTTGACGATGGGGTCGGTCATGCGATGCGTCTCCGGTTCTGGCGGGCGGCACACGCGCCGCGCCCGCATGTTCGATCGGGCAGCCTGGCGAGGTCAACCGCGTCGGGCATCGGTCAGGAGCCCTTTGCCACTTCACGCGCCCGGGCGGCGAAGCTCGACAGGGCGTCGTCCCAGAGCCCATCCAGATAGGCGCGCAGCTCGTCGAGCCCCCGGGGCGCCAGGCGGTAAAGCCGGCGGGCGCCCTGCGGCTCGACCTCCAAGAGGCCGGCGTCGCTCAGCACCTTGAGATGCTGCGATACGGCGGGCCGGCTAATCGGCAGATCGTCCGCCAGCACCCCCACCGGCTGCGGTCCGGCGCGCAAACGCTCGACCAGTGCGCGGCGGGTCGGGTCGGCCAGGGCGGCGATCGCAGTGTCGTAAGCCATGACTTACCGTAAGTCTTGACTTACGCAATTGTCAAGCCCATGGTCGGCGCCACGTGGCGGTCCGGCGGCCCTTGCAGGCCCCCGGGGCCAACACTAAGACTCTGGAAACCCGCCGGGTGTATTCCGGCCGTAACGCGCGCGAGGCAGGCGAGATGTACGACCCCTTTGAGAATTACCAGCACACCATGCAGAACCTCGTTCCGATGGTGGTCGAACAGACTAGCCGCGGCGAACGCGCCTACGACATCTTTTCGCGGCTGCTGAAAGAGCGGATCGTGTTCATCAACGGGCCGATCCACGACGGCATGGCGAGCCTGGTGGTGGCGCAGCTTCTGTTCCTGGAATCGGAAAACCCGAAAAAAGAGATCTCGATGTATATCAACTCGCCCGGAGGCGTGGTGACCAGCGGCCTGTCGATCTATGACACGATGCAGTATGTCCGGCCCAAGGTCTCGACGCTGATCGTCGGGCAGGCGGCGTCGATGGGCTCGCTGCTCGCGGTGGCGGGCGAAACGGGCATGCGCTATGCGCTGCCGAACGCGCGGATCATGGTGCACCAACCCTCGGGAGGCTACCAAGGCCAGGCCACCGACATCATGATCCACGCCGAAGAAACCCAGAAGCTGAAGGCGCGGCTGAACGAGATCTACTCGAAACATTCCGGCCAATCCGTAGAAGCTGTTGAAGCCGCGCTTGAACGCGACAACTTCATGTCGCCGGAAGAAGCTCTGGAATGGGGCCATATCGACGAAATCGTCGAGAATCGGGCGAAGGACGAAGACGAGGCATAAGGGATACCGCCGGTCGTGCCGGTGTGAAGAATTTGCCGTTGTGCCCGCTGGGGCTCTGCCATAGGCTTGGACAGACGGCAGGGACTTTCCGCCCCGCGGGGGCGAAGGCATTGGCGGGGCATCCGGCCTCGGAGGGTGTGTGATGGCGACGAATTCCGGCGGCGACAGCAAGAACACGCTTTATTGCTCGTTCTGCGGCAAGAGCCAGCACGAGGTGCGCAAGCTGATCGCGGGCCCGACGGTGTTCATCTGCGACGAATGCGTCGAGCTGTGCATGGACATCATCCGCGAAGAGACCAAATCCGCCGGTTTGAAGTCGTCCGACGGGGTGCCGACGCCGAAGGAGATTTGCGAGGTTCTGGACGATTATGTGATCGGTCAGGGCCACGCCAAGCGGGTGCTGTCGGTGGCGGTACACAACCACTACAAGCGGCTCAATCACGCCGGAAAGTCCGGTGATATCGAGCTGGCGAAATCGAACATCCTTTTGATCGGGCCCACCGGCTGCGGGAAGACTCTGTTGGCGCAGACGCTAGCGCGGATCCTCGACGTGCCGTTCACCATGGCCGACGCCACCACGCTGACCGAGGCCGGTTATGTGGGTGAGGATGTCGAGAACATCATTCTCAAGCTGCTTCAGGCGTCGGAGTACAACGTCGAGCGGGCGCAGCGCGGCATCGTCTATATCGACGAGGTCGACAAGATAACCCGCAAGTCCGACAACCCGTCGATCACCCGCGACGTCTCGGGCGAGGGCGTGCAGCAGGCGCTGTTGAAGATCATGGAGGGCACCGTTGCCTCGGTGCCGCCCCAGGGCGGGCGCAAACATCCCCAGCAGGAGTTTCTGCAGGTCGACACCACCAATATCCTGTTCATCTGCGGCGGGGCGTTCGCGGGTCTGGAAAAGATCATCGCGCAGCGTGGGCGTGGCTCTGCCATTGGCTTCGGTGCGGATGTGAAGGACGAAGAGGCCCGGTCGGTCGGTGAGATGTTCACGGAACTGGAGCCCGAGGATCTACTGAAATTCGGTCTGATCCCGGAATTCGTTGGCCGTCTGCCGGTGATTGCGACGCTGCAGGACCTCGACGAGGATGCGCTGGTGACGATCCTGACCGAGCCGAAGAATGCGCTGGTGAAGCAATATCAGCGGCTCTTCGAGCTGGAGGACGCACAACTCAGCTTCACCGACGACGCGCTGCGCGCCATCGCCAAGCGCGCCATCGAACGCAAGACCGGCGCCCGGGGCCTGCGCTCGATCATGGAAGACATCCTGCTGGACACCATGTTCGATCTGCCGGGCATGGACGGCGTCGACGAGGTGGTTGTGAACGAAGAGGCGGTGAACTCGGATGCGGCGCCTTTGATGATCTACACCGAGGCCAAGCAGGAAGGCGCCAGCGCCGGCTGACGTTTGGACGCGCCGGGTTGGGTGAAGCGGTACGAAGGTGTTCTGTTTCAGTGGGTTAGGGCCGAGAAGGCCTTTCATCATGTAATCTGACGCCCCGGCGCTGACGGTGACGCCGGACACGCGCGCCAGGCGCGGAGTCAAGGCCGTAGGCCGCCGCGCCATCGCCGACCCGCCCGGGTGGGGCGGCGATTGGTCTAGCCTCGCGCACCGCGTGAGGTCCTACGGACGCGACAGCCATAAAGTACTGCCGAACAAGCGTCGGCTCGCCACCCCGCGGGTCGGCGTTGGCGCGGCTCATCACGACCTCCGCGACACGCGCTTTCGGTCCAATCCAACACGGCGTTCCGCCCATGGCCATCCTGGGCGAGCGCCGCGATGCTCCTGGCCCACTTCCGAAGCCGTCGCCGCGCGTCGGGCCTTGGGTCCCTCGCAGCGGGTCGGCAGCCGGCTTCCGGCGATGCCTGGCCGAGAGCGGACTGTGCGGCCTTGTCTCTGGACCTCGGTCACGGCTTGCGCCATACCGAGGGCGGCTGGAATGGAGACGTCGATGGGCATTCTCAGGACGCTGCTGCGCGCCGTGACCTGGTGGAACGGGCAGACGCTCAACACCCAGATCTGGACCTGGCGCAAGGGCGTGAAGGTGGGCGAGGACGAGGTCGGCAACGCCTTCTATCAGACCCGCGACGGCAAGCGGCGGTGGGTGATCTACAACGGCGAGGCCGAAGCCAGCCGGGTCAGCCCCGACTGGCATGGCTGGCTGCACCACACCTACGATGCGGCCCCCACCGACCAGCCGCTGAAGCGCAAGGACTGGGAAAAGCCGCACCAGGAGAACCTGACCGGCACCGCGATGGCCTATGCGCCGCCCGGCTCGATCCGCCGCGCCGCGCCTGAGGCGCGCAGCGATTACGAGGCCTGGTCCCCCGAGTAACGCGATGACGAACCATACCACAGAAGTGCTGGTCGGCGGCGCGGTGCTGGCCGTGGCGATCGGCTTTTTCGTCTATGCCGGGCAGTTGACCGGCGTGGCGGGACCGGTGTCCGGCGCCTCGGCCTATTCGGCCTCGTTCCGGTCGGTCGAGGGGGTGACGGTCGGCACCGACGTGCGGCTGGGCGGGGTCAAGGTGGGCACGGTGACCTCGGTCGTGCTCGACCCAAAGACGTTCCGTGCCGAAACCGGGTTCACCGTCGATGGCGGCATCAGCCTGCCCGAGGACACCGCGGCGGTGATCGCCTCCGAAGGCCTTCTGGGCGGCAGCTTCGTCGAACTGATCCCCGGCGGGTCGCCTTTCGATCTGGAACCGGGGTCCGAGATCCTCGACACCCAAAGTGCGATCAGCATCATCAATCTGCTCCTGAAGTTCGTCGCCGGCGACGAAGAGGTGCCGGTGGAATGATCCGCCGCCTTTTGGCCGTTTGCCTGGTCCTGGCAGCGCCGGCCTGGGCGCAGCAAGGGTCGCTGTTGGAGCCCGAGTTGGACCTCGACCTGGTCGACCCGGACCTCGGCAGCGAAGAGTCGGTCGAACAGGACCAGGCAGCGGTGGCGGCGGGCGCGGTGCTGCGCGGGCTCGACAAGGTATCGGGCGCGACCCGCGACATCGAGATGGCGACCGGCGATGTGGTGCGGTTCGGGCGCCTGGAGGTGACCCTAGGCGAATGCCGGTTTCCCGTGGGCAATCCGTCGGGCGATGCCTTCGCCTTTCTGGTGATCCGCTACGGCGCGACGCCCGAGCCGGTGTTCCAGGGCTGGATGATCGCCTCGTCGCCGGCGCTGAACGCGCTCGATCACGCGCGCTACGACGTCTGGGTGTTGCGCTGTATGACGTCCTGAGCAGTTGGGATGGTCATGTCCGAGAGGAAGTCGGCCGGCGCATCGAGCGCGGCGCGCAGGCGTTCGTGGTACGCGGCACGGCTGATCTCGACGGCGCCCAGCGAGGCCAGGTGCGGGGTGATGAACTGGGCATCGAAAAGCTGAAACCCGGTGCGGCGCAGGTGGTCGACGAGGTAGGCCAGCGCGATCTTCGAGGCGTCGGTGCGGCGCGAGAACATGCTTTCGCCGAAAAAGGCGCCGCCGAGGGTGACGCCGTAGACCGCGCCGGTCATTTCGTCGGCGTGCCAAACCTCCAGCGAGTGGGCGAGGCCGGCGCTGTGCAGTTCGGCATAGAGCGACTGGATAGTGGCGTTGATCCAAGTTTCGGGCCGGTCCGCGCAGGCGGCGACGGCGGTGGGGAAGTCGCGGTCGATGGTGACGTGGTAGTCGCCGCGGCGCAGGCTGCGGGCCAGCGAGCGCGAGATGTGGAAGCCGTCGAGCGGCAGAATACCGCGTTTTTCGGGGTCGACCCAGAACACCTCGTCGGCCTCGCGCGCCTCGGCCATCGGGAAGATCCCCGCGGCATAGGCCTGGATCAGCATTTCCGGGGTCAGCTCGGGCGGGCGCATCGGCGTTCGGGCGGGTTTCGGTTGCGCCGATGCTAGAGATTGGCGGCGCCGTGGCAAGGCCGGGGGAGCGTTCGGATGAGGGAGGGCCGCAAACGTGATGCCGAGTTATTTCGCCGCGCAAACTGGCCGAGGTCCACCAAGGCAATCTGTAAAATCTCGAAGACCTGAGTATTCTCGCTGAATTGCCTACAGATCAATCACTTCACACGGCTGGTGGTTGCCCGGTGGAGACGTTGGCCACGTCGCGAGGAGCTGTGCCCGTCGTCAATCCGCGGGGTGGCGAGCCGACCTCTGAACGGCGGCGCTTTATGGCTGTCGAGCCCGTAGGGCATCGAGCGGCGCGCTGGTTTCGACAAATCGCCACCCCTCCGGGGCGGGTTGGCGATGGGCACGGCGGGGCTGCGCCCCTTGAGTCCGTGCCCTGGGCAGCGCAGCATGGCTGGGCGGACGAATATAGTCCTTTGCCGAATATGGGTCCCAAGGCCCCACACCCTACCCCAAATGCGCCTCCAGCCAGGTCTCGAGCCAGTGGATCGAATAGTCGCCGGACTGAATCGCCGGCTCCGCCAGGAGGTCGTGGAACAGCGGGATCGTGGTGTCGATGCCGTCGATGATAAGCTCGCCGAGCGCACGGTGCAGCCTCGCCAGCGCCTCGGGGCGGTCGCGGCCGTGCACGATCAGCTTGCCGACGAGCGAATCGTAATAGGGCGGGATCGCGTAGCCGTCGTAAAGCGCCGAATCCATCCGCACGCCAAGCCCGCCGGGCGCATGATACTGGGTGATCCGGCCGGGCGAGGGCGAGAAACTGGGCAGTTTCTCGGCGTTGAGCCGCACCTCGATGGCGTGGCCGTTGATCTCGAGATCGGACTGCGAAAACGACATCGGATAGCCCTCGGCCACGCGGATCTGTTCGCGCACCAGATCGACGCCGAAGATCGCCTCTGTCACCGGATGCTCGACCTGCAGGCGGGTGTTCATCTCGATGAAATAGAATTCGCCGTCCTCGTAGAGGAACTCGATGGTGCCGGCGCCGATGTAGTTGATCTGGGCCACGGCGTCGGCACAGACCTTGCCGATCCGGGCGCGGGTGGCGGAATCGATCGCTGGGCCGGGTGCCTCTTCGAAGACCTTCTGGTGGCGGCGCTGCAGCGAGCAGTCGCGCTCGCCCAGATGCACCGCATTGCCCTTGCCGTCGCCGAAGACCTGGATTTCGATGTGGCGCGGGTTGCCGAGGTATTTTTCGAGATAGACCTCGTCGTTGCCGAAGGCGGCCTTAGCCTCGGCGCGGGCGGTGCGGAAGGCGGTCTCCAGATCCGCTTCGGTGCGGGCGAGCTTCATGCCGCGCCCGCCGCCGCCGGCGGTCGCCTTGATGAGCACCGGATAGCCAAATTCCGCAGCCACGGCGTGGGCGGCGGCCAGGTCCGGCACGCCGCCGTCCGACCCCGGCACGCACGGAACACCTAGGCCTTTCATCGTGTCCTTGGCGGTGATCTTGTCGCCCATGATCCGGATATGCTCGGCGGTGGGGCCGATGAAGGTGATCTCGTGCTCTTCGACGACCTGTACGAAATTGGCGTTCTCGGAAAGAAAGCCATAGCCTGGATGGATCGCCTGGGCGCCGGTGATCTCGCAGGCCGAGATGATCGCGGGGATCGACAGATAGCTGTCGGCGGCGGGCGGCGGGCCGATGCAGATCGCCTCGTCGGCCATGCGCACATGCATCGCGTCCGAATCGGCGGTGGAATGCACCGCGACCGACTGGATGCCCATCTCGCGGCAGGCGCGGATCACGCGCAGGGCGATCTCGCCGCGGTTGGCGATCAGGATCTTCTCGAACATGTCGCTACTCGACGACCATCAACGGCGCGCCGTATTCCACCGCGTCGCCGTCCTCGACGAAGATGCGGGTCACCTTGCCGGCCTTGGGCGCGTGGATGTGGTTCATCGTCTTCATCGCCTCGACGATCAGCAGGGTGTCGCCCTCGGCCACCGTATCGCCGACCTTGACGAACGGCCCGGCGCCCGGCTCGGGCTGCAGATAGACGGTGCCGACCATGGGCGAGGGGATCGCGCCGGGCAGGCTGGCGGGGTCGTCGGCAGGCTCGGCTGCCGGCACGGGCGGCTCGGCGGCGGGTGCGGCGGGCGCCGCCGGCGCGACATGCTGGAACGCAGGCGCAGGAGCGGCGGCGGTGGTGCGCGACAGCCGCACTGATAGACGGCCTTCGGTTTTGGTGCCGCGCTCGACCTCCAGCGCGGCGAGATCGTTGTCGCGCAGGATCGCCGCCAGCGCCTGGACGAAGGCCACGTCGGCGTCGTTGTCTTTCTCGGTCATGGACCCCTCGCCCGGTTGTTCGCCGCCCGACCGTCCCGGCGGGCCCTTGGACAGCGCTTATACGTCAGCGGCCAGGGCGTGGAAAGCGGCTTGGGGGCAGAATTCGCGCGCCGCGACAGGCGCTTGACATCCGGGCGCCCGGCATCGACAAACCGCCGCGGCCCCGCGCGGATGCGGGCGGTCGAGGGGACCTGGGCGAGCCGGAAGATGCAGGTGGTGCGGTGCTGATCGTTTCGCTGTCGTCGATCCCGTCGCGGTTCGACAAACTGGCGCCGACCTTGGACTGCCTGCGGCGCCAGACGGCGCAGATCGACCGAATTCTCCTATATATTCCAAAGACTTACCGTCGCTTCCCCGATTGGGACGGGCGCCTGCCCGAGGTCCCCGAGGGGGTCGAGATCGTGCGCGTCGACCGCGATCTGGGCCCCGCCACCAAGGTGCTCTATGCCGCGCAGGCCTTCCGCGGTCAGGACGTGGACATCCTGCTCTGCGACGACGACCGGCGCTACAAGCCGCACTGGGCCGCCGCCTTCGTCGCTGCGCGCGCCGCCCATCCCGAGGCCTGCATCGCCATCGCCGGGTTCGAGGCCGACCGCTACGGCCAGTCGCGCATGCAAGGCCGTCCGCAGCCGCGGGCGAAGACCCGGCGACGTGCGCTCGATTTGGCGTTTCAGGCCCGCATGGCCTGGGAATACGTCTTCCCGCCGGTCGAGCGCCGGTACCTGCGCGAGCCCACGCGGCGGCTGTTCCGGCAATCGGGCTATGTCGACTGTTTCGAAGGCTTCGGCGGCGCGTTGGTCAAGCCCGACTTCTTCGACGACGCGGCCTTCGACATCCCCGACGTGGTCTGGGCGGTCGACGACGTCTGGCTGTCGGGGCATCTGGCGCGCAAGGGCGTGCCGATCTGGGTGCTGGCCGACGAATACGACACCCAGCACACGCCCGCGGGCGTCACCGACGCGCTGCACAAGGCCGAAATCGACGGCGCCGACCGCGACGCGGCGAACCGTGCCGGGATCGCCTATTTCCAGCAGACCTACGGCGTCTGGCCGTGACGGGGCGGCGATGTCGAAGCTGGTGATTTCGCTGTCGTCGGTGCCGCCGCGGTTCGACAAGACCTGGGCCACGCTGCAAAGCCTGGTCGCCCAGACGGCGCCGGTCGACGAAATCGGCCTTTATATTCCAAGGGCGTACCGGCGGTTTCCCGACTGGGACGGAACCTTGCCGGCGGTGCCGGACGGGGTAACGGTCCGGCGCGTGGACAACGACTGGGGCCCGGCGACCAAGGTGCTCGCCGCCGCCCAGGCCTATCGCGGGCAGGACGTCGACATCCTGTTTTGCGACGACGACCGCCTCTACCCGCCCGACTGGGCGCAGAAGTTCCTGGATGCCAAGGCGCGCCACCCTGGCGCGGTCATCGCGCATCTGGGCGTCGAGGCGCACTGGCTGGTCCCGGGCGGCACCGCGCGCGAATGGCAGCCGCGGGCGCTGCGGCGCTGGCGGATCACCGATATCGGGTTTCAGCTGCGCCAGGTCTGGCAGGACCTGCGCAGCCGGGTCGCGGGCCATGCGCCGCCGCGCACCACGCGCAAGACCTTCAAGCGCTCGGGCTATACGGATATCTTCGAGGGCTGCGCCGGCGTGCTGGTCCGGCCCGAGCATTTCGACGACGTGGCCTTCGACATCCCGCCGGTGCTCTGGTCGGTCGACGATATCTGGCTCTCGGGCATGGTCGGGCGGCTCGGCGTGCCGATCTGGGTCGAGGCGAATATCCGCGAACCCGTCGACACCGAGGCCGAGGCGTTCTCGCCGCTTTATGCGTTTCAGTTCGACGGGGCGGGACGGAACGAGGCCAACCGCCAGGGCGTGCGGTATATGCGCGAAACCTACGGGATCTGGACCTGAGATGCTGGTAATCACGCTGTCGTCAGTGCCGCCCCGGTTCGGCAAGATCGGCGCGACGCTGGAGAGCCTGGCAGGGCAGGGGGCGGAAAAAGTTCTGCTTTATATCCCAGAGACTTACCGACGGTTTCCTGACTGGGACGGAACGCTGCCCAAGGTGCCCGAGGGCGTGGAGATCCGGCGGCTGGACGAGGATTTCGGGCCCGCGACCAAGGTGCTCGGCGCCGCGCGCGAGTTCCGCAGGCAGGACGTCGATCTGTTGTTCTGTGACGACGACCAGCGTTATGGCCCGGGCTGGGCGCAAACCTTCCTGGACCTCAAGGCGCGCCATCCCGGCGCGGTGATCGCGACGCTGGGCTTCCATGCCTACGACGCCGCGGGCGGGTCCCGGGCGCGCGATCTGCAGCCCCGCGCGCTGCGGCGCTGGCGGGTCACAGAACAACAGATCGACGTCCTGCCTGCGGAACTCGCGCGCGGCGCCGAGCACCTTGGTCGCGGG
>JASJCA010000052.1 GCA_030066215.1 Rhodobacter sp. | reverse complement strand
TAATCGCCACCCCTCCGGGGCGGGTTGGCGATGGGCACGGCGGGGCTACGCCCCTTGAGTCCGTGCCCGGCGCTGCGTTCCACCGTCCAGACCAGGCCAGAACCAGCGGCGATCCGATCACGCCCTAAACCCCGCCCCAGATCGCCTCGGCCGTCCGCACCACGAGCTCCAGCTTGCGCCGCTGGTCGCCTTGCGAAATCGCGTTGCCCTCTTCGGTCGAGGCGAAGCCACATTGCGGGGCGATGCCGAGCTGGTCGAGATCGGCGTAGCGCGACGCCTCGTCGAACCGCCGCCGCAGATCGTCGAGGTCCTCCAGCGCGCCGGTCTTGGTGGTGACGAACCCGGCCATCACCCGCTGTTTGCCCTTCGGCAGCAGCCGCAACGGCTCCAGCCCGCCGGCCCGCTCGGTGTCGTATTCCATGAAAAAGATGTCCACGCCGGTGGAAAATACCGCCTCGGCGGCAAGGTCGTAGGCGCCCTCGGCCGCATGGGTCGAGCGGAAGTTGCCGCGGCACATGTGCATAGCGATGATCATATCGGCCGGCCGGTCCGCGATCGCCGCGCGCATCATCCAAGCGTAGCGGTCGATCAGCCAGTCGGGGTCCTGGCCGAGCGCGGCCTTGTCGGCGCGGTGCTTGGGGTCGCAGAGATAAGCGAAGAAGATGTCGTCGAGCTGCAGATAGCGGCAGCCCGCGGCGTAGAACGCGGCGACGGCGGCGCGGTAGACCGCCACGATATCGGCGAACAGCACCTCGGGGTCGGCGTAGTCGGCGGGCGCGATATCCTCGGGCGCGGTGCGGAAGTGGCAGCAGGACGGCCCAGGAATCGAGATCTTCGGCACGACGGTCGTGTGGTCGCGCACGAAGCGGAAGTGGTCGAGCATCGGGTGGTCGGCGGGAAATCCCAGGCGGCCGGTGATGGTGGGAAAGATCGGCCGCAGATTCATCCCGGCGAACTGCACGCCCTCGTCGCGCTCGACCAGCTCGAACCCGTCGAGCATGCCCAGGAAGTCGTAGTGCCAGAACGAGCGTCGCGCCTCGCCGTCGGTCACCGCCTTCAGCCCAACCTCCTCCTGCATCCGGATCAGCTCGGGGATCACGCCGTCCTCGGCGTCGCGCAACTCGCCGGCGGTGATCGTGTTTTCCTCGAAATGCGCCTTGCGCGCGACGGCAACGGCGGGCGGGCGCAAGAGGCTGCCGACATGATCGGCGCGGAAGGGCGGCGTCTGGCTTGGCATCGCGGAGCTCCCCTGGTCTGCGCCCCCGAGTTCACCGCAAGTCGGACGCTTTGTGAAGCCATGCCGTGCCGGCGACGGGGTGCGGGGGATCCGGCGCGGTGGTGCCGGCCCAGGACGGAGGGCGGTCGCTGGCGGGGGCAAGGCCCTTCGAAGGGCCTTGGACAACGCGCTTCGACGCGCGTTTCACAAGCCGCTTCGAAGCGGCTTGCTGCGCCGATCCCAGCCGCCCTCGCCAGGGTCTGGCCGGCCCCGCGGGTCAGCCTGCGTCGGTCTTGCCGCGGCGGTCGCTGCGGAGGTTGGCGTAGAGCACGTGGTTGCGCCAGCGGCCGTTGATCTGCAGATAGCTTTGCGCCACGCCCTCGTATTTGAACCCGGCCTTTTCCAGCACCCCGCGCGAGGCGGCGTTTTCGGGCAGGCAGGCGGCCTCAACCCGGCTGAGATCGAGCGCGGAGAAGCCGTAATGCACCACCGCCTGGATCGCCTCGCGCATATAGCCCTGGCGGGCATGGGCCTCGCCGATCCAGTAGCCGAGCGTGCCCGCCTGGGCCGGTCCGCGGCGGATGTTGTCGAGCGTGATCGCGCCCAGCAGCGTCTCGTCGGACCGCCGCAGCAGGAACAGCGGCACCGCGGTGCCGCCGGCGATCGAGCGCTGCGCCCAGTAGACCCGGTTGGTGAAGGCCTTGCGGGTCAGGTGGTCGGCCGACCAGGTCGGCTCCCACGGGGTCAGGAACGCGATGCTGGCCTTCCTGAGCGCCACCCAGGACCGGAAATCGGAATGCTGCGGCGGGCGCAGCGACATGCGGTCGGTCTCGATCCGGACTTTCCGCCGCCTGGTCAGCATCAGGCGGCCAGCCGCTCCTGCAAGTCGGCGAGCCGCGGCGCCCCGGTCACCGGGCCGTACATGGTCAGCGCCGCGGCCCCGCGCGCCGCCACCGCGCCGGCGAAGGCGCGCACGTCGGCCACGCTCACCGCGTCGATCTTGGCGACCACCTCGTCGAGGCTCGGCACCCGGTCCCAGATCGACAACAGCCGCGCCAGCCGCTCGGCCCGGGCCGAGGGGCTTTCCAGCCCCATCAGCATGCCCGCCTTCATCTGCGCCCGGGCGCGGGCGATTTCGGCCTCGGTCATGTCGTCGGCGGCGCGGCGCAGCTCGTCCATGGTGATCCCGGTCAGCGCGCCGATCTGGTCGGCGGCGGTGCCGGCATAGATCGTGGTCAGCCCGGTATCGGCATAGGCCCCGGTCTGGGCGTAGATCGTGTAGCACAGCCCGCGGCGTTCGCGGATCTCCTGAAACAGACGCGAGGACATGCCGCCGCCCAGGGCCGTCGAGTAGATCTGCGCGGTATAGACCGCGTCGTCGCGGTAGCCCGGCGTCTCGAAGGCCAGCGCGAAATGCACCTGCTCCAGCGGCTTGACCTCCAGCCGCTCGCCGCCGGCGAATTGCGCCGGCTCGTAGTGGTCCGCCGGGCCGGCGCTAAGACCGCCGAAGAGCCGTTCTGCCTCGGCCACGATGCGGTCGTGACCGACCCCGCCCGCGGCCGACAGGATCATCTTCTCGGGCCCGTAATGCTCGGTGACGAAATCCGACAGATCGGCGCGCGAGAACCGGCTGACCCGGTCCGCCTCGCCCAGGATGGTGCGACCGATGGGCTGTGCGGGATAGGCCACCGCTTGCAGCCAGTCGAAGATTACGTCGTCGGGCGTGTCGTGGACCTGTCCGATCTCTTGCAGGATCACGCCGCGCTCGACCTCGATCTCGCCCGGGTCGAAGACCGGGTTCAGCACGATGTCGGCGATCACGTCCAAGGCCAGCGGCACGTCGCCTTCCAGCACGCGGGCGTAGTACGCGGTCATCTCGCGGCTGGTATAGGCGTTGATGTAGCCGCCCACGTCCTCGATCTCTTCGGCGATCTGCAGCGCCGTGCGCCGCTTGGTACCCTTGAACGCCATGTGTTCGAGGAAATGCGCTATGCCGTTCTGCTCGACCCGTTCATGGCGCCCGCCGGCCATCACCCAGACCCCGATCGAGGCTGATTTCAGGCCCGGCATGTGCTCGGTGACGATGCGGAACCCGTTCGGCAGGGTGTGCAGCTTGACGGTCAATGCTCGATACGCTCCCGGATCAGGTCTTGGATCGCGCCGAGGTCGTTGGCGACCTCGGTAACCCGTTCCGGACGCTCATAAAGATTGCCCAGGCGATTGGGAAGGGGGGGACGCAGGCCGGTTGCGTCCTCGACCGCATCGGGGAACTTGGCCGGATGCGCGGTGGCCAGCGTCACCATCGGGTTGGACCCCAAATGCTCGTCGGCCACCTTCACGCCGACGGCGCTGTGCGGGCAGAGGATTTCGCCGGTGCTGCGGTGGGCGGCGGCGATGGTGGCCGAAGTTTCGGCCTCGCTGGCGCTGCCCGAGGCGTAGGTCTCGCGCAGCGCCTCGAGCGCGCCTTGGGACACGGTGAAGCCGCCCTCCGTCGACAGCGCCTGCATCTCGTGGGCGACGGCGGCGCTGTCCTCGCCATAGGCATAGTAGAGCGCGCGTTCGAAGTTCGACGACACCTGGATGTCCATCGACGGGCTGATCGACGGCGTAACGCCGTGCTTGACGTGTGCGCCGGTCTGAAGGGTGCGGTGCAGGATGTCGTTTTGGTTGGTGGCGATGACCAGGCGGCCGACTGGCAGCCCCATGCGCCGCGCGACGTAACCAGCGAAGATGTCGCCGAAATTGCCAGTGGGCACGGTGAAATCGACGGTGCGGTGCGGTGCGCCGAGCGCGGTGGCGGCCGAGAAGTAGTAGACCACTTGCGCCAGGACCCGCGCGAAGTTGATCGAGTTCACGCCCGCCAGCCGCACGCCATCACGAAAGCCGAAGTCGTTGAACATGTCCTTCAAGAGCGCCTGGCAGTCGTCGAAATGGCCGTCGACCGACAGTGCGTGCACGTTAGCCGCGGTGGGCGTGGTCATCTGCCGGCGTTGGACTTCGCTGACTCGGCCCCGTGGCAGCAGCACGAAGAGCGCGACGTTGTCGAGCCCGGCGAAGGCCTCAACCGCCGCGGCGCCGGTGTCGCCGGAAGTCGCCGTGACGATGGTGATCGTCTCGCCGCGCCGCGCCAGGCTGGCCTGAAACAGCTGGCCGATCAGCTGCATGGCGAAGTCCTTGAAGGCCAGCGTCGGCCCGTGGAACAGCTCGCACAAAAAGTGGTTGGCGCCGATCTGCACCAGCGGCGCGCGGGCGGCGTGGGTGAATGTGGCGTAGGCCTTGGCGATGATCTCGGTAAAGTCGGCGTCGGTGAAGGCGTCGCCGATGAACGGGCGCATGACGCGGAAGGCGATGTCTTCGTACGGCCGGCCGGCCAGCGCCGCGATGTCGTCAAGGGTCATCTGCGGGATCGTCTCGGGCAGGTAGAGCCCGCCGTCCCGCGCCAGGCCAGTCAGCATCGCCTCTTCGAAGCTCAAGACAGGGGCCTGCCCCCTTGTGGAGATATAGCGCATTCAGCCTGTCCCTCAGACGGTCCGCTGCCTGATACGCCAGAGCAGAAAGCCTGTCATCCCCGCCCAGACAATAGCCAGAGAAAACCAGGTGATGGCGTATTCCAGATGGTCGTTTGGGATGCCTTCGGTGCCGACGGGCAACGGGTCGGCTGCGAAAGGGTTCGGCGCGATGGTGCGGGCGACGATCAGCACGGGCTCGGTGCCCAGGGCCGCGGCCATGGCCGGCACATCGCGAGCGAACCAAAGGCCTTTGGCCAAATCCGGTTCCGGAGTCCAACGGTCGACCTCGTCAGGCCAGTGCAAGTTGCCCGTGACGGAGACCTCGGCCTCGGTGCCGAAATCGGAATGGGTTTCAAGGTCGAGAAAGCCGCGGTCGAGCAGAACACGCCGCCCGCCCGTCTCGAAAACATCGATCATCCGGTACCCGGCACCGCGCCGCTTGACGCTGACGAGAACCCGTAAACCGGCAGAGACGGCGCCGGTGGCCGCGACCGGCAGGTATTTGTCCCGATCCGGCTCCGGCGCGGTTGGCAAAGTCACAGGATCAGCGGCGATCCGCGCCTCGATGTCCGACAGCACGCCCTCTTTCCAGGCGAGCCGCTGCACCTGCCAGACACCGAGCGAGATCAGGACCGCGCAGCCGGCGAGGCCGAAGAGCAGGGGGAGGAGAAGGCGGGTCATTTCAGGTGTTCTCGAATGGAAAAGCGCGCCCGCAGGCGCGCTTCGCTTTTACGCTCCGGCCAACCTCCTGGCGCCGGTGGCGTTGATGTCAGCTGCCCCAGATGTAGATCGCTCCGAACAGGAACAGCCAGACCACATCCACGAAGTGCCAGTACCATGCCGCCGCTTCGAAGCCGATGTGTTTCTCCGGCGAGAAGTGGCCGGCCATCGCACGAAACAGGCAGACTGCCAGAAAGATCGTGCCGATGATCACGTGCAGCCCATGGAAACCGGTCGCCATGAAGAAGTTCGCGCCATAGATGTTGCCCGAGAAGCCGAAGGCCGCGTGGCTGTACTCGTAGGCCTGGAAGATCGTGAAGAGCACGCCCAGGATCACAGCCAAGATCAGGCCGTTCACCAGGTCGCGGCGGTTGTTTTCGTGCGCGATGGCATGGTGTGCCCAAGTCGCCGCTGCACCGGAACACAGCAGGATCAGCGTGTTGATCAGCGGCAGGTGCCAGGGATCGAAGGTCTCAATCGACGGCGGCGGCCACTGGCCCTCGCTAAACGTGTCCATCGGGTACATGGCGTGCTTGAAGAACGACCAGAACCAGGCCGAGAAGAACATCACCTCGGACATGATGAACATCATGAAGCCATAACGCAGGCCAATCCGCACCACCGGCGTATGGTCGCCCTGGTGGCTTTCCGCGATCACGTCCGACCACCAGGCGAACATGACATAGAGCACCACCGCCAGCCCGATCAGCGCCAGCCACGGGCCGTTTCCATGGAACCACAACACGCAGCCGAACAGCATGACGAAGGCTCCGACGGCCCCCGCGAAAGGCCAAATCGAGGGATGCAGAATGTGGTAGTCGTGGTTCTTTTCGTGCGCCATGTGACGGGTTCCCTGGTCTTGCGCCTTAGTTGTAGCTGGTCTCGACGCCGGTCGCGAGTGCGGCTTGCGTCTCGTCCGGCAAGTCGATTTCGTAGAAGGTGTAGCTCAGCGTGATCGTGTGCACGTATTGCGCGTCGCGGTCGGTGGCGATGTCGGGATCGACGTAGAAGGTCACCGGCATCTGCACCGACTCGCCGGGCTGCAGCACCTGCTCTTCGAAGCAAAAACAGTCGATCTTGGTGAAGAAGCCGCCGGCCTCGAACGGAGCGACGTTGTAGCTGGCCGACCCGGCGACGGGCTTATCCGTGGGGTTCGAGGCCTCGTAAAACGCCAGGCCGGTCTCGCCGATCTTGATCTCCATTTCGCGGACCATCGGCGTGAAACGCCAGGGCATGTCGCGTTCCAGCGAGGCATCGAATCGGATCTTGATCGTCTGATCCAGCACCACGTCGCTGCCCGCGTCGGCGACAGCAGCGGTGCCGCCGAAGCCCGTGACGCGGCAGAACCAGTCGTAGAACGGCACCGAGGCCCAGGCGAGCGAGCCCATCAGCAAAACCACGCCCACGGCCTGGGCGGCGGTCTTCTTCGGGCCTTGCAGCTTCATTGCTCCCGCTCCGTCAATTCGGGCCGGACCACATGGTCGAAGCCTTGGATCGGGCCAACGGCGTTGATCTTGACCACGCTCAAGCCGAACATCAGCGCCACGAACCCGGCCAGCACAAGCCCGACCCCGAGGTTGCGCGAAAACCGGCGCTTGTGCATGTCGTGCTCGGTCTTGATCGCCATCACCAAACCCCCAGCCCGAGGCTGCGCAAGGTGGCGTCAGCCAAAAGCGCGCCGAAATGCAGAAACAGGTAATAGAGCGAGAATCGGAAGACCCGCTTTTCAACGCGGTAATTGTCGGCCTCGGCCACAGTTTCGTCGCGCCGCCAGATGTCGCAAGCGCCCTTCAGGAACAGCGCGTTCATGACAAAGGCCACTGCCAGGTAGATCGGCCCGCCGATCGACGTGAACGCAAGGCCGAGCGCCACCGGCAGCAGTAGGGCGGTGTAGACCAGCACATGGTTGCGAGTCACGCGGCGGCCATGGGTGACGGTCAGCATCGGCACGCCCGCGGTGTCATAGTCGGCGCGCATGAACAGCGCCAAAGCCCAGAAATGCGGCGGTGTCCACATGAAGATCAGCGCGAACATCAGGACCGATTCGACCGACACGCCACCGGTGGCCACGGCCCAGCCGATCATTGGCGGAAACGCCCCGGCGGCGCCGCCGATCACGATGTTCTGCGGCGTCCAACGCTTCAGCCACATGGTGTAGATGACGGCGTAGAAGAAGATGGTGAAGGCCAGCAGCGCCGCGGCGAAGAGATTGGCAGCCAGCGCCAGCATCACAACCGCAATGCCAGAAAGGCCGACGCCGATCGCGAGCGCCTCTTCAGGCGCAACCCGGCCCGACGGCACCGGCCGCTTGGCCGTACGTCTCATAACCGCGTCGATGTCGGCGTCCCACCACATGTTCAGCGCGCCTGAGGCACCCGCCCCCACCGCGATGAACAGGATCGACGACAGGATCACCACCGGGTGCAACGACACCGGCGCCACCAACAGCCCCACCAGCGCAGTGAAGATCACCAGCGACATCACCCGCGGCTTTAAGAGCGCGAAGTAGTCGCCGAACCCGGCTTCGTGTTCAAACTCGGTGACGTCGACGTCGGTCATGGAGCGTCCTGATTGGCGACGGGCCGCATTCGGCGGCCCGATGGCTTAGTTGGCGGCGGCGACCTGCGTCTCGGTGGGCTGCTTGTCGACGGCGAATTCCTGGGCCGGGCCGGCCAGCCAGGCGTCGTACTCGGCTTGCGTCACCGCTTTGACGGTGATCGGCATATAGGCGTGGTCCTTGCCACAAAGCTCGGAACACTGGCCAAAATAGACGCCCTCGTTGCCCTCGTCGACGTTGAACCACAGCTCGGCCAGCCGCCCTGGCACGCCGTCCTGCTTCACGCCGAAGGACGGGATCGTCCAGGCATGGATCACGTCCGCCGCGGTGACCTGAACCACAACTGTCTTTCCGGTCGGGATCACCACCGCGGTATCAGTGGCCAGCAGGTATTCGTCGTCGGCGTAGCCGTAGTCAGCCAGCGCCTCTTTATCGAGCATGAAGCTCTCGAAAGCGAGGCCCTCGTCAGGGTATTCGTAGCCCCAATACCACTGGTATCCCGTCGCCTTGATCGTCACATCGGCCTTGGGGATCTGCTGCTGGTCGAACAGCACTGGCAGCGACAGCGCGCCGACGAAGATCAGGATCAACACCGGAACCAGCGTCCAAGTGATCTCGAGCGGCGAATTGTGAGTGAAGGCAGCCGGGGTTGGATTTGCACGTCGATTGTAGCGCAGAATGATGATCACCAAAAGCGCCAGAACGAATACGACGATCGCGGTGATGATGAACAGGATCACCCCGTCGAGCCACTGCAGATCGCGCGCCAGCTTCGTGGCGGCGGGTTGAAAGCCCAGCCCCGCGGGCTCTGGCTTGCCGACGACCGCCAGCCCTTCCAAACCGTCCTGCGCCATGGCCGCCCCGGCGGCGAGCGTTGCCAGCATTGCGGCCCAGAGGCCCGAGATCGTCGAGAAAAATCGCATGTCCACTTCCTGTTCGGCTTCGCGGTACGATCCGCAGCGGTCGGGGCGCACCAATCACGGGTACGGAATCCCGTTGTGTCTTTGCGTTTTGAAACCATATTAGGTGCACGCTCACAAGCGCCTGGCTTGCGGCATTCAGCCGCTAATCTGATCTGGATCAAATCCCGGCAAAGGACGCCCCCCGCCATGACCGACGCCCCGTTCCGCCCGTTCGATACCGCCCTCGACCAAGACGCCGCGCTTTCGCATCTGCGCGACGCGACCGCCGGGGCCGACGACGGAGAGCTGTTTTTGGAACGGCGCCGGTCCGAGATGATCTCGTTCGACGATGGCCGGGTTAAGACGGCCAGCTATGACGCGGCCGAGGGTTTCGGCCTGCGCGCGGTGAAGGGCGAGACGGCGGGTTATGCACATTCGTCGGAGATCTCCGAGGCGGCGTTGAAGCGCGCGGTCGAAACCGCCCGTTTGGCGGTGGGCGATGGGGGCGGCACGCTCGCTGAGGCGCCCAGGTCCACCAACGTCAAGCTTTATGGCGATCGCAACCCGATGGAAGACGCCGCGTTTCCGGTGAAGATCGAGACCTTGCGCGAGATCGACGCCTTCGCCCGCGGGCTGGACAAGCGCGTGGTGCAGGTCTCGGCGACGCTCGCCGCCTCGATCCAAGAGGTCGAGATCCTGCGCCCCGAGGGCATCCTGGTCCGCGACACCCGCCCGATGACCCGGCTCAACGTCTCGGTCATCGTCGAGGAAAACGGCCGCCGCGAATCCGGCGGCCATGGCGGCGGCGGACGCATCGGGCTTGACGGGCTGATCGACCGCGAACACTGGCAGGCGACGGCCCGCGAGGCGCTGCGCATCGCCTTGGTCAATCTCGAAGCCGTGCCTGCGCCGGCCGGCGTGATGGACGTCGCGCTCGGCGCCGGCTGGCCCGGCGTTCTGCTGCACGAGGCGGTGGGCCACGGGCTCGAGGGCGACTTCAACCGCAAAAAGACCAGCGCGTTTGCCGGACTGATGGGTCAGCCAGTGGCGGCCAAGGGCGTCACGGTGCTCGACGACGGCACCATCCCCGACCGCCGCGGATCGATCACCGTCGATGACGAGGGTACGCCGTCGGGCAAGAACGTGCTGATCGAGGACGGCATCCTGGTTGGCTACATGCAGGACCGCCAGAACGCCCGGCTGATGGGCGTCGCTCCGACCGGCAACGGGCGGCGGCAAAGCTACGCCCATATCCCGATGCCGCGGATGACGAACACCTACATGCTGTCGGGCGAGGCGAAGCCAGACGAGATCGTCGCCGAACTCAAGTACGGCATTTACGCCGTCGGCTTCGGCGGCGGCCAGGTTGACATCACCAATGGCAAGTTCGTGTTCAGCTGCACCGAGGCCTACCGCGTGCAGGACGGCAAGATCGGCGCCCCGGTCAAGGGGGCGACGCTGATCGGCGACGGACCCACGGCTTTGAAACAAATTCGGGCAATCGGCAACGACATGGCGCTGGACCCTGGCATCGGCAATTGCGGCAAGGCCGGCCAATGGGTGCCGGTCGGCGTGGGCCAGCCGACACTATTGATGGGCGGGCTGACGGTGGGCGGATCGGCGGCATGAGGTGCTGATTCCCAATCTCGAGCAATCACATCGAGTGATTTACCGGGAATTGCGCCGGATTTGCCGGCAGCGTGGGGTAGAAGACACCTCCGAACCAGATAAAAATATATATTTGTCAGACGTTTAAGAGAAATTCTCAAATTCTCATTGTGATTCAGAAAGCCTTAACTCGGGCACGGCAAAGGTGGGGGCGCAAGATGGCGGAGCCAGGATGGCTGAGGTTTTACTCCCTTCACCCCACCCCCTCACCCCACCCCGAAGCGAGGAAGATTGGGTCACTTGGCTTCGCCTCTTGCGATCCAGACGTGTCGGACCGACCACCTTCTTCCGGCTGATAACCGAGCACGGAGACGCCGCTGCAGCGCTTGACGCTTTACCAGACGTCGCCCGCGCCGCCGGGGTCGAGGACTATCGCCCCTGCCCGCCCGAAATTGCCGCGGCTGAATTGAAGGCCGGGCATCTTGCCGGGGCGCAGCTGGTGGCCCACGGCAGCCCCGCCTACCCCAAAGGGCTCTTGGATTTGCCCGACGCCCCGCCCTTTCTGTGGTGTCTCGGCGATGGGGACATCCTGAGCCGTCCGATGATTGCACTGGTCGGTGCGCGCAACGCCTCCAGTCTCGGCACCCGCATGGCCCGCAAACTGGCCGAAGGACTGACCGACGAGGGCTTCGTGGTCGTCTCGGGCCTCGCCCGCGGCGTCGATACCGCCGCGCATCTGGCGTCCCTCGACGGAGGCACCTGCGCGGTGCTCGCGGGCGGCGTCGACGTGGTCTATCCCATCGAGAACGCGGTGCTGGCGCAGGAAATCGCCGAAAAAGGTGTACGAATCTCCGAACAGGCGATGGGCCTGCAACCGCAAGCGCGGCATTTCCCAACGCGCAACCGCATCATTTCCGGCATCGCCCAGGCGGTGGTTGTGGTCGAGGCGGCGTCCAAATCCGGCAGTCTGATCACTGCCAAGAACGCGCTGGACCAGGGCCGCGAGGTGTTGGCGGTTCCGGGCCACCCGTTCGACGCGCGCGCCGCGGGCTGCAACATGCTGCTCCGTGACGGAGCGCAATTGGTACGGTCCGTCGAAGATGTGATCGAGGCCGTGTCGATGCCCGCAGAACAGGCAGAGGCGCCAGCTGACAATCCACCCGTCGCGGCGGTGCCCGACGATCACGGGGATCGAGGCCTGCAGAAGACCAGCAAATTGCATAGCGAGATCCTCTCCCGACTGGGTCCCAGTCCGGTGGCTGAAGACCAACTGATCCGTGACCTGAAACGCCCGGCCAATGCTGTCGCGTCCGAGCTGGTCGCATTGGAACTCGACGGTAAGATTGCCCGTCAGGCGGGCGGGTTGCTGTCGCTCGCCTGAGCATTTCGGTGCGGACCGGCACGTCGGCAGGGATTGCAAGGCCTAGCGACTTGAACCGAGAGAAATCCGAGCTTGGCTTTCACGCCATCCACGGTCCCCTTGGTCTGCCGCCGCCACACCGGAACGCATGCTGTCGGATTTCACTGCCTGTGCGCAGACCGAACGGTCGGTTGACAGTCCCCCGCTTGATCCGTGCAACGGGCCGCAAGGCACCCGCCAGTGCGGCATCGCTCAACCCGACAGCTGGCACATCGACGTCTTAATTGCGCGCCGATTCCCCGCTCATTGACAATCCGCACGGACACCCCACATCTTGCGCCGCCACGTGGCCCCTATCTGAGTCGGAAGGAATTTCATGCCCGTCGTCGTTGTCGAGTCGCCCGCCAAGGCCCGGACAATCAACAAATATCTCGGCAACGACTACATCGTCCTGGCGTCCTACGGGCATGTGCGCGATTTGCCGGCAAAGGACGGTTCGGTCGACCCCGAGCACGGCTTTGCGATGACCTGGGAGATCGGCGCCGACAGCCGCAAACACGTCAAGGCGATCGCCGACGCGCTGAAGGACGACCCCGAACTGATCCTCGCCACCGACCCCGACCGCGAGGGCGAGGCGATCTCGTGGCACCTCGAGGAGGCGCTGCGCAAGCGCAAGGCGCTGAAGAAGGACACGCCGGTCAGCCGGGTGGTGTTCAATGCGATCACCAAATCCGCGGTGACCGAGGCGATGAAGGCCCCGCGCCAGGTCGACGAGGACCTCGTCGAGGCCTATCTGGCGCGCCGTGCGCTCGACTATCTGGTGGGCTTCACGCTCAGCCCGGTTCTCTGGCGCAAGCTGCCGGGTGCGCGGTCGGCCGGGCGGGTCCAGTCGGTCTGTCTGCGCCTGATCGTCGAGCGCGAGATGGAGATCGAGGCGTTCAAACCGCGCGAATACTGGTCGGTCAAGGCGGTACTCGCCACTCCGCGCGGCCAGGAGTTCGAGGCACGGCTGACGGTGCTGGCGGGCCAGAAACTCGACCGCTACGACATCGAGAACGAGACCCAGGCCGAGCTGGCGGTGCAGGCGATCGAGAGCCGCGATCTGGCCGTGCAGTCGGTCGAGGCCAAGCCGCAGAACCGCAACCCCTCGGCGCCGTTTATGACCTCGACCCTGCAACAGGAGGCGAGCCGCAAGTTCGGCTTCGGCGCGCGAGCGACGATGTCGACGGCACAGCGGCTCTACGAGGCTGGTCTGATCACCTATATGCGCACCGACGGCATCGACATGGCGCCCGAAGCGGTGCATGCCGCGCGTGACACCATCAAGGACCGCTACGGCGCAGAATACGTCCCGGCCAGCCCGCGAATGTACAAGAACAAGGCCAAGAACGCGCAAGAAGCGCATGAATGCATCCGGCCGACCGAGATGAGCCTGCATCCGCGCGACCTCAAGATCGCCGAGCCCGACCAGCGCAAGCTTTACGATCTGATCTGGAAGCGCACGATCGCCAGCCAGATGGCCGCCGCGCGTCTGGAGCGGACGACCGTCGACGTGGCCAGCGCCGACGGCCAGGTCGGCTTGCGCGCCACCGGCCAGGTGGTGCTGTTCGATGGGTTCCTGAAGGTCTACGAGGAGGGACGCGACGAGCCGGCCGCCGATGACGACGACAAGCGGCTGCCGCAGATCACCCGGGGCGAGGCAGCCGAGAAACGGTCGGTGACGCCGGAACAGCACTTCACCCAGCCACCGCCGCGCTACACCGAGGCGACGCTGGTCAAGCGGATGGAAGAGCTGGGGATCGGGCGGCCGTCGACCTATGCCTCGATCGTCACCACGATCCAGGACCGCGAATACGTGCGCAAGGACAAGGGCCGGCTGATCCCCGAGGACAAGGGCCGCATCGTCACCGTCTTTCTGCTGAACTTCTTCCGGAAATACGTGGGTTACGAGTTCACCGCGAACCTCGAAGAGGAACTCGACGACATCACCGCGGGTGCGCGCGACTGGCAGGAGGTGCTGGCGCGGTTCTGGCGCGACTTCAAGGCACAGATCGACGAGGCGAGCGAGCTGCGCACCGCGGCCGTGATCGACCGGCTCGACGAGGCCCTGGCGCCGGTGCTTTACCCGCCGCGCGGCGATGGCGGCGACCCGCGAGAATGCCCGCTGTGCGGTCAGGGTCGGCTGAACCTCAAACCCTCGCGCTCGGGCGGATTCATCGGCTGCTCGCGCTATCCCGAGTGCCGCTACACACGGCCGATTTCGGGCGAGGCAGAGGCCGGGGGTGATCGGGTGATCGGCGTCGACCAGGGCGACGAGATCAGCCTGCGTTCGGGCCGGTTCGGGATGTATGTGCAGCGCGGCGAGGCCACGGCGGAAAACAAGAAACCGCCGCGGGCGAGCCTGCCCGACGGCTGGTCGCCGGACGAGATCGACTTGGAAAAGGCGCTGATGCTGTTGAGCCTGCCGCGCGTGGTGGGGCCGCATCCCGAGGACGGCGAGGCGATCGAGGCCGGGATCGGGCGTTATGGGCCGTACGTCAAGCACGGGCGGCTCTACGCCAATCTGCCCGAGGCCGGCGAGGTCTTCATCATCGGTATGAACCGCGCGGTCGAGGTTCTGGCCGAGAAGGCCAGCAAACAGGGCCGCGGGCGCGGGGCGGCCGCCAAGCCGTTGAAAGAGTTGGGCGAACACCCTGAGAAGGGCGGCACCGTCAACGTAATGGACGGCCGCTACGGACCTTATGTGAAGTGGGACAGGGTCAACGCGACGCTGCCCAAGGGAACCGAGCCGGCGGCGGTGACGATGGAGATGGCGGTCGAGCTGATCGCCGAGAAGGCCGCCAAAAAGGGCGGCCGCGGACGGGCGCGCAAGAAGGCGGGGTGACGCGCGGGCCCCGGTCGGGCCGGGTTGCGCCTGGAGACGGCATCGTAAGCCCGGGTGCGAAGCCGCGACTATCGCCGGCCTGCGGGGGGCGAACTAACGTCTGATCGGCAGCGTTTTTTCGCTGTCGAGTCCGTAAAACTTCAAGCGGTGCACGGGTCCGGGCAAATCGCCAACCCATCGGGGCGCGCGCCGGCGATCACGCGGCCTTCGGCCTAAAGGCCGCGCGGTAGGGTGTTGCTCGAACGGCCGCTGCCAGCCAAATCCGACCGTTGGCGATTGCGCCAGGGCCGATCCCGCCTTGGGTCACCGGTCGCCGGTTTGAAACGCCTGTGCATTCTCAGAGTTTCGCGCGGGCCGGCTCTCCGCCCTGCGGCCGGCCATGCACCGGACCACAGGCTGCATCTGGCCCGCCCAACTTTCGCCCGGCGGGCCTTGTGCCGATCGAACGGTACGCCGGCGCGCTCGCCGTTCACCGGATCGGAATATGCCCCAAACCGATGCCGCTATGGCCGCCTGCCTTGATCGATAGCGAAAACACGTAGTCGCCGCGCTTCCAATCGCACGGGCCCGAGGTCGAGGCCGTCCCCAGCATCAACGAATAGGTCCCGTCGCCGATATTCTGCAACGCGATCGGCTTCAAATCGCAGCCCGCCGCACCGACATCCAGGGTCCTAATCCGCCACCCTTTGATCGAGATCGGACCGGCTTCATCGCCGGTCCAACCCGGACCGGCCAAATTCGCCACGGGATTGCCCGCCATGTCGTGCGCCAGAATTTCGGCCACGGCGCGATTGTGGCTGCCAACCGCCGCGTCGCCTGCCGACGCCGTGGATTGGATTCCGACGATGTCAAGCCAGACGTTGCCCGCCTGCGCGGCGGTGCCAAGCAAGACGGATGCGGCCAGCGCGAAAACTGTGGTTTTTAGAGCTTTGCTCGATAGGGTGCGAGGTATCATTGCCTTCCTCCTCCAGACAATCTCGCGCGCTTCTTCTCAACCTGAGGTGGGAGCTGGACCCACAGCCCGCAAACGGCCCGATTGTCGCAGGCCGACCGGCGGTGCCCATGCCGTGGCGAAGGCGGCCCTGCCGAGCTGCGGCGATTGACTCTGACCGGCGGCGGCGGCAGAACGGCGCCGGTCCGTCACATCAGGGGAGAGCGCGATGAAAAAGGTCTACGGCTCGGCGGCGGAGGCTCTGGACGGGCTGTTGCACGACGGCATGCTGATCGCCGCGGGCGGGTTCGGCCTGTGCGGCATCCCCGAGAACCTAATCGCCGCGATCCGGGACGCCGGCGTCAGGAACCTCACCGTCGCTTCGAACAATGCCGGCGTCGACGACTTCGGCCTGGGCCTTTTGCTGCAGACCCGGCAGATCAAGAAGATGATCAGCTCGTACGTGGGCGAGAACGCCGAGTTCATGCGCCAGTTCCTCTCGGGCGAGTTGGAGCTGGAATTCAACCCGCAAGGCACGCTCGCCGAGCGCATGCGCGCCGGCGGCTGCGGCATCCCGGGCTTTTTCACCCGCACCGGCGTTGGCACCGTGATCGCCGAGGGCAAGGAGCACAAGGACTTCGACGGCGAGACCTACATCATGGAGCGCGGCATCGTCGCCGATCTGTCGATCGTCAAGGCCTGGCGCGCCGACACCACCGGCAACGCGATTTTCCGCAAGACCGCGCGCAACTTTAACCCACCGGCGGCGATGTGCGGCCGCGTCTGCGTGATGGAAGTCGAAGAAATCGTCGAACCCAACGAGCTCGACCCCGATCACGTTCACCTGCCGGGCATTTACGTGCACCGGCTGATCCAGGGCGATCACGAAAAACGCATCGAACAGCGCACCACACGGGCGGCTTGAGGAGGCGGAATGCAGCATCTTGTCGATAGGGACCGCGTCGGCGTCATCCAGGATCGGGTGGAATCCTATATCCATATCGCCCGGCGGCTGGTGGCCGAGCAATTCGGGCCAGAAGCGGCGCAGGATCAAATCCTGGTGACCGTTACGCTGGCCGCAACGATGGCCAACCTGGAAACCGCCGAGATCATCGCCAGCTCGCAGGACCGGATCACCGAGGTGATCGAGCGGCTGGAGAAGGATGTCAGCCGGCTGAGCAAACCCGAATGACCGCCCACGGAAAAGGACTTCGCTGATGCCTTGGGACAGAAACCAAATGGCCGAACGCGCCGCGCAGGAACTCGAGGACGGGATGTATGTCAACCTCGGCATCGGCATTCCGACCCTGGTGGCCAATTACGTGCCCGAGGGCGTCAACGTCACGCTGCAGTCGGAAAACGGCATGCTGGGGATCGGACCGTTTCCAACCGAGGACGAGATCGACGCCGACCTGATCAATGCCGGCAAGCAGACCGTCACGGCGCTGGACCACACCAGCTATTTCGACAGCGCCACCTCGTTCGGGATGATCCGCGGCGGCAAGATCGCGCTGGCGATCCTGGGCGCGATGGAGGTCGACGAAAAGGGCGATTTGGCGAACTGGATGATCCCCGGCAAGCTGGTGAAAGGCATGGGCGGGGCGATGGACCTCGTCGCCGGGGTCGGCCGGGTCGTAGTTGTGATGGACCACACCAACAAGCATGGCGATTCGAAGGTGCTGCGGCACTGCTCGTTGCCGTTGACCGGCAAGGGCGTGGTCGACCGGATCATCACTAACCTCGGCGTTCTGGACGTCACCCACCGCGGCTTGCATATCTCGGAACTGGCGCCCGGCGTTACCCGCGAAGAGATGATCGCCAAGACCGAGGCCTCGATTGTCTGAGATCCGGCGCGAGGTCGAGGGCTCGAAGGGCCGCTATGTCGCCGAGGTCGACGGGCTGACGGCCGAGCTGACCTATTCGATCGCCTCCCCGAGCCTTGTGATCGCCGATCACACCGGCGTACCGGACGAGATCCGTGGCACGGGCGTAGGGCTGCGGTTGGTGGAACGACTGGTGGCGGATGCCCGGTCCGAGGGCTTCAAGATCATGCCGCTCTGCCCCTTTGTGAACGCGCAGCGGCGGCGGCATCCCGACTGGGCGGACGTCTTCGCACGGTAGCGCGTATTCGGATTTCACAAATATTTGCGGGGGCCCTGATGGGGCCCCCGGGGATCTTGTGGTCCTGATCCGAAGGATCAGTCGTCGTCGCGGGATTCTTCCGCCAGCTGGTCGAAAATGGCGCGTGCGGTGCCGTTGTGCTGGTTCTTGGCCGAGAAGTTGATCTGCTCGTTGCCGAAGA
Organism: Rhodobacter sp.; assembly: GCA_030066215.1. Lineage (GTDB taxonomy): Bacteria > Pseudomonadota > Alphaproteobacteria > Rhodobacterales > Rhodobacteraceae > JASJCA01. The sequence continues at coordinate 13,910 of JASJCA010000052.1, read as the reverse complement.
ACACACGGCCTTCGTTCGAGGTGCGGGTCGCGGCGTCTTTCAGCTGGACCAGCTCGTTCAGGGTATACTGGCCGGGCGCGGCGCCAACCGAGCGCTCGAGCTGGGTTTGGGCCAGAGCCGGAGCGGCAACGCCCATCGCGATCACGGTGAAGATGACTTTTTTCATCGGTTTTCCTTTCAGGTTCAGTGGGTTCGATTAGTCGTCGTCGCGGGATTCTTCGGCGAACTGCGCGAAGATCTTCGCCGCCCGGTCGTTGTGCAGCGTCTGGCTGTCCATCGCCGAAGCGATCGAGGGAACGGCGACGCCCAGGGCGAGCAAAGCGGTCAAGGCAAGGTTTTTCATCGGATTTTTCCTTTCAGGTTCAGTGGGTTTGATTAGTCGTCGTCGCGGGATTCTTCGGCGAACTGCGCGAAGATCTTCGCCGCCCGGTCGTTGTGCAGCGTCTGGCTGTCCATCGCCGAAGCGATCGAGGGGACGGCGACGCCCAGGGCGAGCAAAGCGGTCAGAGCAAGGTTTTTCATCGGTCTTCCTTTCGGGTTCAGTGGGTTCGATTAGTCGTTGTCGCGGGATTCTTCGGCGAGCGTGGCGAAGATCGAGCGCGCGGTGCCGTTGTGCTGGTTCTTGGCCGAGAAGTTGATCTGCTCGTTGCCGAAGTAGACGCGGCCTTCGTTCGAGGTGCGGGTCGCGGCGTCTTTCAGCTGCACCAGCTCGCTCAGGGTGTACTGGCCGGCTTCAGCGCCGACGGACGCTTCGAGTTGGGTCTGGGCCAGCGCCGGGGCGGCGACGCCCAGGGCGATGACGGTGGTCAGGGCAAGTTTCTTCATGTCAGTCTCCATCAGGTTGGTCGTGTGTTTGGTCTCAGGGTTGTGTCTCGGGCGGTGTCGCCTTCGATGACCGGGAAATGGGTTTGGCCCGTTGAAACATCAATGAACATGAGCGTGAGCAATTCGTGACGAATGTGCGTGAGCGCACATCGCGATGGCACCCCTTGAACGCGAGTGCGGGGTTCCCATATACCCGCGCCGTGTTTTCTGTTCCCCTTCTGGAAACAGCACCATATTTCTGCCCAAGTTTGTCTCTAGCACCGGGCCGGAATGGCGATGAGCAGCACCAACACTCCCCTGGCGCCTCGGACAGCGGCGAAGCCCGGCCCGCGGTGGCGCGACGCGCTGGTGGTGGGCGGGCTCTTTGCGCTGGTGCTGGCGGGGCTCGTGAGCCTGGCGGCGGCGACCGGCTGGCAAGAGACCATGGCGCAGATCGCCAAGCTGACCGCGCCCGAGATCCTGCTGCTTTTGGCCTTGAGCCTGGTCAATTACGGCTTCCGCGGCCTGCGCTGGCACCTCTTCGCCCGCCGGCTGGGTCTGCCCACGGGCGTCGGCCAGGACATGCGGCATTTCCTCGGCGGCTTTGCAATGAGCGTGACGCCGGGCCGGGTGGGCGAACTGGTGCGGATGCGCTGGCTCCGGCGCGAGACCGGCTGGTCGTTCGAGCGCACGGCACCTCTGGTTCTGGTCGACCGCGCCTCAGACCTCGCCGCGATGGCGCTGATCCTGGCGGTTGCAGTGTCGCTGTCGGCAGCGGGCATGGCCGGCGCGTTGCCGGTGGTCGCCCTGGCGCTTTTGGCCGCGTATGTCGCGACAAGGCCGCGGCTCTTGTCGGGCATCGCCTCGGCCGCCTACCGGGTCGTGGGGCTTTGGCCGCGGCTCTTTGCGCGCGTGCGCACCGCAGCGCGGTCGCTGGCGCGATTCTCGTCGGCCCGCGTGATGGCCGGCGCGGCGGTGCTGGGCGTGATCGGCTGGCTGGCCGAGGGCTATGCGTTTCACTTGCTGCTGACCTGGATGGGCGCCGATATCGGGTTCTGGACCGCGGTTGCATTCTTCGTCTTCGCCACGCTCGCCGGCGGGCTGACCGGTGCGCCGGGCGGCGTCGGCGGGGCCGAGGCGGCGATGATCGGGCTCCTGATGCTCGAAGGCATCCCGCTCGAGGTTTCGGTCCCCGCCACGTTGATCATCCGCGTCACCACGCTGTGGTTCGCCATCGGCATCGGCTTTGCCGTTTTCCCCTTCGCCGAACGTCTGTCCTTGAAGGCCCGCGATGCGCTGGAAAACCGCTGAATACACCGGATGGGGCCGGGCGCTGCGGGCCTCCGGCGAGCTGGCGCGGCCGGAAAAGCGGTCGGCGCTGGCCGCCCTGATGGCCGAAGCGCCCGCCCCTGCGATCGGACGGCGGCGCAGCTATGGCGACGCCTGTCTGAACGACGGCGGCCGGGCCGTCGACATGACTCGCCTCGACCGGTTCCTGGGCTTCGACCCCGAGACCGGCGTGCTCGAGGTCGAGGCCGGCATGACGCTTGGCGAGATCGCGCGCATACTCGCCCCCAAGGGCTGGCTGCCGGCTGTGATGCCCGGCACCGGCTTTGCCACCGTCGGCGGCGCCATTGCCAACGATGTGCACGGCAAGAACCACCACGGCGCGGGATCCTTCGCCCAGCATGTCGCTTCGCTGACCCTGATCACTGGCCAGGGCCCGCGCAAGGTGAAGCCCGGCACCAAGCTCTTCAAGGCGACCGCGGGCGGGCTCGGCCAGACCGGGGTGATCGCCGCGGCCGAGCTGCAGCTTGGCCGAGCCAAGGGCGACATCGTCACGGTGACCGAACGGCGGGCTGAGACGCTCGATGCCTTCCTCGGGCTACTCGACCGGTCCGAGGCGACCTACACGGTGGGCTGGATCGACGCCACGGCGCGAGGGCAGTCGTTGGGCCGCGGCATGCTGGAAGAGGCCGAGACCGGCGCCGGGCTGGTGCCCGCGCCGAAGCCGGCGAAATCGGTGCCCCTCGACGCGCCCGGCTTTGTCCTGTCGCCACCGGTCGTGCGGGCCTTCAACGCCGGCTACTACCGCCGCATCCCAGCGCGCGGGCGCACGGTGGTGAAGCCGATCGGCGAATTCTTCTTCCCGCTCGACCGGATCCACGACTGGAACCGGCTTTACGGCAAGGCCGGGTTCCACCAGTTCCAATGCGTGGTGCCGGTGGCCGAGGCGGAGGCCCTGCGCGAGATGCTGCGGCGCATCGCGGCGTCGCGGCTGGCCTCGCCGCTGGCGGTGCTGAAGCGCATGGGGCCGGGACGGGCCGGGTACATGAGCTTTCCGATGGAGGGCTATACCTTGGCCGTCGATTTCCCCAACCGGCCTGGGGTGGTGCGACTGGTCGGCGCGCTGGAAGAGATCGCGGCCGAGGCCGGCGGGCGAATCTATCTGGCCAAGGACTCGCTGGCTTCGGGCGACCGTGTGCGGGCGATGTACCCCGAGCACGGCGACTGGCTGGCCGAAGTGACCAAGGCCGACCCCGACGTCGCGATGGCGACCGATCTGGTGCGGCGGTTGGGCTTGAGATGAGCGAGACCTGGCTGATACTGGGCGCCACCTCGTCGATGGCGCGCGCGCTGGCCCGGGCCCTGGCGGAGCGCGGCGACGGGCTGGTCTTGGCGGGGCGCGACGGCGACGATCTGGCGGCGCTGGCGGCGGATTGCCGGATGCGCGGGGCGCGGCTGGCCGAGCCGGCGGCTTTTGACGCGCGCCGCCCGGAGGGCTTCGAAGCGCTGATCGCGCGCGTGGCACGGGAAGCGGGCGTGCTGAACGCCGCGGTCTTCGTGGGCTCGATGCCCGACCAGGCCGAGATCGACGCCGACCCGGCCCTGATCGACGGCACCGTGATCGACAGTTTCTCCGGCCCCGCACGGGTCCTGCAGATGCTGGCGCCCGAGATCGAGGCGCGCGGGGCGGGCACCGTGGTCGGCGTGGGCTCGGTTGCGGGCGACCGCGGGCGGCTCGGCAACTACGTCTATGGCGGCGCCAAGGCGGGGTTTCACGCCTATCTGTCGGGGCTGCGGAACCGGCTGACGCGGTCGGGCGGGCATGTCGTGACGGTCAAGCCCGGCCCGGTCGACACCGCGATGACTTGGGGGCTGCCATCCTTGCCCTTCATGACCACGCCCGAGACAGTGGCGCGCGACATCCTGCGGGCGGTGGCGCGGCGGCGCAACGTGATCTATTCGGCGTGGATCTGGTGGGCGATCATGCTGGTGATCCGGCTGATCCCGGAACCTCTGTTCAAGAAGCTGTCGATCTGAGCGGGTTCGAATCGCGCTTCGCGCGATCCGACCGGGGCGAGGGGGCGCTGCCCCCTCGCGCTCCCCCGAGATATTTCCGGCCAGATGAAGGGGAAGCTTGGGAGTGGGTCAGCCGACCCATTGCTGCCAGAGGCCGGCGGCGTAGAACATGATCGACAGGGTCAGGCAGATCAGGCCGAGCCCGTGCTTGTCGCGCATCGCAAAGACGATCGGGTCGTAGTCCTGCCGGCCCTTGTAGCCGAGCCAGATCATCCGCACGAGCCAGGCGGCAAGCGGCAGGATCGCCACCCAGAGCAGCCATTGCGTGGGGTAAAGCGCCCGGCCCTGATCGGTGAAACTGTAGAGGAAGAAGATCAGCACGGCGGCGAAGGCGCCGAGGCAGGCGACGTTCAGCAAGTCGCCGCGGTCGGGCTTGCCGTAGCCGCGGCCCGGCAGGCGCTCGTCGCCCTTGGCCAGCGTCACCTCGGTCATGCGCTTGACGCAGCCGAGCGTGACGAAGGCGGGGAAGATGAAGACTAGCAGGTAGCCGGTGACGTAGACGTCGACCGCCATGGCGCCGGCGATCACGCGCAAGGTGTAGAGGCTGGCCAGCGCCGCGATGTCGATCCAGCGCAGGCGCTTGAGCGTCAGCGAATAGGCCAGCGACAGCACCATGTAGAGCGCCACAACGCCCAGGAACGCCGCGCCGAGATAGGCGCCGAGGCCAAGCGCCAAGAGGCCGAGGGCGAGGCTCGTCGCCATGCCGACCTTGATCGGCACCGCGCCGTTGGCGAAGGGGCGGCGGTGCTTGGTGGCGTGCAGGCGGTCGGCCTCGAGGTCGAGCAGGTCGTTGACGATGTAGATCGACGAGGCGGCGGCCGAGAAGGCGGCGATACCCAAGAGCACCAGGGCCAAGGTGGCGAGGTCGAATTGATGCGCCGCGATTGCCGGCACCAGCAAGAGCACGTTCTTGACCCATTGATGCGGGCGCAGGGCGCGGGCCAGGTCGCGGCCGCGCCAGCCACCGGGCAGCTCGGTGACGGGCCTGCCGGCGGCGCGCAGCGCCCGGGCGACGGCCGGATGGCTGCCGACGATCACCGCCGCTTGCGCACGGTCCCAGACGGCGCGGTCGACGGCGGCGTCGCCGGCATAGTCGAAGCCGCGCTCGCCAAAGGCCTCGACCAGCGCCTCGGCCTTGGCCGCGCCCTTGAGGTTGATGTCTGTGGTCGAGGCGAAGCTGCGCGGCGAGAGACCATGGTGACGGGCCAGCGCCTCGACCAGCGAGGTGTCGGAGGCCGAAGCCAGCACGACCTCGCGTCCCTCCGCTCGCGCGTCCCGCGCCAGGGCGGCGACGGCGGGGGTCACCGGCAGAAGATCGGTGCGCAACTCGGCCAGATCCGCCAATTCGCGCTTTAGCACCTCGGGGTGGCCAAAATGGGTCAGGCTGGCGCGCAAAGTGCCGAACGGATCCCGGCCAAGCGCGGCCCAGAAGCACTCAAAGAGCATGTCGGTGCGCAGGAATGTCCCGTCGACGTCGAGCACCAGCGGCCGCGGCTCAGCCATCCGGGGCGGCTCCGACCAAGGCGAAGGCGCAGGCGTCGGTGATCAATTCGGGCGGGGTCAGGCAGAGGCCGCGGGCGACGGTCCAGGCGGCGAGCACCTTGGGCACATAGGCCCGCGTCTCTTTGTAAGGCGGCACACCGGAGTGATTGCGCACCGCGTTTTCACCGGCGTTGTAACCTGCCAGAACGAGCAACGGGTCGGAATCGAACCGGTCGATCAACCAGTCGAGATAGGCGACCCCGCCGCGGATGTTGTCGGCAGGATCGGCGATGTCGGCCACCCCGAACCTTTCGGCAGTGGCGGGCATCAATTGCATAAGCCCGGTGGCGCCTTTCGGGCTGACAGCGTCGCTGCGACCCGAGGACTCGATGCCGATCACTGCCAGCACCAGCGCCGGCGACACCTTGGTGCCGATCGTCGCCATCAGGATGTCACGGCCATGGGCCTGGGCGATGGCTTGCAAGGCCTGCAGACGCGGCGCGGCGACGCCGGGGCCCTTGTCGAGTTCGCGGACCGCCACGGCCAAGCGGCTCGGGCTGCCGGCGGTGAGATCGGGAGAGACGGCCTGCCAGAACCAATCGAAGGCGCCGACGGCGACGGTTTCGCTTTCTGGCTCGTCCGCCGGTGGCTTCGGTTTCGGCGCTTGCGGCTGGATCTGGACGGTGATGCGTTTTCCTGCACCCGGCTTCGGCACGCCCACGCGTTTGAAGGTGAAGTCCGGAAACGGCTTTGGCTCGTCCGCCATCGCAGGCGGAACGCCAAAAACATACGCCAGGACCAGCGCGAGGACGGTTTGCTTCATGGAAGGCACTGCTCTGCCCGATTTGGTGTTTTGAACTGTTTCGCAAAGTCCTGTTCTTTTGGCCAGGACGGCGTCGACACACAGGCAATTTTTCCCGCTCAGACTGTGATCAATGCCACGCCCCGCACCGAACCTACACGACGTCGAAACGAAAGAAAGGCTAAAATTCAGTGGGTTATGGACACTCTGCCAAGAAAAATCACATAGACCAAAATTGTACGATCCCCGCCCAAATCTTGCCCGAATTCCGGGGCCTACTTGCTCCATGCCGAGACGGGCAAAGGGAGAGCTGCTTCCCCCCGCGCTTGTGGAGGTACCGTGACGCAAGCGTCAGAAACTACGGAGAGAGAGATGAAACTGTTCAACCTGCTCAAGAGCTTCCAGCGCGACGAAGACGGTGCTGTGACCGTTGACTGGGTCGTCCTGACCGCTGCCATCGTCGGCCTCGGCATTGCCGTGCTGACCACCGTTGGTGGCGCGACTGACGACTACGCCGATGAAATCGGCTCGCACCTGTCGGCTCAGGGCATCAAGACCACCTACTAAGGTCTTCCTCGAAAACATCAAAAGGGCCGCGACCATCTCGGACGCGGCCTTTTTTGTTGATTGTAGTAGATATTGAAACACACCGTTTCGCGGTTGCAGTCGGTACTTTCATTCTCTCATAAATTGTACCGATCCTGCCCCAATCCTGCCCCATTTGCACTGTCTATCTTCGGTCGCCAAGACGCCGAAAAGGCCAACGCCTCGCCGGTCGAGGGCACAACAAACTGGAAGAACCAGAACCACCGGAGAGAGAGATGAAACTGTTCAACCTGATCAAGCGCTTCGAGCGCGACGAAGATGGCGCCGTGACCGTCGACTGGGTCGTGCTGACCGCTGCCATCGTCGGCCTCGGCATTGCCGTGCTGACCACCGTGGGCGGCGCTACCGACGACTATGCCGACGAAATCGGCTCGCACCTGTCGGCGCAAGGCATCAAGACCACCTACTAAGGTCTTTTCGACCTATCTGGGCCGCGTCCTCCACTCGGGCGCGGCCCTTGGCGTTTTTTACAGGCGCCAAGCGGCAGCGGCATTCCGCCAGACCCGACGCCGCGGTGAGTTCGCCATGAAATTGCCACAATTCGCCTAATACTCGTCAACAACCCATGCCGGCGGGCGCCGCACCAAAGAAAACAACAATATGGAGGCAGGGACATGTGGCCAAGAATGGCGGAGGAGCAGGCCGAGCACCTAGACGGGCTTTCGATTGCGGCTGCGGCGATGATCGCCGTCCTGCTGGCAACCGTCGCGATCCTACCGCAGACAACGGGACAAGACCGGCAGATCGGCCGGGACGCCGCACCCTATCTGGCGGCCGCGCAAGGCGATAATTGACCGAAGTCGGACGACACTGTTCGCTTTCCGGGAAAATAACGCACCAAAACCGTGATCTGCACACGGTTTCGCCAGAATCCCCGAAGATAGTCAGGGCCGATATCCCGCGCGCCACGAGTGACTGGCGTGTGGCCCTAGAGTGGAAGGACAAACGATGAGGTTGGTTTTTGGACTGGTCTTGGTGGTTGGCGTCGGCCTCGCCAGCTTTGCCGTATACATGGCCAAGGATTATATCGGCGCCTATCAGGCCGAACTGGCGCGCGAGCGCGCCGCGCGGGATCAGATCGTCCCGACCGTCGAGGTCGTCGTGCTGAACCGGCAGGTCGCCTATGGTGAGCCGATCAGCCAGGAAGACGTGCGTCCAGTGAAGTGGCCGGAAACCGCGGTGCCGGAAGGCGCCTTCATTGGCATCGAGGCGGTCTTTCCCGAAGGCGAGACAGAGCTGCGCACCGCGTTGCGTGCGATGGAAAAGGACGAGGCGCTGTTGGCCGTCAAGGTCACCGAGCCCGGTGAGGATGCCGGCGTCAGCTCACGCCTGACCAAGGGCATGCGCGCATTCGCCATCCGCGTTGACGTGGCCAGCGGCGTGTCAGGCTTCTTGCGCCCGGGCGACCGGGTCGACGTCTACTGGAGCGGTCGGCTCCCCAGCACCCGCGGCGGCGAAACCGAGCAAGAGGTCACTCAACTGATCCAGTCTGGCGTGCGCCTGGTCGCGGTCGACCAGATCGCCGACGAGGATCGGCACAGCCCGACGATCGCCCGCACGGTAACTGTCGAGGCCTCGCCCCTGCAGGTTGCCGCTCTGGCGCAGGCGCAGAACACCGGCCGGTTGTCGCTGTCCTTGCTCGGCGCCACCGACGAAAAGGTGGCCGATGCCAACGTCACGATCAACCAGTCGACGCTTCTGGGCATCGAGGCGGAGCAGATCGCCGAAGTGCAAGAGGAAGAGGTCTGCACGATCCGGACCCGTCGCGGTGCCGACATCATCGAGACGCCGATCCCCTGCACGAACTAGCAGTACAACATCCCGTAGGCAGGCCCCGAATCCGGGGCCTGTTTGCATTTTGGCCCCCCAGTCGGCCCAGTCTGTTGCCAGTTATCCACATAAAGTGCGTGCTGCAACCTTCTGATTATTGCGTGGAAACAGTTTTTCGGTCATGGTCGGGCGAACGCTGGCAATCTAGACCAGCTATTGGTGATCATAGAGGCAGGATCACATGCACATTGCTAGACACCTCGGGGCAGCCCTTATCGGGTTTTCCGTCCTCGCGATCTCGGCGCCCGCGCCCGAGGCTCAAACTCTTCGCGTGATGAAGGGCTCGACAGCCCGCAATCTCAATGTCCCGATGAACCGCGCGGTGGTCGTTGAAAGCGACGTCCCGTTCGCGGAGCTATCGATCGCAAATCCGTCGATCGCCGACATCTCGACGCTGTCGGACCGCACGATCTATGTGCTCGGCAAAGCGCCTGGACGCACCACGCTGACGCTTCTGGGACCCGACGGGCGGTTGATCACGAATGTCGAGGTGCAGGTCGCGCCCGACATCGCCGAATTCAAAGAACGCTTGCAGCAGATCCTGCCCGGCGAACGCATCGAGGTGCGCACCGCCAATGACGGCATCGTGCTTAGCGGCGTTGTCAGCAGCACCGCACGGCTCGACCGGGCGCTTGACCTTGCGCAACGCTACGCGCCGGACCGGGTGTCGAACCTGATGTCGGTCGGCGGCACCCAACAGGTGATGTTGAAGGTGCGGTTTGCCGAAATGGAGCGCTCGGTCAGCAAGAGCCTGTCGTCCTCGATCGCGGCGACCGGCGGTGTGGATGTCGGCATCGACACCGAGACCGGCACCTGGCTGGATGGCACCAACGCTCTCGGCAGCCCGATCGCCGTGACGGCCGGCACCGAAGGCGCGTTGGCCCTGGGCTTCACCGCCGGCAGCGTGCAACTGGGCATTCTTCTGGAAGCCCTTGAAACTAAAGGCGTTGTTCGCACCTTGGCCGAGCCGAACCTGACCGCTCTGTCGGGACAGGAGGCGAGCTTCTTGGCCGGCGGCGAGTACCCGATCCCCGTCGTTGACAACGACGGCGCGGTGACCATCGAATACAAGCCGTTCGGGGTCGAGTTGACCTTCACCCCGCGCGTTGTCGACAAGGACGTGATCAATCTGCAGCTCAACGCGGCCGTCTCGGGCCTCGACAGCACGGTGACGTTCCAGCAGGGTGGCATTTCGGTCAATGCCTTCCGCCGCCGCGAGACCGCCACCGTGGTCGAGATGCGCGACGGCGAAAGCTTCGCCATCGCAGGTCTCTTGGAGGACGATTTCCAGGATCTCGTGGGCCAAGTGCCCTGGCTTGGCGATATTCCGGTGCTCGGCACCCTGTTCCGCAGCTCCAGCTACGAGCGTCAGCAGAGCGAGTTGGTGATCATCATCACCCCACATCTGGTGACGCCGACCCGCGGTGAGGCCCTGGCCCTGCCGACCGACCGGCTGCAGCCGCCCACCGAAGCCGACCTGTTCCTGTTCGGCAAGACCGCCGCCGGCGAACGCCTGCCCCGGACGGGTCCTGTGGCGGAAGTCGCCAAGCAGGACTTCACCGGGTCCTATGGCTACGTAATGGATTGATATCATGGCCAAGCGCAGCACTCCCCTCCTCGCCGCCGCAAGCCTGCTGGCCCTGACCGCCTGCAGCGACAGCGAGATCTTCTCGAGCTGGACCCAACCAGCCGGCGAATTCCTCGACGAGGGCGGCTTCGGCAACCCGACGATGAACAACGTCCAGATCCACAACGGCGAAAAGCAGGTGCTGATCGACCTCAACAGCCGCTTCCAGCGCGAGGTCACCCCGGTCGTCACCTTCGACTTCAATTCGGCACGGCTCGATGGCAATGCCCGGGCGATCCTGCGCCGCCAAGCGCATTGGATCCGGCAATTCCCGGAGATCCGCTTCCGCGTCTATGGCCACACCGACCTGGTCGGGTCGGAGGGCTACAACAAACGTCTCGGCCAGCGCCGCGCCAATGCGGTCGTCGCCTTCCTGGCACGCCAAGGCGTCAGCCGCTCGCGGCTCGAGGCGGTGGTGTCCTTCGGCGAAACTCAGCCGGTGGTCGCCACGACCGACCGCGAACGCCGCAACCGTCGTGCGGTGACCGAGGTCTCGGGCTTCATCCGGACCCATCCGACGCTTCTAAACGGCAAATATGCCGAGGTGATTTTCCGCGAATATGTGGAAAGCGCAACCGAAGCGCCGCCGCGTCGCGAGTCCGGGCTAGAGGTTATCGCCGGCCAGGGACAATAGGGCTGATCGGAAGCTTTCGTTCGAAAAGACCGAATAATTACGATCTTTTGGCCGTAATCTCGCCCAGTTTCCCAAGCAACTATTCACTCTAGAGGCAGTCTTTCCGGCCCCCGAAAGAAGGGCCGGGAAGCCGGCGGGCGGTGTCATCCAACCGTCGGACAGGCGCTTCGTTGGGAATAGAGGGACCTGGGTGATGACAGTTAGTACGGCCATGCAGACGGATCCTGCGCCAATTCAGGCCTGCACCGTCGCACGTGACGTTCAGAAATTCGATCTCTTGATCGAAGACATGGAAACCGAGCTCGGCGAGTCTTGGGGCGATTTGACGTTTGAGGATGCACGGGTCTTTTTCACCCAGCCAGACGCCAAATACCTGGAATTTGTGGCGATCGCGATCGACGATCAGGACGAAGTCAACCTCGCCGCCATCGCCGATTTGATCGAAACGGCGAATTCGAACGGGCTGAAGGTGATCCTGATCGCCGAGAATGTCAGCCCGATCGCCCTGCATCAGTTGCTGAAGCTTGGGGCGCGGGAATTCGCGCCCTACCCGCTGCCCGAGGGCACGTTGCACGACGCGATCGAGCGTTTGCGCTCGCCCGAACCGACCAACGAACTGACAGCCCCGCTGCATGCCGGCCTGGCGCATGCCGGCGGCGCGAACCGCAACGGCGTGATCGTCACCGTACATGGGCTCGCCGGCGGCGTCGGCGCCACGACACTGGCGGTCAACATGGCCTGGGAACTGGCCAACGTCGAAAAGAAAAAGCCCACCAAGGTGTGCATTCTGGATCTCGACCTGCAATTCGGCTCTGTCGCGACTTATCTCGATCTGCCCCGCCGCGAGGCGGTTTACGAGCTGTTGAGCGACACCTCGGTGATGGACACCGACGCGTTTCTGCAGGCCCTCGACTGCTTCAACGAAAAACTGCATGTCTTGACCGCGCCGTCGGATATCCTGCCGCTCGACCTGATTGGTCCCGAGGACATCCAACGTCTGTTGGAAGTGGCGACGGCGAATTTCGACTACGTGGTGGTCGATATGCCGACCACCGTCGTGCAATGGACCGAAAGTGTTTTGGCCGACAGCCACGTCTATCTGGCGCCGCTGGAGTTGGACATGCGCTCGGCCCAGAACACGCTGCGGATGGTCCGCGCGCTTAAAAGCGAGGATCTGCCCTACGAAAAGCTGCGCTATGTGCTGAATCGGGCGCCGAAATTCACCGATCTTAACGGCAAGTCCCGGGTCAAGCGCATGGCGGAAAGCCTGGATGTGGTTATCGACCTGATGATGCCCGACGGCGGCAAGCCGGTGGTGCAAAGCGGCGACCACGGCTTGCCCTTGGCCGAGACCGCGGCGAAAAATCCGCTGCGCAAGGAGATCCAGAAACTCGCGCAGTCGATCCACAAGCACAATACCGAACAGGCCGACGTCGAGGCCGGTGCCTGAGGACAGGAAGAAGGAACGAGCCCGTGTTCGCACGTTACAAAAAGACCGCCGGCGCCAAGCCCGTCGATGCGCCGGCACCGAGCCAGAACGCCGCGGCCGCCACAGCCCAGACCGCGTCGCAACCCGCCGCGGCGGTTGCTGCCGCCCCGGCACCGCAGCGCAAGCCCCTGCCGCGGCAGGCGGCGCAGGTCACCCCTGTCGACAAGGAACGCAAGCGCAAAGAGCGGATTGCCGAGATCAAGGTTGAACTGCACAAGCGGCTCTTGGACAACCTCAACCTCTCCGCGCTCGAGCATGCCTCCGAGGCGGATCTGCGCTCGGAAATCGCGGCGATCTCTGGCGAAGCGCTGGAAGACATGTCGGTGGTGCTGAACAAGGACGAACGCGGCACACTCAATCAAGATCTCTACAACGAGGTGACCGGTCTCGGTCCGCTCGAGGCTCTGCTGCAGGACGACACCGTCAACGACATTCTGGTCAACGGCCCGCAGCAGATCTTCGTCGAGCGCGCGGGCAAGCTGGAAATGACCGACATCACGTTTAAGGATGAGCGCCACCTTTTGCGGATCATCGACAAGATCGTGTCGGCCGTCGGTCGTCGGGTCGACGAATCGAACCCCTACGTTGACGCGCGCCTCGCCGACGGGTCGCGCTTCAACGCGATGGTGCCGCCGATCGCGGTCGACGGCTCGCTGGTCTCGATCCGGAAATTCAAGAAGGACAAGCTGGGAATCAAGGATCTGGTCGAATTCGGAGCCTTCAGCCCGGAAATGGCGATATACCTCGAAGCCGCCGTGGCCTGCCGGCTGAATGTCATCGTCTCGGGCGGGACCGGTTCCGGTAAAACGACGACGCTGAACGCGCTCAGCTCGTTCATCGACAATTCGGAACGCATCCTGACCATCGAGGACACTGCAGAACTTCAGCTGCAACAAACCCACGTGGGTCGGATGGAAAGCCGCCCGCCCAATGTCGAAGGCAAGGGCGCCGTCACCCCGCGGGATTGTCTGAAGAACGCGCTTCGGATGCGTCCCGACCGCATCATCGTGGGTGAGACCCGCGGCGAGGAAGTGATCGACATGCTGCAGGCGATGAATACCGGCCACGACGGCTCGATGACCACGATCCACGCCAACTCGGCCCGCGACGGCATCAGCCGTCTTGAGAACATGATCGCCATGGCCGGAATCGAAATGCCGCTGAAGGCAGTGCGCAGCCAGATCGCAAGCGCTGTGAATCTGCTGGTGCAGGCCAGCCGCCTGCAGGACGGCAGCCGCCGCATGGTGTCGATCACCGAGCTGACCGGCATGGA